>NZ_JBIAPW010000041.1:0-63400 GCF_042888505.1 Streptomyces sp. NPDC002870
CAGACACCGGACACCCCACTACGACGTAGGCAAAACCGTCCGCCGCGAGAAGACACTTATAGCCCTACAACGGTTGAAAGGTTAAAGAACAAGCTGAGTCTGTGCCGCCGAAGTTTGATCGCGCCTGGTTAGGAGGTTGAACGGGTGGGCTACTGACGGGTGCGATTCCGCGCTGATCAGCGCCTGTCTGTCGCGGCGGCCTGGGCGCGGGTCAGGTGGGAACGCATGATCTCCCGGTGCTCCGGGTGGCCGTTCGCGGCACGGTCCCGGAGCTCGCGGAGGTGGCCATACCGGGCGAGGAGAGCTGCCTGATGCTCGGCCAGCTTGTCACCGACGCTCTTCACCCTGACCGTGTGCTGGGCGCCGTCGAGCACCATCATGGCCTCGTCCATGCAGCCGACGCCGGCGAGCAGGTCCGCCAGTTGCGTCGGCGCGCCCCCTTTGTGGCTCAGTACGTCGATGGCTTCCTCGTGGCGTCCCTGCTCGTCCAGAAGCCGGGCCAGTTGGAAGTCGGAGGTGTCGACAGGTGAGCGGAGCTTGTGCCCCCGTTTGCGCCGCAGCCGCAGCGCCCGGTCGGCCTCGCCCAGTTCGACGAGCAGCTCGATGGTCCACTCGTAGGCGTTCTGCTCGTCGGCGTCGATGCGCTCCGTCATGATCGCGATGGCCTCGTCGAGCCGTCCGCGGGTGGCGAGGGCACGTGCCAGTTGCAGGGCGAAACCTGTTTTGCCGGGGCGCATCAGAACACGCAGTGCCTCGATGTGGCCACGCTCGGCCAGGACGGGCACTAGGAGCGTGTCTCAGTAACCGACAAGCGGCTCGCTGGCCGTGATCGATGGGATCGGTCGCGGTCGTCCCGTGGGCACCTGTGAGGCTGTGGCTGGGACGGAGGGCATGGACGCCGATGAGGTGGGCACGCTGCCGGGGGCCGTGCCATGGTGACGGCCGTCGTCCCACTGGGTGGTGACCGGCACGTCAGCGTCCGCGGCCGCATACCAGGCGTCGGGGTCGGCGTCCCGGTCGACGTGGCTGCTGGTCCTGGTGGCCATGTCGTAGGGCCACATCACGCTAGGCAGGAACCGGGCGCGGTCAACGGCCTCGAAGGCCTGCGCCCAGTCCGGTGCCATCGCGCCGGACTCCAGCAGGAAACCGCCGAGCTTCCTCCAGCCAGGCCGCACCCCCCGGCCCGTGGTCAGGGTCACTTACGGTGCGTTCCATCCCCCGGGGGCGTTCCCCCGTCCGGGGACGGAGGGTCCTGCGGCGGCTGCCACGGCTGCCCCGGATGCCCGTCACCCCCACCCCCACCGCCACCCTGACCGCCCTCACTGGCAGCAACCCAGTCGACGCCCATGCCGCTCCCCCTTCGCTCGGTGCCTTGCCCTGGTTCGTACACGACTCACCGTACTCAGAGGCGAGTTGGCGAACCAGAGCGCACGCCGACCGTGCTGCCGAGGCGAAGGCGCACGGCGAGAACACGCCACCGCGTACAGGGCCTTCTCTATGCCATGGTTGGGTCGGCCTTGGGCCGACGAGGAGCACGGTGTGGTCGCCGATGGCGAGCGACGCGGTGGACGTGAGGGGTGCGGAGTCGGCCCAGCGGTTGGTGGGGCAACGCCAGCCCTGGTCGAGGTCGCTGGTGACGCTGGTGACGCCTCCGGCGAGGTACAGGGTGCCGGCATGGGTGCCGCTGATCTCCCTGCGAAGAGGAGAACAGCGCGACGCGGCCCGAGTCTCCGTCGCAGCGCCCGCCCCGATGCGCACTGCACGCGGCGACCATCGCGCTGCCGACGGGCGACGAAGGCATGATCCGCCGACGCGTCCGCCCGCACCCCGCCGTTGCCCATCCCAGTGGAACCCGAGCAGTACGACGCGATCGTCCTGCACCACACCGTCGGCCGCGAACTCGAGGAGATCGCCGCCACCACCGGGCAGGAACCCAGCAAAATCCGGTACCTCCTGCGCTCATGGAAGCACTCCGCCGCCCAGGCCCCCCGCACCACGGGCACCCACCAGCTGGCCCGCGTGAGCAGGCGCGCCCCGGGGAAACGGCTGAGGCGGAACAGGCCGAAACGGCGGAACGGTGAGCCGGCGCTGGGTGAGCTGCCGAGCCGCCGAGTGAGCCGGAGGAGGAAAAGCCCCCCACCTGAGTGGTTCCGCTGTGCCGGTCGGGTCCGGGCCAACGTGTCGCCGGAGATTTGACGCAGCTTCTCGCTAACTTCCAGAAGCGCCAACTCAACCCCCGCCTTTCCCGAGCACCGAGGAGCGGATCATTCATGGCCGTGTGCGAGGTCTGCAACAACGACTACGAGATGGCGTTCGAGGTGCATGCCGCGGGAGCCGTGCACACTTTCGACAGCATCGAGTGCGCCGCCCAGAAGATGGCGCCGATCTGCGACAACTGCCAGTGCCGCATCCTCGGCCATGGGCTTCAATCCGATGGGCAGTTCTTCTGCTGCGCGCACTGCGCGCGCCAGCAGGGCGTCGCGCAACTCGTGGATCACGCCTGAGCCACATCGCCGGACTGAGTGCCTGAGTGACTCCGTGACCTGCGGATGAGAGCCCGTCACCCCAAGATCTGGCCCCCAAGGGCGGCGAGCTGGACCATTTCGAGATCAACGGCGATCCAGCGCCCGGTCGCGAAGGCCATTCAGGAGCGTTCTTGCACTGGCGGAGGCCGGTGACCGCTACGGCCTCACCCACTACCCCGATCGGCAGAGCCACCGCATTCCTCGTGGCGCTAGTGCCGTGCGCGGACTTCGATGTGCCCGTCGTTGACACGTGTGTCGTAGCTCGGCTGGGGTGTGGAGGCCGGGCCGCGGACGATACCTCCGTCGGCGAGGTTGAAGGTGCTGCCGTGCCAGGGACAGGTGACGCAGCCGTCCGCGATCCTCCCCTCCTCGAGGGGACCGCCCATGTGACTGCAGGTACTCGCCAGCGCGAGCACCTCCCCCGCTTCGCGGCAGAGCAGGACCGGGGCGTCCCCGGCGAGCACCTTGCGGTGTGCGCCCTCGGCGAGCTCGGAATCCGGCAGTACCGGGGTCCACTCCCGGGGCCTGTCCTCGAACGCGGTGTGGTTGACGTTGACGGCCTTCACAAACGTCAGATGCCCCCCGAGGTAACCACCTGCCATCAGGACACCGAGGGCGACCAGGCTCAGCCCCTTGCCACGGCGGCGCTGTCCGGACCGGCGGGCGATGAGTGAGGCGACGTACAGGCTCAGTGCGGTCACGTTCACGCCGGCGTGGACCAACCCGACGCGCCTGGCCGGCCCATAGGTGTCCGACCAGTCGTTCCAACCGGTGGCGGCGGTCGGTACCGCCGCGGCGACGCCGGCGGCGAGGAGAACGTCGGCAGCCGGCTCGGCGAGCTTCCCCCCAACATTGTCTAGCAGCACTGACATGCCCCACGCCCCAATCGGCACATCAGTGAGCACCGGGTGCAGTGGATGGCCCAGGTTCGTTCCGCTGAGCAGGTTCCGCAGCGGGCGCGGCCGGACCACGCGTCCGACCGCCCGAGCCAGGGGTGCCGCCACTGGATCGAGGGCGTCAAGTTGCTCCAGACGCCTGGCCAGATGATGCAGGACGGCCATCGCGTGTCTCCTCACCGGGGTACGGCAGCGGGGCTGTTCCCCCTTGCCCTATCCGGAAGAACACCGGGGAAAACGGGCTGATCGGGTGCCGTACGGCGTGGCCTTCAGCCGCTTTGACTCTCCCGTGCGGCGCCGATCAAACGACTCCAGCTCGCGGCCCGGGCGCGGCGCCCAAGTGGTAGGCGTGGCATCCCACGCCCGTAGCGCGCTGGGTGGAGGCGGCATGACCGAGATCACCGAGACACAGCAGCGGTTGCTGCAGGTGATGCGCGAGTACATCCTTGATCGCGCCCCAGCCGCGTCCGCCAGGACCGTGCCCCCACGCCCGTTCCGGGTCCTTCGGCACAGTTGAACGTATACCCATGTCCCTGATCGGCCGTTGTCGGTAGGGTCGACGGCTCGGGCCCGCTGCCGTGCCGTGGGGGCCATTCGCGGCGATCGACCGCAGTGTGTGTCTGTGGAGACGTCGATGCTGCAGGACTTGTTTCGATCTCTGCCCGGCAGCCCTGCGCGTGCGTTACGCCCGCGGAGCCGGGATATGCCCGGCGGACGCGTAACCCGCGTAGTGCCCAGCCTGTGTCGGCCGGGCACTGCGCGTCAGCCTGGCCAGTGCCCTGCGGGCAATCCGGCCGCGGCTGCAGCTCCCGGCTGACGTATCACAGCGCGCCCCGGGACCAGGGACCGGTGATCGCGAAAGTGATGCCCGGGGTCTGGATGTTCACGAACAGCCAGTTTCCGTTCTTCGGTTCGAACACCGAGCCGGCCCACTCCGAGCCCCTGTGGTCGGCCGCCGGGACGTTCTTGCCCGGAGTCCCGCCGCGCAGATCCACGTTGTTGGCCGCGAAGCGGAAAATCTCGCCCTCCGTGGTCAGCCCGTGGACGTACTCGGTGCCGCCTCCGTCCTCGCAGAGCACCAGGCCGCCGCGGGGGCTCACACACATGTTGTCCGGCGCGTTGAGGAGGTCGGAGCCCGGCGAGGCAAAGAGCACCCGGAACTCATCGGTGGCCGGGTCGAGTTCGAAGACCTGTCCCTGGCGGGCGGGACCCCCGTCGGTCGTGATCACGTAGATGCGGTCGTTGCCGTACCAGGCGCCCTCGAGGCGGCTGAACACCGCCGCACCGTTCGCCTGCGCCTCGAGCCGCACCGTGTCCGTCGCCGGGTCGACGTCGTCCACGGGCACCCAGGAGACAGTGCCGTACGCCTTCTCGCCGTCGCCTCGGGTGTCGTACGTCGTGGTGCCGATGCGCAGCGCCTCGAGCCGACCGCCCTTGGACAGGTTGCCGGGGACCGCCGGGACGAACCGGTACAGGGATGCGTCGCCGCGGTCCTCGGTCTCGTAGACGTATCCAGTCGCCGGGTCGATGGCGACGGCCTCGTGGTTGAACCGGCCCATGGCCTTGTAGGGCTCAGGGTTGCCCTTGCCTTCCGACGCCACCTCGAAGATGTAGCCGTGGCGCTTGCCGACCGTCGTGGAGAAGGTTTCCTCGCAGGTGAGCCAGGTGTTCCACGGGGTGGGCCCGCCGGCGCAGTTGCGGATGGTGCCGCCGAGACTGCCATAGGACTCCAGCCACTGGCCGGCATCCGGGTCGAAGACCAGGGTGGTGGTCCCGCCGCCGGCCTCCGGGTTGTAGGCGGGGGCGGTGAAGGCCGGGCCGGCGCCGCGCTCGTGGTTGCGGACGAGGTGGACCCGGTCCCCGTACCGGAAGGCTGCCATGCCGTCATGGGAGCCAGGGGTGCGCACCCCGTCGTCCATGAGGTCGTTCGTCCACCCGTAGGAGATGTACTCGAACCCGCGCGGCAGTTGCAGCAACTCCAGGCCGGTCGCCTGGTCCTTGACCGGGCTCAGCGGGCCGTACCCGGCGTCGAATTCGAGCTTGACCGGCGCGGCTGCAGCCGTCCGCGCGGCGAGGGCCTGGAAGGAGACGGAAGCGGCCGCGGCCACCGCAGCACCGCGCAGGAGAGTGCGTCGTTCGAAACCGGGACCGGTCGGCCTTCCGGCGGACATGCCTGTCATGGGAGTCCTCTCGATGCGATGAACTGGGGAGCGGCGCGAGTCACCCTAGGAGCCAAACGCTTCGTCCGTTTCCCAACGGAAAGTGAGCGATGGAAGAACCTCTTCCGGCCGTGACCTACGTCGGCCGCGAGAGGCTCTCCCTGACCCTTGGTGGCTCTGCCTCGATCTGCTCAGCGCACCGCCTGGTTCCTCGACTGGCAGCCAGCGTGAAGGTACGGCCGACACCCCATCGCCGGAATGCGGGTACGGTTCTCAATCCAGTCGTTGACGGGTTGTCACGGGAACTTCACCCTGCGAGATCTACCCGCATCAACTCCTCCGGGCCACGATGAGCGGCGCCCCCCGCCCGTCAACCCCGGCTCGGGAGTCGATACTCATGCGCACACACGCCCGTCACGGCATCGCCGCCACCCTGGTGGCCATCTCCACCGCCGCGCTGACCCTCTTCGGCACCACCCCCGCGCAAGCTGCTCTGCCCACACCGGTCAGCGCCGCCACCGCCCGCTCCTACCTCGCCTCGATGCCCGCCACGACCGAGCACTCCCGCACCGGCTACAGCCGCGACCTGTTCCCCCACTGGATCACCATCAGCGGCACCTGCAACACCCGCGAGACCGTCCTCAAGCGCGACGGCTCCAACGTGGTCACCGACTCCGCCTGCGCCGCCACCAGCGGCAGCTGGTACTCCCCCTACGACGGGGCATCACGACGGCGATAACGGACAGCAGGCCCGTCAAGGTGGTGGCCCAGGCGAGCAGGCTCACATGGCTGGAGCTCTCGACTGGGGTACGGTCAAGGGCGTCATGGGCTGCCATCTCCTCAATACGGGTCGGTACCCATCGACTGACGAGAGGGAGATCTCGGCGAGGCCAGGCCGTAGGAAGCATGGGCCGCGCGGGAATCTCCCTTCGTCGTGCCGAAGGGCTTTGCCTCACGACTTTACGCACATGGCCACCAACTCGAACCACAAGTTGGGCCCGTGACATCGCTACCGAAACGATCGCCCTGGCCTAGCCCCATATCAAATGGCCTGACAGCGGGCGCCACTTCAGAAAGCCCAGCTCAGCGGCCCCTTTCGGAGGGGACGACCCCGAGTCGCTCGTACCAGCGTAGGAGTCGCGCCACGCGGAATCGGCCACAGTCAGCGTGGCTGTACGCCGCTCCGTGGGCGTTACTCATGCGCTAGTACGAGTGCAGTCTGCGACCGGGGTCGTGGGCAATGTACCGGTACCAGGTCTACAGCCGGGACATTGCCGACGCCCTGCCGGCCGACGTGCCGCACGCCGACGCGGTCCGCGAAACCCTGGGCGGCGCGACAGCGGTGGCGGCCCAGCTCCCGGCCGGAACGGCAGACACCGTGCTGGCGGCCGCGCGCGACGCCTTCACACACGGGATGGGCTTGGCTGCGGTCGGCGCGGCCGGCGTCATGGCAGGAGCGGGCCTCTTCTCACTCGTAGTGCTGGGGGGCGCGGGCAAGGCGAAGCGCCCAACGAAGCCGGCCGCCGAGCCGAAGCCCGGGGCGCTCGTCTAGATCATCATTCAGGGGCGTGGGAAGCGCCGGCTCCCAACGCCACGCACCCCCAGGGGCTTCCCGGGACCGGTCATCCCGAGCCCCGCACCCCCACAATCCTCAGCGCCGCGTCCGCCGTCGCCCCCGCAAACGCCCGCACCGCCCTCTCCGGGTCCGATCTGTGGACCAGGATCACGCCCTCTATCAGCCCGAACACCAGGTCCGTACGGAGCACCCGCTCCCTCTTGTCGAGCTCGCCCCCCGCCGCCGTCGCCCCCAGCAGCTCCCCGTACGCCGACTTCAGGTCGGCCCGCACCCGGTGGAAGCTCGTGAAGCGTTCGCCCTGGACCTCCGGGAGCAGGTACAGCGCGCCCAGGTTGTGCTCGCCGCCGCACAACAGCTCAACGTCCGCGCGGCACAGCTCCCACAGGCGTTCCTCCGCAGGGCGCGCGTCGTCCGCGAGCAGCCGGAGTGCGAGCGTCAGGGACGGGGCCACCGTCGACTCGAGGAGCTCGGCGAGCAGGTCCTCCTTGCCGCTGAAGTAGTGGTACATCGTCGCCTGCCGCATACCCGCGCGCTCCGCGACCGCCCGGGTCGTGGTCGCGGCGTACCCGCTCGTGGTGAACAACTCCGCCGCGGCCAGGAGGAGTTCGTCCCGCGCGGACATCCCGCTGTCCGGCCGCTGCGTCGCGCGCGGCCGGCCGACCCGTCGTCCCGTGGTGGTGCTCATGAAGCCGATCGTCGCACACGCCCCAGACACCCATGTTCGCCCTGTGCACCGACCCACCTGAGCCCGGCCTCGTCCACGTGGGCACGGACAACCGGGTACGGCGGCCGGCGGGCCTACAGGAACGCCTGCGTGGACAGCCCTCCACACCCGGCGGAGGATATAGAGAGGGCATCAATAGGGACGAAAGGTGTGAATCACTATGGCTGAACACCCGGACTGCGCCCTTGTACGCCGGGGTTACGCAGCGTTCGTGTCGGGTGACATGGAGACACTCGGCTCCCTGATGACGAGGGACGTCGTCCACCACGTGCCGGGCAACAACCCGCTCTCCGGCCACCACAAGGGCCTCGATGCCGTTCTCCAGCTGTACCGCAGGCTCGGCGAGGAGACCGACGGCACGATGCAGATCCAGCTGGAATCGGTGCTGGCCGACGGGCGCGGGCACGCCATGTCACTTCACACGATGAGGGCCGACCGGGGCGACCACGGCATCGAGATCCGCGAGGGTCTCTTCTTCACCATCGTCGGCGGAAAGATCACCGACATCGACGAGTGCACCGAGGACATCGACGAAGAGGACAGGTTCTGGGGCTGACCCCAGAGCGACCGGACTCCGATGGCCCGGTTCACCGCCTGGCGGTGCACCCGGGCCATCGTACGTATCGCCGCTCAGCCCACGGAGCTGTACGCGACCACACCCCGCAGCAGCGCGTCGACCGCCCTGCGGGCGTTCTTCGCGACCGTGCTGCCCTCACGCGGCGCCGCCGCCGCGATCTGCCCCAGCACATCGATCACTTGCTTGCACCAGCGGACGAAGTCTCCGGCGGGCATCTCCGCCTCACGCAGCACCTCGTCCAGGCTCCGGTCGGATGCCCACTGGTACGCGGCCCAGGCGAAGCCGAGATCGGGTTCACGCTGCCCCACGCCCTCCGCCTGGTTGATCTTGAAATCCTCCTCCAGAGCGTCCAGTCGGCCCCATATGTGGATCATCTCGGCGAGCGCGGCCTTCGCGTTGCCCGCCGGGACCTTGGGCGCGACCGCGTCGTCCGCCTGCCGCGCCTCGTACACCAACGCCGAGACGCACGCGGCCAGTTCGGCCGGGCTCAGCCCCTCCCACACACCGTCGCGCAGGCACTCGCTGGCCAGCAGATCCAGCTCGCCGTAGAGCCGCGCGAGCCGCTTGCCGTGCTCGGTGACCTCGTCGCCGCGCAGATAGTCCAGCTCGGTGAGCAGCGCCACGATCCGGTCGAAGGTACGGGCGATGGTGTTCGTCCGGCCCTCGATGCGCCGCTCCAGCTGCCGGGTGTCTCGCTGCAGCCGGTGGTACCGCTCCGCCCACCGCGCATGGTCCTCGCGTTCGTCGCAGCCGTGGCAGGGATGCGCGCGCAGCTCCGTGCGCAGCCTTGCGATCTCGCGGTCGTCGGCGGCGGCCGCCCGCTGCTTGCGGTGCCGCTCGGGCGCGATGTGCCCGGCCTTCGTCCGCAGCGCGGAGGCCAGATCGCGACGGGACTGCGGCGAGCGCGGGTTGAAGGACTTCGGGATCCGCATCCGCTCCAGCGCCTCGACCGGCACCGGGAAGTCCATCGACGCAAGCCGCTTGACCTGCCGTTCGGCCGTCAGCACGAGCGGCCGGGGTCCGTCGTGGTGCTCGAAGCCGCGGTGTCCGTTGGTCCGGCCCGCCGGGATGCCCGGGTCGAGGACGAGCGCAAGGCCCGCGAACTTGCCTGTGGGGACGTGGATGACGTCGCCGGGCTTCAGCTTCTCCAGCGAGGACGCCGCGGCCACCCGCCGCTGGGCCGCGCCCTGCTTGGCCAGTTCCGTCTCACGGTCCTTGAGCTCGCGGCGCAGCCGCGCGTACTCCTCGAAGTCGCCCAAGTGGCAGGTCATGCCCTCGCGGTAGCCCTCGAGTCCCTCTTCGTTCTTCTGTACCTGGCGGGAGATGCCGACGACCGACTTGTCCGCCTGGAACTGCGCGAACGACGTCTCGAGCAGCTCGCGCGAGCGGTGCCGCCCGAACTGCTGCACAAGGTTGACCGCCATGTTGTACGAGGGCTTGAAGCTGGAGCGCAGGGGGTAGGTGCGAGTGCCCGCGAGTCCCGCGAGCGCGGGCGGGTCCATGGCCCGCTGCCACAGCACCACGGCGTGGCCCTCGACGTCGATGCCACGCCGCCCTGCCCGGCCGGTGAGCTGGGTGTACTCACCAGGGGTGATGTCGGCGTGCTGCTCGCCGTTCCACTTGACGAGCTTCTCCAACACCACAGAGCGAGCAGGCATGTTGATGCCGAGCGCCAGCGTCTCGGTGGCGAATACGGCCTTCACCAGACCGCGCACGAAGAGCTCTTCGACGACTTCCTTGAAGGTGGGCAGCATGCCGGCGTGGTGCGCGGCGATGCCTCGCTCAAGGCCTTCCAACCACTCGTAGTAGCCAAGGACATGCAGGTCTTCTGTGGGGATGGCGGCGGTCCGCTCCTCGACGATCTCGCGCACCCTGACCCGCGCGTTCTCGTCGTTCAGCCGCAGCCCCGCGTACATGCACTGCTGCACGGCGGCCTCGCAGCCCGCCCGGCTGAAGATGAAGGTGATCGCGGGCAACAGCCCTTCGGCGTCGAGCCGTTCGATGACCTCGGGCCGCCCGGGCGTCCAGATCCGGCTGCGCTGGCGCCGCTCCCGCTCGCGGTCCGCCTCGCGCACCATCTTGCCGCGGCGGCGGTCCTTGGGGTTGTACGTACGCTGGTTCTCCGTCCGCGCCAGGCGTACGAGATCGGGGTTGACCTCGCGCCGGCCCGAGCCGCGGCCGCCGTGGTCGGTCTCCTCCTCGAAGAGGTCGTACATCCGGCGGCCGGCCATGACGTGCTGCCACAGCGGGACGGGCCGCTCCTCGGCGACGATCACCTCGGTGTCGCCGCGGACGGTGTCCAGCCAGTCGCCGAACTCCTCGGCGTTGGAAACAGTCGCCGACAGTGACACCAGGGTCACCGACTCGGGGAGGTGGATGATCACTTCCTCCCACACGGCGCCGCGGAAGCGATCGGAGAGGTAGTGCACCTCGTCCATCACCACATGGCCGAGGCCGAGCAGCGACTGCGAGCCCGCGTAGAGCATGTTGCGCAGCACCTCTGTGGTCATCACGACCACGGGTGCTTCGGGGTTGACGCTGTTGTCGCCGGTGAGGAGGCCGACCCTGTCCGCGCCGTAGCGCCTGACGAGGTCGGTGTACTTCTGGTTGGAAAGGGCCTTGATGGGCGTGGTGTAGAAGCACTTGCGGCCCTGCTGAAGGGCCAGGTGGACGGCGAATTCGCCGACGATGGTCTTGCCCGAGCCGGTGGGCGCGGCGACGAGCACGCCCTTGCCCGCCTCCAGGGACTGGCAGGCCTCGATCTGGAAGGGGTCCAGGTCGAATTCGTACAACGCGCGGAAGGGGGCCAGCGCAGTGGCCTCCTCAACAGCGCGGATGCGGGCGGCGGCGTAGCGCTCAGCGGGTGAGAGGTCCTCGGTCATCTTGCCCACGAGCCTACCCGCCACCTCTGACAGTGAGCGCGATCTTTAATTGACCGGGGCAATCACCGGGCAATCACCGGGCAGCCACGGGGCAGTCACTGGGCATTACCGGGCGATCACCGGGGCCACCTCCGGAGCGAGCACCCGCACGGCGCCCGGAACGCACTGGGCGGTCAGCGGCAGCGCTCCCATCGGTTCCCCGTCGGCATACCCGGTGACTTCGTCCGCCTGGAGCGTGATCGTACGCACGCGATGGGTGGTGACCTTGGGGTGGCTGAGGTGCGTCCCCTTGTAGACCTGCGGAAAGACCTTGAGCAGGGTCGTACGCGTACAGTCCCCGACCACGGTCACGTCGAACAGCCCGTCGTCCATGCGCGCACCGGAGCAGATCCGCATGCCGCCGCCGTAGGAGGATCCGTTGCCGACGGCGACGAGGGTGGCCTCGATCTCGCGCACCTCCCCGTCGTCGAGCGTGATGCGGTACGGGATGGGCTTGAAGGCCGCCAGCTCTGCGACCATCGCGAGGTCGTACTTGAAGCGCCCGCTGGGCCACCGCATGCGGTTCCCGCGGTCGTTGACCCGCGAGTCGAACCCGGAGGCGAGGATGGTCCCGAACCACTTCTGCCCCACGCGCCCGAGGTCCACCTCCCGGATCTGCTCGCCCTTGAGCGCCTCGGCGACGAGCCGCCCGGCGGCGGCCGGCTCCCGTACAGGCAGCCCGAGCGCGCGGGCGAAGTCATTGCCGGTCCCGACGGCGACGACACCGAGCGGCGTCCGGGTGCCGGCGACGGCTTGCAGAGCGAGCGACATCATCCCGTCCCCACCGACGGCTATGAGAGCCCCGGTTCCCCCGCCGACGGCTTCGCGCGCCCGCCGCAGGGCGTCGTCGGCGTCCTCGCCGAGGACGGTACGCACGGAGAACCCGGCCTCGCGCAGCACACCAGCGGCCGGCTGCGCGGCATGAGCGCCCCGGCCGCGTCCCGCGGTGGGATTGACGAAGAGGGTGATCTCGCTGGTCACTGGGGTCCCCCTGGACGGAGTCTGGGGGGAGGACCATACAAGATCAGGTGACGTCGTCGTAACCGTTGAGCCTGTGGGAACGTCCGTCGGCCTCGCCGCTCGCCTGCTCGGGCAGCGCCCTGGCGGCTGATACGGCCTCGATCTCACCGACAGCCTCGGGAGCGAGGTCGAGTTCGGATGCCTCGTCGTCGTCGAGTTCGGCGTCGGGGTCGTTGCGTCGTCGCCGCCGGTCGTTGAGCAGCGAGACACCCACCGCGACGAAGTACAGCACGATGATCGGTCCCGCCAGCGCGATCATGCCCAGGGGGTCGGTGGACGGGGTGGCGATCGCCCCGAAGACGAAGATGCCCATGACGGCACCACGCCACCAGCCCGCCATCCGGCGTCCCGTCACGACGCCTGCCAAGTTCAGCATGATCAGCAGCAGCGGCAGCTCGAAGGAGAACCCGAAGATCAGCACCATGCGGACGGCGAAGTCCAGGATCTTGTCGACCTCGAGGAAGTTCGCGGCGGTGTCCGGGGTGATGCTGAGCAACACGCTCATGCTCACCGGCATGATCACGAACGCAAGATAGGCACCCGCGATAAAGAGCGGAACGGCCGCGGCGGCGAAGAAGTAGGTGTACTTCTTCTCCTTCTTGTGCAGGCCCGGGGCCACGAAGGCCCACAGCTGGTACAGCCAGACCGGGCAGGCCGCGATGATGCCCGCCATCATGACGACCTTCACCGTGGTGGTGAAGGGCGACAGCAGGTCGGTGTAGACGATGGTGGCGCACTTGCCGCCGGTCTCGAGCTGTCCCTGTTCACAGGCGTGGACCGGCGAGGCCAGGACCCGCATCAGCTCCTGGCTGTAGAACGCGGCCACGATGGACGCGATCGTGACCGCCAGCATCGCCTTCGCAAGCCGGTTGCGCAGCTCACGCAGGTGCTCCGCGAGCGGCATCCGCCCTTCGGGGTCCTTCTCCTGCTTCTGTTTCGAGCGGGCAGGCTTGAGCAACCCACGTCCTCATCTCGTGCGGCAGGCCGTGATCGGTGGCCTTGGGGTCAGCGCTGGGGGGTGGTGTCAGAGGGCTCGTTGACGGGCCGAGCGCTCGTCACATCGCCGGGCGACGCCTGGATCGTACGAGGGGCAGCCTGACCCTGGGCCGGGTCCTGCGGCGGGTCGGCCGGAGTGGCGGACGGCTGGCCCTCGGTCTTCATCGCCTTCGCTTCGCTCTTCAGGATCCGGGCCGACTTACCCAGCGAACGGGCCATCTCGGGAAGCTTCTTGGCCCCGAAGAGCAAGACGACGACGAGAAGGATGAGACTGATCTCGAGGGGACCGATCTGTCGGAACATAGCTGGTGTCTACCTTCTCACCGAGGCGGCATAGGGCTGAGCTGCTGATCACGCCGGACTGGTGTCCGAACCGTAACCGGCTGCGATCGTAACTCTCACGGGTGAACGCAGGGCAATCCCCTTGCATACTCCCGTTGCGGCCGACGCCTCATTGCCTGCCGCCGCTTATCAGCCTACCGCCCGAGTCGCCCTCACATCAGGGTGCACCCGCTACCGCAAGGCCTCGCCTGTACGCGCCAGATCCGTCGCCGCCCTCTCCAACTCCTCCGACGCACGGTTGATCCGCTCAGTCGTGCGGGCCACCTCACGGCCCAGGCGCTGGGCCTCGATGAAGACCCTGATGCCGAGGACGCCGAGCACGGCGATCCCGAGGAAGCCGAGGGCGATGGCGAGCATGGGCCAGAGCATGGGCAGAGCCTAGACGTCTCAGAGGGAGGAGTGGAGGCGCAGCGTCCGCACACCGCCGCCGGTGAGGAGTTCGACGATGCGCTCCCCCGCCGGCTTGCGAACCGCGGACCCGCACTCCGGGCAGGTGAAGGAGTAGAACGTGGTGCGCGCGCTCGCGCCGATCGCCAGCCGCAGGGCCCCCGCCGAGAGCTCGAAGCCGGCGCGGCAGTCGGGGCAGGCGGCCTTGAAGAGCACCGGCGCCATCTGGGCCGCGATTCCTGACATCACAGACATGTGGCGCGAGTCTCCCTATTCCTGACCGTCGTAGGCCGCGAGTGCCTCGCGCGCCGCCAGCCGGGCACTGTCCGCCAGGTCCTGCGGCGAGACGATCCGCCCGTCCTGTCCCAGCCGCAGCGCCAGTCGGCGCAGCGAGGCAGGCTCAGGCGTACGCAGACTGATGCGCAGCCCGCCGTCCGGCAGCTCGTCCGCGCTGTCGTGCGGGTAGTACTCCGCGACCCAGCGACCCCCGGGGCCGACCTCTACCACGACCTCGGGGTCGTCGGCGGACGGCTGCACAAGCCCCTCCGACAAATCGCGCAGCTCCAGCTCGGGCGGGGCCGCGGGCGCGTCCAGCAGTCTGATCTCCGCCACCCTGTCGAGCCGGAAGGTCCTGCGCGCCTCGGAGAGACGGCACCAGGCCTCCATATACGTATGTCCCACGGCGAAGAGCCGGATCGGGTCGACCTCGCGCTCGGTGAGCTCGTCACGCGCGGGCGAGTAGTACTTCAGCCACAGGCGCCGCCGCTCCGAGATCGCCCGGTCGACATCCGCGAAGACGCCGCCCTCGGACTCGAAGGTCACCGACAGCCGGGAGCTGGCGCCCGCCGCCTCGCCCGCCGCGGCCTCCAGCTTGGCGGTGGCCCGCAGCAGCGCGTCCCGGTCACTCTCGCGCAGTCCCGGCAGCGTGGCCACGGCGCGCGCCGCGACCAGCAGCGCGGTCGCCTCGTCGGCAGCGAGCCGCAGCGGCTCGGCGACATCGTCGGGGTTGTGCCACCAGATGCGCTCACCGTCGGTGTCGATGTCGAGCAGATCGCCGCCGCGGAAGCTCGTCCCGCACATCGGCAGTACGTCGAGGTCGGAGATCAGCTCGTCCTCGGTGATCCCGAAGGCGCGGGCGACGTCACCGACGCGCGCGCCGGGGCGCTCCCGCAGATAGGTCACCAGCGAGAGCATCCGCCGGGTCTGGTCAATGGCATTGGCGGCCATGGTTGTACGAGTCCCCCTCAGCCTTTGGCCACGGCGCGCAGCCGGTCCACCACATCGGCCCGCAGATCCGCGGGCTCCAGTACGACGACGTCCGGGCCGAACTCCACGAGCCAGGCGTCGAGCCCGTGACCGTACGGAATCTCCAACTCGTCCCAGCCCTCACCCAGTTCCCGTATCGACTTCGCCCTGGACCGCAGCGGATAGCCGCAGCCGGTGCGCAGCCGGATCCGCGCGGAGCGGGTCGCGGTCTCCCCGGCCCAGGTCTCGACGGTCTCCCGGACGGTGACGACGTCGGGGACGGGCGCGGTGAAGGAGCCGGCGCGCGAGCGGACCCGGCCGGTGATGCGCGACAGCCGGAAGACCCGCTCGGCGCCGCGGTCCCGGTCCCAGCCCGCCAGATACCAGTGGCCGCGCCAGCACTCGAGCGTCCATGGCTCGACATGGCGCGGCTCGGGGCGCGCGGCGTTCGCCTTGCGGTAGTCGAAGATGACCGGGCGGCGGTCGCGGCAGGCGAGCATCAAAGGCTCGAAGGCGGCCTCATGGACCGGGATGCGGGGTTCGAGTGCGCTGTGGTGTGCCTCGTACGAATCCTCGGCCTCGGGCATGCCGGCCGCGCGCAGCTTCTGCAGGGCGCCGCTGGCGGCTCCGGCGAGCCGCGCCTGCTGCCAGACCCTGGCGGCGAGGCCGAGCGCTGCGGCCTCCTCGGCGTCGAGCGTGATGGCGGGCAGCCGGTTGGAGTCGCGGCGGGCAAGATAGCCGGTGTCGCCGTCGAGATTCTCCACCGTCTCGATGACCAGGCCGAGTTCGCGCAGATCATCCTTGTCGCGCTCGAACATCCGGTTGAAGGAGTCGTCGGAACCGGCCTCGAGGTAGGCCTCGATGGACCCGCGCAGTTCGCGCTTGCTGAGCGGGCGGCGGGTCCCCAGCAGGCACAGCGCCAGATTCATCAGCCGCTCGGCCTTGGCAATGGCCATCGACGCCCTTCCTCACAGTGCTTCCGATCGTTGACCGTACCGCTCCGGAGCGTCGGGACCAAAGCCGAGGGCCCATGCCACAAGGCATGGGCCCTCGTTCACTGTCCGTACGAGGTCAGACGGCGACCAGGTCACAGACGAAGATCAGCGTCTCGCCGGGAGCGATACGGCCGCCGGCGCCGCGGTCGCCGTACGCGAGGTGCGCGGGGATGGTCAGCTGGCGGCGGCCGCCGACCTTCATGCCCTGCACGCCCTGGTCCCAGCCGGAGATGACCTGGCCGACGCCGAGCTGGAACTGCAGGGGTGTGCCCCGGTTCCAGGACGCGTCGAACTCCTCGCCGGTGGAGAAGGCCACACCGACGTAGTGGACGGAGACGGTGTCGCCCGCCTTGGCCACCGGGCCGTCACCCTCCCAGATGTCCTTGATCTCCAGGTCGGCCGGCGGCTCGCCACCCGGGAAGTCGATCTCGGGCTTCTCGATGCTCACTGAACTGCTCCTCTAAATGATGAACGGGGCAACCAAGACAGTCTTACACCTTTGTCCCCACCCATTGGTCCTTACACCTTGGTCAGCAGGTCCACGGCGAAGACGAGCGTCGAGTTCTTCGGAATGCCCTGCTGCTCCTTGGCCCCGAATGCCTGGTCCGGCGGGATGACGAGGAGCACGCGGCTGCCGACCTTCTTGCCCACGACGCCGTCCTTGAGGCCCTTGAGCGTCACCTGTCCCAGCGGGAAAGTCTGGGTCTTACCCGCCTGATAGGTGCTGTCGAACTTCTTGGCGCCGTCCCAGAGGTACGCCTCGTACTTCACGACGACGGTGTCCTTCGCCGTCAGCACAGGGCCCGTGCCTTCCAGGACGTAATTGGAGACGAGCTTCTTCGGCGCGTCGGACTTGGGGAAGGTGACCGAGGGCGCCTTGCCGTCGGTGTTGGTGCCCACCTTCGGCAGGTCGATGTTGTCCTGGGCGACCTCGGTGCCCTTGGCGGACAGCGGTACCTGAGTGGACTTCAGGATGTCGATGACGAAGACGAGGGTGGCGTTCGGCTTGATGTCGCCCTGGCCCTGCGCGCCGTAGCCGAGCTCCGGCGGGATCGACATCTCGATACGGCTGCCGACCTTCTGGCCCTCGAGGCCCTTGTCCCAGCCCTGGATGACGCCACCGGCGCCCAGCGTGAGGTCGAAGGGCTGCTTGCGGTCGAAGCTGTTGTCGAAGGGCTTGTTCGAGTCCCAGGCCTGGCCGAGGTAGTTGACCTGGACCGGGTCGCCCTTCTTCAGCGTCGCGCCCTTGCCCTCGCTGATCGTCTCGACCTTCAGCGCCTTGGGCGGATCACCTTCGCCCTTCGCCAGAGTCGGCTTCTCACCGAACTGGGCGCCGGCGGTGATCGCGGGCAGTCCGTTCTTGGTCGAGGTGGAGTCGGAGCCCTTGTCGTCGTCACTGCCGCACGCCGCCGCGGACAGCAGCAGCAGGGGGACGACGAGAAGGCCGGCAAGTCGGCGCACGTGTTCCTCAGATCTCAGACGGCACATTAGTTGCCCGACACTCTAGGGCGTGCCAAGGGCCCCGCACGAGAAACGTACGGGGCCCGAGTGGCGTTCCACCGTCTGAGACCTACATGCCGGCGATGAGCTTCTCCACCCGGTCGTCGACCGACCGGAAGGGGTCCTTGCACAGCACGGTGCGCTGCGCCTGGTCGTTGAGCTTGAGGTGCACCCAGTCGACGGTGAAGTCCCGCCGCTGCTCCTGCGCCCGGCGGATGAAGTCGCCGCGCAGCCTGGCCCGGGTGGTCTGCGGGGGCACGGACTTGCCCTCGAAGATCTTCAGGTCGTTGCAGATCCGGGCGGCCTGCCCCTTGCGCTCCAGCAGGTAGTACAGCCCGCGCCTGCGGTGGATGTCGTGGTACGCGAGGTCTATCTGCGCGACTCGCGGATGCGACATGGTCATGTTGTGCTTGGCGCGGTAGCGCTCGATGAGCTTGTACTTCATGACCCAGTCGATCTCGGTGCCGATCCGGTCGAGGTCCTCCGCCTCGATCGCGTCGAGCGTGCGGCCCCACAGCTCCAGGACCTGCTCGACGGTGCCGGTGCGGATTCCACGCCGGTCGACGAAGTCCACGGCCTTCTCGTAGTACTCACGCTGTACTTCGAGGGCGGAGGCCTCGCGGCCGCTGGCCAGGCGCACCTTGCGCTGGCCGGTGATGTCGTGGCTGACCTCGCGGATCGCCCGGATGGGGTTCTCCAGGGTCAGATCGCGCATCACGGTGCCCGCCTCGATCATGCGCAGTACGAGATCGGTCGCGCCGACCTTCAGCAGCATCGTCGTCTCGGACATGTTCGAGTCGCCGACGATGACGTGGAGGCGGCGGTAGCGCTCGGCGTCGGCGTGCGGTTCGTCGCGGGTGTTGATGATCGGGCGCGAGCGGGTGGTGGCGGAGCTGACGCCCTCCCAGATGTGCTCGGCGCGCTGGCTGACGCAGTAGACAGCGCCGCGCGGGGTCTGCAGCACCTTGCCCGCGCCGCACAGCAGCTGACGGGTGACCAGGAACGGGATGAGAATGTCCGCCAGCCGGGAGAACTCTCCGTGGCGGGCGACGAGATAGTTCTCGTGGCAGCCGTAGGAGTTTCCCGCCGAGTCGGTGTTGTTCTTGAAGAGATAGACGTCGCCCGCGATTCCCTCCTCGTGCAGGCGGCGTTCGGCGTCGACGAGCAGGCCTTCGAGAATGCGCTCGCCGGCCTTGTCGTGGGTGACCAGTTCGGTCACGTTGTCGCATTCGGGAGTTGCGTATTCCGGATGCGAACCCACGTCGAGGTAGAGGCGGGCGCCGTTCCGCAGGAAGACATTGCTGCTGCGGCCCCATGAGACAACACGGCGGAAGAGGTAGCGCGCCACTTCGTCAGGTGACAGTCGGCGCTGTCCCCTGAACGTGCACGTGACGCCGTACTCGTTCTCCAGCCCGAAAATGCGGCGGTCCATGTCTGAACATTACGCCTCACGGCCTGAGCTGAAACCGGGTTCGGCAGCACCGTTTCGATCATTTTCCGATGAGCCTGCGATGTCCTTGGTACGCCCGGGAACTGCGAGGACCCGCTGAGTGCCCGTCAGGACCAGCAGCGCGGCGATGCCGCCGGCTCCCGCGACGGCGAAGCTCCAGGAGGTTCCGCCCAGCTCGACCGCCGGGCCTGCGACGGCGGTTCCGGCCGCGGCGCCGACGCCGAAGGTGGTGACGAGCCAGGAGAACGCCTCTGTGACGGTGCCGCTCGGGGCATGCCGGTCGACGACGATGAAGGCGCAGGCGATCGCGGGCGCGAGGAAGAGGCCGGAGACGGCGGCGAGCGCGGTCATGGCGACCACACCGGGGGTGAGCGCGAGCGGCAGATAGCCGAGCGCGAGCAGGCCGACGATGACGCGGAGGCGGCGTTCGGGGGCTCCGGCCCACTGGCGGGCGCCGTAGGCCGTGCCGCCGATGAGCGCGCCGAGGCCCAGCGCAGCCATCAGCCAGCCGTACACCGACTCACGGCCGTGGTCGTCGGCGTACGCGACTCCGGCCACGGTGATCGAGCCCAGCGCGAGGCCGACGAAGAAGAAGCACCCGAGCAGGGCGAGCAGGCCGGGCGAGCGCAGTGCGCCCAGCCAGTGGGCCTCGCGGGGTGCGGAGCGCCAGCCGCGGGAGGGTACGGAGAGTACGACGGAGAGCGCGCCGAGGACGCCGATGACGTTGATGACGAGGAGGGCGGCACCGGCCGACCAGAGCGAGACGAGCAGCGTGACCAGCAGCGGGCCGACGGTGAACATGATCTCCTGCGCGACGGCGTCCATGGCGTAGGCCCGGTGCACCCGGTCCTCGCCGCCCAGGACGCTGGGCCACAGGGCGCGCAGTCCGCCTTCGAGGGGCGGGGTGAACACGCCCGCGACGGCGACGGCCGCGTACGCGACGGGCAGCGCGCCGATGCCGACAGCGGCCAGGAGCACCATGCCGAGGGCGGAGACGACAGCGGCGGGGAACTGGACGCGCGGCTGTCCGTGCAGGTCGACGGCGCGGCCGAGGAGGGGCTGGCCTATCGCAGTCGCTATGCCGTACACGGCGGCGAGCCCTCCGGCGAGGCTGTAGCTGCCGCCCTCTGCGCGGGTGAACAGGACTATGGCAACGGGGGCGGTGGCGTTGGGCAGCCGCCCCACGAGCGTCCCGGCGAGCAGCCGTGTGGCGTGCGGCGCCTTGAGGATGTCTGCGTAGCCGGTGGCTCCCGCGGCCATGTTCCCCCCTCTCACCCGGGCATGACCCGAGGTTTTACGTATAACGCCTTCGGTCATACGTACCATGTCGACAGTCCGCGGGTCCACCGCGGCGGCGTACCTGAACAAGTGGCTTGCGGCTGAGGACGGCACCGATGGCACACGGGTCCCCCAAGGACCACCCCGCGGTACCGGGCCAGGGGGCGTCTCCCCCGCCGGTCGGGCACCGCCCCGGCACCCCCCGGCCCACCAGCCGGGACGTCGCCCGCGCCGCCGGCGTGTCGCAGGCCACCGTGTCCCTCGTCCTCGGCGAGAAATGGCGCGGCCGGGTCTCCGAGCGCACCGCCGGGCTCGTACGGGATGCCGCGCGGCAGCTCGGCTACCGGCCCAACCTCGCCGCGCGCAATCTGCGGCTCGGGCGCACCAGGACCGCGCTGCTCGTGGTCCCGGCCCTCACCAACGAGTTCTTCGCCCGGGTCTACACGGGCGCGGCCACCATCGCTTCCGAGCACGGCTTCGGCGTGGTGCTCTACCCCTCCCCCGAAGGCGTCGGCCCCGCCAGGGACCCCTTCGCCTCGGCCCGCGCCGCGCTCGACGGCGTGATCGCGTCCTCCATGGCCGCCCAGGCCCTGACCGCCATCCGCGGTACGGATCTCCCGCTGGTGATGATCGACAGCGACCCCGCCGACCCGGGCGCCGCGGCCCACGTCAATCTCGACATCGCCGACGGCATGCGGCAGATGTCGGCCCATCTGCTGGCGCTCGGCCATCGCCGCTTCGTCCACCTCGCATCGGCCGTGTCCTCCTGGACCTTCGACGTACGGGCCCGGGCGCTCGCCACGGCACTGCGTGACATCCCCGACGCGGTCGTACGGACCGTCCCCGCACCCCTCGACGTGGCCGGCGCGCGCGAGGCCGCGGAGCGGGCGCTCACGGGCCCGGGGCCGCGGCCCACCGCGATCGTGTGCGACGACGACGTTCTGGCCGCCGGCGCCTGCAAGGCGGTACGGCGGCTGGGCCTGCGGGTCCCCGATGACGTGTCCGTCACCGGCTTCGACGACCTCGCGCTCGCCACCGCCGTCGAGCCGGAGCTCACCACGGTCAGCCTGCCCGCGGAACGGGTCGGCGAGCGCGGCATGTCCGCCCTGCTCGCGATCCTCGAAGGCCGTCCGCCCGAGGAGGGCGACCTCCCGGTCGAACTGGTCGTACGCGGCTCGTCGGCTCCCGCACGGACCGTCTGAACCCGTCCGGATGGTCCGTAGCCATCCGCCTTGAGCCCACGACACCCAGCGTGGAACGATCACGATCATGACGAGTACGGCCGAGAACCCGATCGACGCGACGCTGATCGGGACGGTCCCCGCAACAGGCTCCGTAACACCGCTCTCGGGGGACCGGCTGGTCGTCAGAACCGATGAGCGCCTCGAGATCCACGACGCGGAGACCTTCCTCTCCGGCATCCCCGCCCCCACCCAGAGCCTGCGCCTCCCGCCGTACGCCGCGGCCACCCCGCTGCCCGGCGGCGGCCTCGTCGTCGCCGAGGGATCCAGGATCCGCGTCGTCGGCCCCGCCGGCGCCACCCGCTGGGAGCTGCGGCACGCCCGCTGGCACGGCGGGCACCGTGACCCGCGCCCGCCCGGCCCGCCCGCCGTGAGCCCGGACGGCAGTCTCGTCAGCGTCCTCGTGCCGACGCTCGCCACCGGCGAGCGCGCCGCGATACTGGTCCAGGACGTTTCGCCCCGGCATCGCTACGCGCGCGACACCCTGCTGCTCCTCGACGCCGCGTCCGGCGACGTCCGGGCTCGCCGCCCGATCGGGGCCGTCGCCTCGGACGTGACGCAACGGTGGCATCCGGACGGCTCGCTGCTCGCGCTCTCCTGCTGGACGGCCTGGTACAGCTGGTCGACCTGGTGGATCGAGCCGCGCCACGACGGGCTGCACATCCGCGGCGGCACGACGATGCGCGAGGTGATCGGCTTCCTGCCCGCGGCCTCCCGAGTGCTCACCATCCGGCGCGCCGAGGGAATCGCGTACAACGACGACCGCGACGAGCTCGCGTCCCACGATGTTTGCGCCGACGACCCGGCCGGGCTGTTCGACCTCGGCGAGCTCGCGGTCGACCGCGACAACGACGAGTTCGCCGGCGCGTATCTGATCGACGGCACGCACGTCCTGGTCACCGGCCGGATCTACCTGCCCGGGCGGCCGGTTTCTGTGCGTCACTGGCTGTGCGACGCGGTGACACTCCGCCCGCAGGGCCGGGTGCGGTATCCGGTGGCCGTCGGCGGCGATGTGACCCCGCTCGGCGACGGCACCTGGCTCACCCGGGACCGCACCCGCCTCCACCGCTGGGCACTCCCCTGACCCGGGCATACGGCTGCGCCCCGGTCCGCACGGGCGGTCCGGGGCGCAGTCGGGTCGGGCCGGCGGGCTACTCCTCGCCGTCCTCGGTCTCCTCGGTGTCCGACGGCGCGTCCGTCGGCGTCGACGCGGCACCGTCGGCCTCCAGCAGCCGGGACAGCTGCCGTCCGACGATGCGCTTGAACTTCCGGGCCTGCGGTCGCGTACGGTCCAGCACCGCGACCTCCAGCCGGTCCGCGGGGATCTCCCGATCGCTGCCGTTGGGCTGGTTGGACAGGGCCTGTACGGCCAGCTTCAAGGCCTCGGCCAGCGACATCCCGTCGCGGTGGCGCTGGTCCAGGAAGGTACTGATCTGCTCCGCGCTGCCGCCGACCGCGACCGAGCCGTGCTCGTCCACGATCGATCCGTCGTGCGGCAGCCGGTAGATCTGGTCGCCCTCGGGAGTGGCGCCGACCTCGGCGACGACCAGCTCCACCTCGTACGGCTTCTCGGCCGCGCTGGAGAAGATCGTGCCCAGCGTCTGGGCGTAGACGTTGGCGAGACCACGGGCGGTCACATCGTCACGGTCGTAGGTGTAACCGCGCAGGTCGGCGTAGCGCACACCGCCGATCCGGAGGTTCTCGTACTCGTTGTACTTACCGGCGGCGGCGAAGCCGATCCGGTCGTAGATCTCACTGAATTTGTGCAGCGCACGGGACGGGTTCTCACCGACGAAGACAATGCCGTCGGAGTACTGCAGCACGACGAGGCTGCGACCACGGGCGATGCCCTTGCGGGCGTATTCCGCCCGATCGGCCATGGCCTGCTGGGGTGAGACATAGAACGGCGTCGACACCGGCTATCCGTCCCTTTCTGTCAGTGGCGAGAGCATTCAGAGCAGCGCGGCGCGCGGGCCGTCGGGCTGTTCGAGGCGGCGCTCCAGGATCGAGCGGGCGATCTCGGAGGACTCGGCCTCGGTGAGCCTGCGGAAGCCCTCGTCGGTGATGACGGTGACGATCGGATAGATCCGCCGGGCCACATCGGGCCCGCCGGTCGCCGAGTCGTCGTCGGCCGCGTCGTACAGCGCCTGGATGACCAGGGTGGTGGCCTGCTGCTCCGTCAGGTCCTCGCGATAGAGCTTCTTCATCGCTCCGCGGGCGAAGATCGAACCAGAGCCGGTGGCCGCGAATCCGTGCTCCTCGGAGCGGCCGCCTGTGACGTCGTACGAGAAGATCCGGCCCTTCTCGCGGTCGACGTCGTACCCCGCGAAGAGCGGCACCACGGCCAGGCCCTGCATGGCCATGCCGAGGTTGCTGCGGATCATCGTGGACAGCCGGTTCGCCTTGCCCTCCAGGGAGAGTTGGGCGCCTTCGACCTTCTCGAAGTGCTCCAGCTCCAGCTGGAAGAGCTTGACCATCTCCACGGCGAGGCCGGCGGTGCCTGCGATGCCCACCGCCGAGTACTCGTCGGCCGGGAAGACCTTCTCGATGTCGCGCTGCGCGATCATGTTGCCCATGGTCGCCCGCCGGTCACCGGCGAGCACCACACCGCCGGGGAACGTCGTCGCGACGATGGTCGTGCCGTGCGGTGCCTCGATGGCGCCCTGTACGGGCGGCAGGATGCGCTTGCCGGGCAGCATCTCCGGGGAGTGCTGGCCCAGGAAGTCCATGAACGAGGACGAGCCGGGCGTCAGGAAGGCTGCCGGCAGACGCCCGGTGCTACGAGGGTTGGCTTCCACGCGTTTCCTTCCGGATAGGCGGCGGCCCGCCATGTTCGGGCGCGGGCCGATCTTTCGAACTGTGCACGGACCTTACCCGCGCCATCGCCGGTCATCCGCCCCGGTGCCACCGGCTTTCGCCGACGGTCCGGGACAGACAACTGGGGGTACCCCCAACGAAGTTAGGGGGACCTACTCTCCGCCCTTCTGAACGAAGGACCTCACGAAGTCCTCGGCGTTCTCCTCGAGGACGTCGTCGATCTCGTCCAGTACGGAGTCGACATCGTCCGACAGCTTCTCCTGGCGCTCCTTGAGGTCCTCCGAAGCCTGCGCCTCCTGCGTCTGCTCCTCGGTCTCCTCGGTGGAACGCGTGGCTTTCTGCTGCCCGCCGCCGGTGTCCTTGGTCGCCATATCCCTCACCCCGCTCGGTTTGCCCTGACGTGAGTTCGTTCGGTCAAGATCAGACCCTACAAGCAGGGTCCGACATCGGCCCCGCACTTGCCTCAACGTCCGGGGACCACCTCGATGATTCCCGGACGAGGACCATTTCAGCCCCCGGACAGCACCCGGACCAGGTCTTCCGCGGTGCGGCAGCGGTCCAGCAGCTCCTTGACGTGGTTGCGCGTGCCGCGCAGCGGCTCCAGGGTCGGCACCCGCTGCAGAGAGTCACGGCCTGGCAGATCGAAGATGACCGAGTCCCAGGAGGCCGCGGCCACATCGTCGGCGTACTGCTCCAGGCAGCGGCCGCGGAAGTACGCCCGGGTGTCCTCAGGGGGCTTCGTCCCGGCCCGTGCGACGTCCTGCTCGTCCAGCAGCCGTTTCATCTTGCCGCGGGCCGCCAGGCGGTTGTACAGGCCCTTCTCGGGGCGTACGTCGGCGTACTGGAGGTCGACCAAGTGCAGCCGCGCCGCGTCCCAGCCCAGGCTGTCCCGCCGCCGGTAGCCCTCCATGAGCTCCTTCTTGGCGATCCAGTCCAGCTCCCCGGACAGGCTCATCGGGTCGTTCTCGAGCCGGTTGAGGGTGTCCTCCCAACGGACCAGGACGTCCTTGGTCTGGTCGTCGGCGTCCGCGCCGAAGCGCTCCTCGACGTACTTGCGGGCCAGCTCGAAGTACTCCATCTGGAGCTGGACCGCGGTGAGTGTCCGGCCGCTGCGCAGCGTGACCAGGCGCTTGAGGGTCGGGTCGTGGGAAACCTGGTGCAGGGTGCGTACCGGCTGGTCGACCGCCAGGTCCACCGCGATGAAGCCGTCCTCGATCATCGACAGGACCAGGGCCGTCGTGCCCAGCTTGAGGTAGGTGGAGATCTCGGACAGGTTCGCGTCGCCGATGATCACATGCAGCCGGCGGTACTTCTCGGCGTCGGAGTGGGGCTCGTCCCGGGTGTTGATGATGGGCCGCTTCAGCGTGGTCTCGAGCCCGACCTCGACCTCGAAATAGTCGGCGCGCTGGCTGATCTGAAAGCCGTGTTCATGGCCGTCCTGGCCGATTCCGACCCGTCCGGCACCAGTGACGACCTGCCGGGACACGAAGAACGGCGTCAGGTGGCGCACGATGTCCGAGAAGGCGGTCTCCCGCTTCATCAGGTAGTTCTCGTGCGTCCCGTAGGACGCGCCCTTGTTGTCGGTGTTGTTCTTGTACAGGTGGATCGGCTGGGCGCCGGGGAGCTGGGCCGCGCGCTCGGCGGCCTCCGCCATGATCCGCTCGCCCGCCTTGTCCCACAGGACGGCGTCCAGCGGATTGGTGACCTCGGGCGAGCTGTACTCGGGGTGCGCATGGTCGACGTACAGCCGTGCACCGTTGGTGAGGATCACATTGGCCAGGCCGATGTCCTCGTCGGTGAGCTGGCTGGAGTCGGCGGCCTCGCGGGCGAGGTCGAAGCCGCGGGCGTCCCGCAGCGGATTCTCCTCCTCGAAGTCCCAGCGGGCGCGCCGCGCCCTGTGCATCGCCGCCGCGTAGGCATTGACGATCTGGGACGAGGTGAGCATGGCATTGGCGTTCGGGTGGCCAGGGACGGAGATTCCGTACTCCGTCTCGATGCCCATTACTCGCCGTACGGTCATGCGGCCCTCCTTGCCCGGCGGCGCTCCCCTCCGGGAACGGCGCTCAAGTACCGCTGTCTCTCCGGTGCCTGTGCGGTGCCCGTCCCCGCACTGCGCGACTCGGCGGTACCGAAGAGCCTAGAACGCCTCTGCACTGGTGGGGAGATCAATTTCGTCATTGCTCCGGTATGGCTGGACCTGTCGGAAAAGCATTCGGCTGCGGATGCCTGTCCCCCCTGCCCTCGGCGGGGGGACCCCCAGCATCCGCAGCCGGTCTGCGTTTCTACAGGTACTGACCGGTATTCGCCACCGTGTCGATGGAACGTCCGGTGTCCGCGCCCTGCTTTCCGGTGACAAGGGTGCGGATGAACACGATCCGCTCGCCCTTCTTTCCGGAGATCCGGGCCCAGTCGTCCGGGTTGGTGGTGTTCGGCAGGTCCTCGTTCTCCTTGAACTCGTCCACGCATGCCTGGAGGAGGTGGGAGACCCGAAGGCCCTTCTGGTTGTGGTCGAGGAAGGCCTTGATGGCCATTTTCTTGGCCCGGTCGACGATGTTCTGGATCATCGCGCCGGAGTTGAAGTCCTTGAAGTACAGGACTTCCTTGTCGCCGTTGGCGTACGTGACCTCGAGGAAGCGGTTCTCCTCGGACTCCGCGTACATCTGCTCGACGACGGACTGGATCATCCCGTGCGCCGCCGCTTCCTTGGAGCCATTGTGCTCGGACAGGTCGTCCGAGTGCAGCGGCAGCGAGGCCGTCAGGTACTTGGCGAAGATGTCCTTTGCGGCCTCCGCGTCCGGACGCTCGATCTTGATCTTCACATCGAGCCGGCCGGGGCGCAGGATCGCGGGGTCGATCATGTCCTCGCGGTTGGAGGCGCCGATGACGATGACGTTCTCCAGGCCCTCCACACCGTCGATCTCGGCCAGCAGCTGCGGAACGATGGTGTTCTCCACGTCCGAGCTGACGCCGGAACCACGGGTGCGGAAGAGGGATTCCATCTCGTCGAAGAAGACGATGACGGGGGTGCCCTCGCTCGCCTTCTCCCGGGCACGCTGGAAGACGAGGCGGATGTGCCGCTCGGTCTCGCCGACGTACTTGTTGAGGAGCTCGGGGCCCTTGATGTTGAGGAAGTAGCTCTTCCCCGCGGGCTGGCCGGTCACCTCGGCGACCTTCTTGGCAAGGGAGTTGGCGACGGCCTTCGCGATCAGCGTCTTGCCGCATCCGGGCGGGCCGTAGAGCAGGATGCCCTTCGGCGGCCGCAGTTCGTGCTCCTTGAAGAGGTCCGGGTGGAGGTACGGAAGCTCGACCGCGTCGCGGATCATCTCGATCTGGCCGCCCAGACCGCCGATCTTGTCGTAGTCGACGTCCGGGACCTCTTCGAGGACGAGCTCTTCGACCTCGCTCTTCGGGATCACTTCATAGACATAGCCGGAGCGGGGCTCGAGCAGCAGGGCGTCGCCGGGACGGATGGTGGTGTCCAGCAGCGTCTCCGCAAGCCGCACCACCCGTTCCTCGTCGGTGTGCCCGAGCACCAGGGCGCGCTCGCCGTCCTCGAGGATCTCCTTGAGGGTGACGATGTCCCCGGCGCGCTCGAACTGCATGGCCTCGACCACGTTGAGCGCCTCGTTGAGCATGACTTCCTGGCCGCGCCTGAGCTCGTCGAGCTCGACGCTGGGGCTGACATTCACCCGGAGCTTGCGGCCCCCGGTGAAGATGTCACAGGTGCCGTCCTCGTTGGCCTGCAGGAAGACACCGAAGCCGGCCGGTGGCTGAGCGAGCCGGTCGACCTCCTCCTTGAGGGCCACGATCTGGTCGCGGGCCTCACGGAGCGTGTTGGCGAGCCGCTCATTCTGTGCGGAGACGCCGGCCAGGTTGGTCTGCAACTCGACGATCCGCTCTTCGAGAATCCTCGTATGACGCGGAGAGTCGGCGAGCTTGCGGCGCAGGACGGCGATTTCCTGCTCGAGATAGGCAACCTGACCGGCGGGGTCTTCAGACCCTCGCCCCGGCCGGATGCCGCGGTTGATGTCGTCGTCGTGGGCTGCCACGGTCCTCACCTCCTCCATGGGGAGCTGGACGCTTCCTGACCCTACCTGGGCGGGTGGTGATTGAAACCCCTAGATCACAAAGACGGTCGGGGTGTGTCCGATCTTCACCCTTGCGCTCTCCCTCTCGCCAGGGGAATACCCACCCATCAACATCGGAAAGCGGGCGGTTGTATGGTCGAAGCGTTCAACACCCGTCAGGGCTGGCACGACTTGCTTCACATTGCTACACCCGACGAAGGAAACGGCAGGAGATATGACCGTGCAGCACGAGGCCCCCAGCGAAGGCGTCGGGGAGGCCCTGGAGGTCTGGATCGACCAGGACCTCTGCACGGGGGACGGGATCTGTGTGCAGTACGCCCCCGAGGTCTTCGAGCTGGACATCGACGGGCTCGCGTATGTGAAGAGCGGCGGCGACGAACTGCTCCAGAACCCGGGCGCCACAACGCCCGTACCACTGCCGCTCCTGAGGGACGTCGTGGACTCCGCGAAGGAGTGCCCGGGCGACTGCATCCATGTGCGACGCGTTTCGGACAGGGTCGAGGTCTACGGCCCCGACGCAGAGTGACAAATCACATACTGCGCGCTTGCACCCCGGCGCTGCGGACGAACTTCCCGCCCTGCCACTGCCACTTGACCTTCTCCAGTTGGTCGGGACAGCAGCTCGGCACGTCCGGCGAGGAGTAGCCGAGCAGCGTTGCCGTAACCGCTCCGTCACGTACGGCGAAGTCCTTGACGGAGAGCTTCTGTGCGGGCTCGATCAGCGTCGCGACGACGCGCGGGTCCGTGCCCCTGCCCCGGGTCAGTACGTACATGCCGCTCGGCGGAGTACCGGAGCCTGCGTCGCACCGGGCCACGGCCACTGTCTCCGGGCTGCCGTCGCCGTCCAGATCGCCCGAAGCCCTGTGGGTCACGACAGTCTTCGCCCCGCCGCACTCCAGCGGGAGCTGTACGCCCGCCGGATCGGGGGCAGCGGCCGCAACGGTGCCCGTTCCGGGCGCGCCCGCCTGGGACGCGGTGGCGGCCCTGGGCTGCAGCAGTCCGGCGGCAGCGACGACCGCGGCCATCGCCGTCGCCGTGGCCAGCCAGTGCACCGGGCGGGCGTGGGTGTGCGCGAGGTCCGGGACGGCGGAGGTCTGCACGCGGGATGTCTCCTGTGGCGGCGGTCCGGTGGGGGTGGCCTGCATCGTGCCATACGTCACAGTGGGCGCGGAACAGCGGGGTCCGAATGCGTTCGTCAAGAAGCGGTCAACGCGACGACGCCGCCGTCGAGTTCCCCGCGGTGTCGCGGGAACTCGACGGCGGCGTCGTCGCGTTGTGCGAGTGTCAGCCCTTGTTGGGGCCTTCGTAGTCATCGCCGTACGCGCCCTTGGCGGGGCGGCGGCGGCGCATCGGGGGCTCCACACCGTCGGCGAGACGGCGGGCGGTGACGAGGAAGCCGGTGTGGCCGATCATCCGGTGATCGGGGCGGACGGCCAGGCCTTCGACGTGCCAGTTGCGGATCATCGATTCCCAGGGCTGCGGTTCGGCGAAGCAGCCGATCTCGCGGATGGATTCCACGGTCCGCGCCAGCTGGGTGGTGGTCGCGACGTAGCAGCAGAGAATGCCGCCGGGGACGAGCGCCTTGGAGACGGCCTCCAGGCACTCCCAGGGGGCGAGCATGTCCAGAATCACGCGGTCGACATCGGCGTCGGTCAGGTTGTCCTGGAGGTCGCCGACGGTGAGCTGCCAGGCGGGGTGCGGGCCGCCGAAGTAGCGCTCCACGTTCTGCTGGGCGATCTCGGCGAAGTCCTCGCGGCGCTCGTAGGAGTGCAGCATGCCGTGGTCGCCGATGGCGCGCAGCAGGAAGCTGCTCAGCGAGCCGGAGCCGACCCCCGCCTCGACGACTCGCGCACCGGGGAAGATGTCGGCGAAGGCCAGGATCTGCCCCGCGTCCTTGGGGTAGACCACGGCGGCGCCGCGGGGCATGGACAGGACGTAGTCGGGGAGCAGGGGGCGCAGCGCGAGGTAGGCGACGTTTCCCGTGGTACGGACAACACTGCCCTCTGGAGCGCCGATCAACTCGTCGTGCGGGAAGGAACCCTTGTGGGTGTGAAAATTCTTCCCGGCCTCGAGAGTGAACGTGTAGTGGCGTCCCTTGGGATCGGTGAGCTGGACCTGGTCCCCGACCTTGAAGGGCCCGCGTCGGCGGGCGGCACCGGTCGGTTCGGACATGTGACCAGCCTACCGGCCCCCGTCGGCCCCGGGGACCACGCGCCTTGGCGGAGCCTTCAGGCAGACGGCCGCGCCATCGCCGCCACGAAAGCGCGCTCCACGTCCGCCGTGGACAGTACGCCGTAGATCTCGCCCGTCTTCTCGACCACCAGGTACTCCGTGGCCGGGGACGCCCTCAGCTTGTCGAGGAGGGCCTCGCCCGCCAGTTCGGCCGGGACCTTCATGCCTTCCGTCAGATCCTGTGCGAGGCCGCTGACCGCCACCCACGGGCGGCGGTGTTCCGGGACACCGACGATCGCGCTCTCGCGGACCAGGGCCTTCGGCTCGCCGTGGCCGTCGACGACGACCAGCGCGCGGGCCCCCGCCTCGTTGGCACGGCGCAGGGCCTCGGAGAGCGGGGTGTCGGACTCGACGGGGACGGCGCGCCTGGTGAGCGTGCGGGCCTCCAGCTCGGGGAGGTGCTCGCGCAGCCGGGCCATGCGCAGGCTGTTGCCCGCACCGGTCCAGATGATCGCGGCCAGAATCGCGGCGAGCAGCGCGTCGGTGACCGTCTCCATGCCGCCGATGTCCTCGGTGGCGTTGCCGAGGGCTCCGGTGTGGGTGAGCAGCGGCAGGCCGATGAGCACGGCGACGGCCAGCGCCCGGCCGACCCAGGCCGCGGCGACGGTGCCCGCCATCGGCTTGCCGGTGATCTTCCAGACGACGGCACGCAGCATCCGGCCGCCGTCGAGCGGCAGCCCGGGCAGCAGATTGAACGCGGCGACGATGAGGTTGGAGATCATCAGGCCGGCCAGCAGCACACCCGGGACCGTGCCGGGCTCCACAGCCTGCATGCCGAGGTAGAAGACGCCTGACAGCACGAGTGAGAGCAGCGGCCCGACGAAGGCGAGGATGAACTCGCGGCCCGGGGTCTCGGACTCCTTCTCGATCTCGGAGACGCCCCCGAAGAACTGCAGCTGGATGCGGCGCACCGGCAGTTTGAAGCGCAGCGCGGCGATGGTGTGGGCCAGTTCGTGGACGAGTACGGAGGCGTAGAACGCGACCGCGAAGAAGAGGGAGACGAGATAGCGCGCGCTGCCGAGTTCCGGGAGCACGCGGTCGAGCTGACCGCCGAAGACCCAGGTGATGAGGGCCGCGACGATGAACCAGCTGGGGGCGACGTAGACCGGCACGCCGAAGGGACGGCCCATCAGAATGCCGCCGCCGGGGCCGTCGGAGCGCCGCGGCTTGCCGCTCTCGGGGTTCGCTCCCCGCGTACCGGACTGCGGCCGCTCGCGCTCACCGCTCTTGTCGTCCTCGTTCACGGGTCCCCTTCATTGCGAATGCGTCGCTCGCTCGCTCGATCATGCAGTGCGCGAGGGTCTGACGTCGATGGTATTCCGCTCGCTGTCAGTGGCGGGCCGTAGGGTCTGGGTCATGAGTACGAGTCAGCAGCCCACATCGCTGTCGCCGTCGCGGGCGAGCGACTTCATGCAGTGCCCTCTGCTGTACCGGTTCCGGGTGATCGACAAGCTGCCCGAGAAGCCCAGCGAGGCGGCTACCCGCGGCACGCTGGTGCATGCGGTGCTGGAGCGGCTCTTCGACGCCCCGGCGGCGGAGCGCACGGCTCCGCGCGCCAAGGCCCTGATCCCGGGCCAGTGGGACCGGCTGCTCGAGACCAAGCCGGAGCTGGGCGAGCTGTTCGCCCAGGACGCCGAGGGCGAGCGGCTGACGCGCTGGCTGGGCGAGGCGGAGCAGTTGGTGGAGCGTTGGTTCTCGCTGGAGGATCCGACCCGCCTGGAGCCCGCCGAGCGGGAGATGTTCGTCGAGACGGAGCTGGAGTCGGGGCTGCGGCTGCGCGGGGTCATCGACCGGGTCGATGTGGCGCCCACCGGCGAGGTGCGGATCGTCGACTACAAGACGGGCAAGGCCCCGCGCCCGGAGTACAGCGAGGGCGCACTGTTCCAGATGAAGTTCTACGCGCTGGTGATCTGGCGGCTGAAAAGCGTCGTCCCGCGCCGGCTGCAGCTGGTGTATCTGGGCAGCGGCGATGTGCTGACGTACGACCCGGTCCCGGCGGACCTGGAGCGGATGGAGCGCAAGCTGCTGGCGCTGTGGGACGCGATCAGACAGGCCACCGAGTCGGGTGACTGGCGGCCGCGGCCGACGAAGCTGTGCGGCTGGTGCGACCACCAGGCGGTCTGCCCGGAATTCGGCGGCACTCCCCCGCCTTATCCTGGTTTCGCCTCACCAGAACAATCGGATCAACCCAGCTGACCTGCGCTTTTCTGCCGGGGGCCCGGGGGTCGCCCCCCGCGAATGACGCAGCATCCGCTGAGCATTTCCCCGGCCGCTTCGGCCGAGGATGACCAGGGCAGAATGGGCCCGGTCCAAGCGAAGGAGTACCCGTGGCTATCCGCGTCCTACTGGTCGACGACCAACCCCTGCTGCGCACCGGATTCCGGATGATCCTGGAGGCGGAGCAGGACCTCGCGGTCGTCGGCGAGGCCGGGGACGGCCTCCAGGCCCTCGACCAGGTGCGGGCACTGCAGCCTGATGTGGTGCTGATGGACATCCGGATGCCCCGGATGGACGGCGTCGAGGCGACCCGGCAGATCACCGGCCCCGGCCGCGACGGCCCGGCGAAGGTCCTGGTGCTGACCACCTTCGACCTGGATGAGTATGTGGTGGAGGCGCTGCGGGCCGGCGCGAGCGGCTTCCTGCTCAAGGACGCGCCCGCCAATGAACTGATCCAGGCGATCCGGGTGGTGGCGGCGGGCGAGGCGATGCTGGCGCCGAGCATCACGCGCCGACTGCTCGACAAGTACGCGGACCATCTGCCGTCCGGCGAGGATCCGGTCCCGGACACGCTCCACACGCTGACCGATCGCGAGGTGGAGGTGCTCAAGCTGGTCGCGCGAGGGCTGTCCAATGCCGAGATCGCCGCGGATTTGTTCGTCAGCGAGACCACCGTCAAGACGCATGTGGGCCATGTGCTGACGAAGCTGGGTCTGCGCGACCGGGTACAGGCCGCGGTGTATGCGTACGAGAGCGGTCTGGTGCGCCCCGGCGCACAGTGAGCTGCCCGGCGCCTGGTGTACCCCGGTGCCTGGTGTCCCCCGGCGCCCAGTGGGCGGCGGGGGCCGGTGGGCGGCGGGGGCCGGTGGGCGGCGGGGGCCGGGCGGTCAGACCTTCTTGATCTCCCAGAACCGGAAGACGGTCGAGGCGTCCAGGGTCCACTCCAGGCCTGTGATGTTGCCGTAGGCCACGGCGTACTGCTTGCCCTGCCAGAGCGGCAGGATCGGCAGTTCCGCCGCCACCAGGTCCTGGAGCTCGCCGTACTGCTGCTCGGTGGCCGCCCGGTCGGCGACGGCGGCGGTCCCGGGGAGGATCGAGCCGGTGATCCGCTTGTTCTCGTAGTGGTTGCCGAGGACGTTGCCCTCGCCGAAGAAGGGCTGCGTGAAGTTGTCGGCGTCGGGGTAGTCGGGGATCCAGCCCTTTACATAGACGCCGTACTTCCCGGCCGCGATGTCCTTCTCGTACTGCTCGAAACCGACCGACTTCACCGTCGCGTCGAACAGCCCGCTGTCGTTGAGCTGCTTGGCGATCGCCTTGAACTCCTGGTCGGTGGCGGGGCCGTAGCGGCTCGGCGTGGACCAGAGGGTGAGCTTCACCTTGTCGCTGATGCCGGCGGAGCGCAGTGCCTTCTTCGCCTTCTCCGGCTGCGGACTGCCGCCGTACAGGTCGAAGTACGCGGTGTTGTGACCGGAGATGCCGGCCGGGACGATCGAGTAGAGGGAGGTCGCCGTGGACTGGTAGACATCCCGGACCAGGGCGTCGCGGTCGATGAGATGCGCAATCGCCTTGCGCACCCCGAGCTTGCCGACGACCGGGTCGTTGAGGTTGAAGACCAGGTGCTGCACCTCGGCGCTGGTTCCCTCGACGACCTCGATCCCCATGGCATCGGCCGACGCCGAGCCCTGGAGTCCGGATATGTCGTCTGCGGGCAGACCTCGGTAGGCGACGTCGACCTGGCCCTCACCGAGCGCCGACGCCAGCGCCTTCTGGTCGCTGTGGAAGAACTTCAGCTTGATGCCCGAGTTCTGCGCCTTGGCGGTGCCCTTGTAGTCGGCATTGAGCGAGAAGACAGCCTCGTTCTTGCCGTACGAGTCGAGCTTGTAGGGACCCGAGCCGACTGCCTTGCCGTCGGTGCGCAGCGTGTCGGCCTCGTACTCGCGGTGGTCGACGATGGAGCCGGCACCCGAGGCGATCTTGCTCGGGAAGGTGGCGTCGGGGGCCTTCAGCTCGAAGACGACCGTCTTCTCGTCCGGCGTCTCGATCTTGTCGATGGTGGAGAGCAGAGGCATGGGGCCCGCGTCGCTGGCGATCTTCCGCACACGCTCGAAGGAGAACTTCACATCCTCCGACGTCATGCTGTTCCCGTTGCTGAACTTCAGGCCGTCGCGCAGTGTGCAGCGGTAGACCGTGCTGCCGCCCTTGTCGAACGTGCAGCTCTCGGCCGCCTCCGGCTGCGGGATGGAGCTGCCCTTGGGGAAGCTGAGGAGCGACTGGAAGACGTTGTTGAACAACAGCCAGGAACCCGGGTCGTAGCCTGCCGCCGGGTCTGTGGCCAGGACCTCGTCCGACATTCCTATGACCAGCGACTCGGTGCCGCCGGAGGCGGCACCGTCCTTCTGATCGCCGCAGCCGCTCAACAGACCGGCCGCCAGTCCCGCCGCGAGCGGGGTGGTCAGCCACTTGATACCTGTCTTCACAGAACCGTGCCTCTGTTCTCTCGTACCATTCGGGGGCAATGTGCCCCGGGGAATGGTACGGGTCAGACGCCTCCCCGGCCCAACTCCCAAAGCTGCAGGTCCGAGCTGGAGTTGAGCAGCCGCTCGACGCCATTGACGCCGGTGCGGGCGGCGACGTACTGCTTGCCCTGCCACAGCGGCAGGAACGGCACGTCGGTGGCGACGATCTCCTGCATCTGAGTGAAGGCGTCGGACGCGGCGGTCCGGTCGGCGGCACGGCGCGACTGCGGGATGAGCTCCCGGGCCACGGTGCTCACGTACGGGGTGTTGAGGAAGCTGCCCTTGTCCAGGAACGGGGCGATGAAGCTGTCCGGGTCCGGGAAGTCGGGGAACCAGCCCATTCCGTAGACCGCGTAGTCACCGCGCTTCTCGGCGGGGACGAACTTCGACCACTCGGTGCCCTCGATGGTGACGTCGAAGAGCTTGGTGGCGTTCAGCTGGTTCTTGAGCGCCTCGAACTCCTTCGCCGTACCGGGACCGTAGTGGTCGGTCGTGTAGTGGAGCTTCAGCTTCACCGGCGTGGTGATGTCGGCGTCGCGCAGCATGTCCGCGGCCTTCGCGCGGCTCGGCTCGCCGTACTTGTTGTAGAAGGAGTTGGTGTGCGCCGCGATGCTCGACGGGATGAGCGAGTAGAGCGGCTCGGCGGTGGAGCCGTACACCTGGCCGGCGATCTGGCCGCGGTCGACGACTGCCGCCATGGCCTGCCGGACAGCCTTGTTCTTCACCGACGGGTCGTTGGTGTTGAAGCCGAGGTAGCGGATCTCCAGGCCCGGCATCTCGGTGAGCCGGATGTCCTCCTTGGGGTTCTCGGACAGATCCCTGATCTGCTCGGGCGACATCGCGCGGGTCATCATGTCGATGTCACCGGCTTCGAGCGCCTGGCCCATGGAGTCGGCGTCCGGGAACGACCGCAGTTCGACCTTGTCGTTGCGGAGCTTGATGTCGCCCTGGTAGGAGGGGTTCTTGGTGAAGATGACCTTGGCGATCTGGCCGCCCTTGGCCTCGGTCTTCATGGTGTACGGGCCGGAGCCGTCGACCTCGAAGCCCTCGCGGAGCTTCTTGCCCTCGTACTTCTTCTTGCTGACGATGGCGGCGACCGGTGTCGAGAGCTTGTACGGAAAGGTCGCGTCGGGCGTTGCGAGGTGGAAGACCACCTCGTCGCCGTTGGCCTCGATCGTGTCGATGTTCGCGAGGAGGGAGGCCGTGCCGCTGTCGGGGTTGATGTCCAGGACACGCTGGATGGAGAACTTCACGTCCTCGGCGGTGATGGCACTGCCGTCGGCGAACTTCAGCCCGCTGCGCAGCTTGCAGCGGTAGCTCTCGCTGACCTTGTCCGTGAAGCTGCACGACTGGGCCGCTTCGGGCACCGGCGCGCCGCCGCCGCTCGGATTGCGCGTCAGCGTCTGGACGGTCTGCCGCAGCACGCTCCACGAACCGGTGTCGTACGCGTAGGCCGGGTCGAGGGGCGCGGGCGCGTCCGCGGTCGCGATGAACTGGTCCGTGGTGCCCACGACAATGGCATCACCGCCGCCGGACCCGCCGTCCGACCCACCGCAGGCGACGAGCACGGGCGCGAGCAGGCCGACCACGGCCGGCAGCACCAGAGTCTTACGGTTCATCCTGGACGTTCTCCTCATCCGGCACTGGGTTACAGCGATGGCTAGGGCACTGCGCCGCGACCGCCCGTTCGGAGCGGTGCGATCGGGCCGGGGAAACAGAGCGGTCGGCACTGAGTTCCCCATGGCTGGGTGGCCGCCGAGACAGATCGATGATGCGACGAAGTTCTCGCGAAGAGATTAGTCGGAGACGTCAGGAAAGCGTGACCAGGGCCGAGTTGGGATCGCAACCACTCCGTGATCAGTCACGCCCGCGAGTGGACGAGCGCGCGACGGAATGATTCGTACACCACCCCACCAATGTGGACACAAGGGCAGGCCCGGCGCCCTTGGTCAGAGTGCAGAGTGATCCAGACCCACCTCTGCGTGACCACTCAGCGTGACGAACGTCACGCTATGAACCCCATTGACGAATGCAGACGAATGCAGGGGAGAAATACGGACCGTACACGCATCAGTTCATCGCGGTGATGAGGGTGCGCAGAAAGCCAAGGTCCACTTCTTCGAGTGACCGTACGACCACCCGGCCGTTTCCGGGTGCGATCGGCGCCACCGACGGTACGGCGACCACCCGGCAGCCGGCCGCCTCTGCGGCCGCCACACCGGTCGCCGTGTCCTCGATGACGGCGCATCTCGCAGGCTGGGCGCCCAGCCCCCGGGCGGCGAGCAGGTAGGGGTCCGGGTGCGGCTTCGTACGGGAGACCTCGTCACCCGCGACCGAGAGCGCGAAGTGCTGGGGCCCGAGGGAGGCGAGGACGCGGTCGATGATGCGGCGGTGGGAGGCGGAGACCAGTGCGGTGGGCACCTCGTGTGCGGCGAGCTCGGCGAGCAGCCGTGCGGCGCCCGGCATCAGCGGCACACCGCGCCCGATGCGGTCCTCGAATCGATCGTTGAGCAGCACGGTCAGCTCGGCCAGCGTGATGTCCGCGCCGGTGGCCGCGATGAGATAGCCGGCGCTGCGCGTCATGGGGCCGCCGACCACCACGTCCCGCCATGCCTCGTCGAGCTCATGGCCGAGATCGGCGAAGACCTCCACCTCCGCGTCCCACCAGAAGCCTTCGGTGTCCACGAGGGTGCCGTCCATGTCGAGGAAAACGGCCTGCAAGGCAGAGCCCTCGGCCGAACGGGTCAAGGACGCGGGGACCGTACTGGTCATCCGGCACACCTCCATCAGGGACGACAAGGCCGGTCGCCTCCCAGGTGGGGAAGGCAACCGGCCTGCACTGGACCGACCAGTGTACGACTCTGCCGACTAACGTGCGTTGAAGTACTTCGCTTCGGGGTGGTGGATGACGATGGCGTCGGTGGACTGCTCGGGGTGGAGCTGGAACTCCTCGGAGAGCTGGACGCCGATCCGCTCCGGCTGCAGCAGCTCGGCGATCTTGGCCCGGTCCTCGAGGTCCGGGCACGCTCCGTAACCGAGCGAGAAGCGCGCGCCGCGGTACTTGAGCGCGAACATGTCCTCGACGTCGGCCGGGTCGTCGCCCGCGAAGCCGAGCTCGGCGCGGACGCGGGCGTGCCAGTACTCGGCGAGCGCCTCGGCCAGCTGCACGGACAGGCCGTGCAGTTCGAGGTAGTCGCGGTACGAGTCCGACTCGAAGAGCTCGGCGGTGGCTTCGCCGATCTTGGAGCCCACGGTCACGACCTGGAGTCCGACGACGTCGGTCTCGCCGGACTCTTCGGGGCGGAAGAAGTCGGCGAGGCACAGCCGGCGGCCGCGGCGCTGGCGGGGGAAGGAGAAGCGGGTGCGCTCCGAGCCGTCCTCGTTCAGGAGGATCAGGTCGTCGCCCTTGGACACGCAGGGGAAGTAGCCGTAGACCACGGCCGCCTCCAGGAGGTTCCTGGTGTGCAGCTGGTCCAGCCAGCCGCGCAGCCGCGGCCGGCCGTCGGTTTCCACCAGCTCCTCATAGGTGGGGCCGTCACCTGCCCGGGCCTGCTTGAGGCCCCACTGGCCCTTGAACAGCGCGCCCTCGTCCAACCAGGACGCGTACTCCTTCAACTGGATGCCCTTGATGACCCGGGTGCCCCAGAACGGCGGGGCGGGCACCGGATTGTCGACTGCCACATCGGAGCGGACCGTGCCCTCCGGTTCCTGCACTTCCAGCACCGCCGTGTCGCGCTTGGCCACCCGGCGCTGCTTCAGCTCCGGCAGGGCGGCCCCCGGGACACCGCGCTTGACCGCGATCAGCGCGTCCATCAGCCGCAGACCCTCGAACGCGTCACGGGCGTAGCGGACTTCACCCTCGTAGATCTCGTGCAGATCCTGCTCCACATACGCTCGCGTCAGCGCCGCCCCGCCGAGGATGACCGGGAAGTCCGCGGCCAGCTTGCGCTGGTTCAGCTCCTGAAGGTTCTCCTTCATGATCACCGTGGACTTCACCAGCAGACCCGACATGCCGATCACATCGGCGCGGTGCTCTTCTGCCGCCTCCAGGATCGCGGAAACCGGCTGCTTGATACCGAGGTTGACGACGTTGTAGCCGTTGTTGGACAGGATGATGTCGACGAGGTTCTTCCCGATGTCATGGACATCACCACGGACCGTCGCCAGCACGATCGTGCCCTTGCCGTCCGCGTCCGACTTCTCCATGTGCGGCTCGAGATAGGCCACCGCGTTCTTCATCACCTCGGCGGACTGCAGCACGAACGGCAACTGCATCTGACCAGAACCGAACAGCTCACCGACGACCTTCATGCCGTCCAGGAGCGTGGCATTGACGATCTCGAGAGCCGGGCGGGTCTGCAGCGCCTCGTCGAGGTCGGCCTCCAGGCCGTTCTTCTCACCGTCGATGATCCGGCGCTTGAGCCGCTCCTCCAGCGGCAGGGCCAGAAGCTCCTCGGCCTTGCCCGCCTTCATCGACTTCATGTTGACGCCCTCGAAGAGCTCCATGAGCTTCTGCAGCGGGTCATACCCCTCGGCCCGCCGGTCGTAGATCAGGTCGAGGGCGACCTTGACCTGCTCCTCCTCAAGACGGGCGATCGGCAGGATCTTCGAGGCGTGCACGATCGCCGAGTCCAGTCCCGCCTTCACACACTCGTCCAGGAACACGGAGTTCAGCACGACCCGGGCGGCGGGGTTCAGACCGAAGGAAATGTTCGAAAGGCCCAGCGTGGTCTGCACATCGGGGCGGCGGCGCTTGAGTTCACGGATCGCCTCGATGGTGGCGATGCCGTCCTTACGCGACTCCTCCTGCCCGGTGCAGATGGTGAACGTGAGGGTGTCGATGAGGATGTCGGATTCCAGCACACCCCAGTTCCCGGTCAGATCGTCAATGATCCGCTCGGCGATCGCGACCTTGTTCTCGACGGTGCGGGCCTGGCCCTCCTCGTCGATCGTCAGCGCGATGAGCGCCGCGCCATGCTCGACCGCAAGCTTGGTGACCTTCGCGAACCGCGACTCGGGACCGTCGCCGTCCTCGTAGTTGACGGAGTTGATGACCGCACGTCCGCCCAGCTTCTCCAACCCGGCCTGAAGGACGTCGACTTCGGTCGAGTCCAGCACGATGGGGAGGGTGGACGCGGTGGCGAAACGGCCGGCCAGTTCCTCCATGTCGGCGACGCCGTCCCGGCCGACGTAGTCGACGCACAGGTCGAGCATGTGCGCGCCCTCGCGGATCTGGTCCCGCACCATCTCCACACAGTCGTCCCAACGGCCCTCGAGCATGGCGTCGCGGAACTTCTTCGACCCGTTCGCGTTCGTACGCTCACCGATCGCCATGAAGGAGGTGTCCTGACGGAACGGCACCGTCTGGTACAGCGACGCCGCGCCCGGCTCCGGGCGCGGCTCACGCCCGCTCGGAACCAGCCCACGCACCCGCTCGACAACCTGCCGCAGATGCTCCGGCGTCGTACCGCAGCAGCCACCCACCAGCGACAGCCCATACTCACGTACGAACGTCTCCTGCGCGTCGGCGAGCTCGCCCGCGGAGAGCGGATAGTGCGCGCCGTTCTTCCCGAGGACCGGCAGACCGGCGTTCGGCATGCAGGCCAGCGGGATACGGGAGTGCCGGGCGAGGTAGCGCAGGTGCTCGCTCATCTCGGCCGGTCCTGTCGCACAGTTCAGGCCGATCATGTCGATGCCCAGCGGCTCCAGCGCGGTCAGCGCCGCCCCGATCTCCGAACCGAGCAGCATCGTCCCGGTCGTCTCGACCGTCACCGAGCAGATCACGGGCAGGTTCGTGCCGGTTGCGTCCAGGGCCCGGCGGGCGCCGAGAATCGCGGCCTTCGTCTGGAGCAGGTCCTGGGTCGTCTCGACCAGCAGCGCGTCCGCGCCGCCCGCGATCATGCCCTCGGCGTTCTGCTGATAGGCGTCCCGCAGCTTCACATAGGGGGCGTGGCCCAGCGTCGGCAGCTTGGTGCCCGGCCCCATCGAGCCGAGCACCCAGCGCTGCTGCCCCGTCGACCCGGTGAACTCGTCCGCGACCTCACGCGCGATCCGCGCCCCGGACTCGGAGAGCTCGAAGACCCGCTCGGGGATGTCGTACTCCGCCAGCGCCGCGAAGTTCGCACCGAACGTATTCGTCTCGACACAGTCGACACCGACCTCGAAATACTCCTCGTGGACCGACCGCACGATGTCGGGGCGGGTCACATTGAGGATCTCGTTGCAGCCCTCGAGGTCCTCGAAGTCCTCGAGCGTCGGATCCTGCGCCTGGAGCATCGTGCCCATCGCCCCGTCGGCCACGACGACTCGCGTGGCGAGGGCTTCGCGCAGGGCTTCGATTCGGGTCCGGCTGTCAGCGGAAGGGGTCGGCAACGAGGCCATGGATGTTCTCCCTGGAATGCGACGGCTGTCGGCTTTGCGTCCTCGGTGGAAGGCGCACGGGCCCAGACTAACCGGGCGGGCCGAGGAAGGGGCGGGCGTCCCACGGGGCGGGACGGCATCATGTCCCCGTCCCTCAGGTGATGGCTTTCGGCCACGAAGGGCTTGCACTGCGGTAACCAAGGTCGACATCGACCGATAGTGTTCAGCATTGTCGAACCGCAGTGGAGAAGGGCCGGGAGATGGCGAAGAACATCCAGTCACTCGAGCGAGCAGCGGCAATGCTGCGGCTGCTCGCGGGCGGGGAGCGCCGGTTCGGCCTTTCCGACATCGCCTCCTCGCTCGACCTGGCCAAGGGCACCGCCCACGGCATCTTGCGCACACTCCAGGCCGAGGGCTTCGTCGAGCAGGACCCGGCATCCGGGCGCTACCAGCTGGGGGCCGAACTGCTCCGGCTCGGCAACAGCTATCTGGACGTCCACGAGCTGCGCGCCCGCGCCCTCGTCTGGACCGACGACCTGGCGCGCTCCAGCGGCGAGAGCGTCCACCTCGGGGTGCTGCACCAGCACGGCGTCCTCATCGTCCACCACGTCTTCCGGCCCGACGACAGCCGCCAGGTCCTGGAGGTGGGGGCCATGCAGCCACTGCACTCCACCGCGCTGGGGAAGGTGCTCTCGGCTTACGACCCGGTGGCGCACACCGAGGTCCTCGAGGTCGAGCGCAAGGTCTTCACCCCGCGGACCGTGACCGGCCTCAAGGAGTTCGAGTCGGTGCTCAACCACACCCGGGCCCAGGGCTGGGCGGCCGACATAGAGGAGACCTGGGAGGGCGTCGCCTCGGTGGCCGCGCCCATCCACGACCGACGCCGCATGCCGGTAGGGGCTGTCGCCATAACGGGCGCCGTGGAGCGGGTCTGCAACTCCGGCGAGCTGCGTTCCGAGCTGGTCGCGGCGGTACGGGACTGTGCCAGGGCGGTTTCCAGGGACCTCGGCGCCGGACGCTTTTGAGGCTTTTGCCAGCTCGTGGGTAACGATCGAGTCTCTCGGCCACAAGCCCTTGACGTCCTGTTAACCGGAGGGCAAAACTTCCGTTCATCGGTCGGCATTGCCGAACACCTACCGGCAATACGCGTTAGAGTGTGGCCATGCCAGGGCCGGTATCGCCCTCACCTGAGGGCGCGGACCACCGGAGGGAACCCGGGGTTCGGCTTCCCCTGGACGAAGGACAAAGGAGTCGCGGGTGTCCAGCTCCGACATCTTCATCGGCGAGATAATTGGTACCGCCGTTCTCATCCTGCTCGGCGGCGGCGTGGTCGCTGCCGTCGTGCTCAAGCGCTCGAAGGCTCAGAACGCCGGCTGGCTGGCGATCACCTTCGGGTGGGGCTTCGCGGTCATGATCGCGGTCTACATGACGGGCACCCTGTCCGGCGCCCACCTCAACCCGGCGGTCACCGTCGGCATCGCGGTCAAGGACGGGGACTGGAGCAACGTTCCGGTCTACATAGCCGGGCAGATGCTCGGCGCCATGATCGGTGCCGCTCTGGTCTGGATCGCGTACTACGGACAGTTCCAGGCCCACCTCACGGACCCGGAGATCACCGCCGCGCCGCCGCACGAGGAAGGCCTGGTCAGCGAGGAGGCCGCGCCGAAGGCCGGACCGGTGCTCGGTGTCTTCTCCACCGGCCCCGAGGTCCGTGTCGTGTGGCAGAACCTGGCCACCGAGATCATCGGCACCATCGTGCTCGTGCTCGCGGTGCTGACGCAGGGCCTCAACGACAGCGGCAAGGGCCTGGGCGTCATCGGCGCACTGATCGTCGCCTTCACCGTCGTCGGCATCGGCCTCTCGCTCGGCGGCCCCACCGGCTACGCCATCAACCCGGCACGTGACCTGGGACCGCGCATCGTGCACGCCCTGCTCCCGCTCCCGAACAAGGGCGGTTCCGACTGGGGCTACGCCTGGATTCCCGTCGTCGGTCCGCTGATCGGCGGAGCGATTGCCGCGGGCATCTACAACATCGCGTTCGCCTGAGCCGACCGACACCTACAGCCTTCAGGAGCACACCCGTGACCGACGCACACACCACCGGCCCCTTCATCGCCGCCATCGACCAGGGCACCACCTCCAGCCGCTGCATCGTCTTCGACACGGACGGCCGGATCGTCTCCGTCGACCAGAAGGAACACGAGCAGATCTTCCCCAAGCCGGGCTGGGTGGAGCACAACGCCGCCGAGATCTGGACCAATGTCCAGGAGGTCGTCGACAGCGCCGTCGCGAAGGCGGGCATCACCGCCGCCGACGTCAAGGCCATCGGCATCACCAACCAGCGCGAGACCACCGTCCTGTGGGACAAGAACACCGGCGAGCCGGTGCACAACGCGCTGGTCTGGCAGGACACCCGTACCGACGCGCTCTGCAAGGAGCTCGGCCGCAACGTCGGCCAGGACCGCTTCCGCCGCGAGACCGGCCTGCCCCTGGCCTCGTACTTCGCCGGTCCGAAGATCCGCTGGCTGCTCGACAACGTCGAGGGCCTGCGCGAGCGCGCCGAGCGTGGCGAGATCCTCTTCGGCACCATGGACTCCTGGGTCATCTGGAACCTGACCGGAGGTGTCGACGGCGGCCGCCACGTCACCGACGTCACCAACGCCTCGCGCACCATGCTGATGAACCTGCACACCCTCGACTGGGACGAGAAGATCCTCCAGTCGATGGATGTCCCGGCCGCGGTGCTGCCGGAGATCCGTTCCTCCGCCGAGGTGTACGGGACCGCCAAGAGCGGCGCCCTCGCAGGCGTGCCGGTCGCATCGGCGCTCGGCGACCAGCAGGCGGCCCTGTTCGGCCAGACCTGTTTCGCCGAGGGCGAGGCCAAGTCGACGTACGGCACCGGCACCTTCATGCTGATGAACACCGGTCACGAGCCCGTCAACTCGTACAACGGCCTGCTGACGACGGTCGGCTACCGGATCGGCGACCAGGCTCCGGTGTACGCCCTCGAGGGTTCCATCGCCGTCACCGGTTCGCTGGTGCAGTGGATGCGGGACCAGATGGGCCTGATCAACTCCGCGGCCGAGATCGAGACGCTGGCCTCCTCCGTCGAGGACAACGGCGGCGCGTACTTCGTACCGGCCTTCTCCGGTCTCTTCGCCCCGTACTGGCGTCCCGACGCCCGCGGCGTGATCGCCGGTCTCACCCGTTATGTCACCAAGGCGCACATCGCCCGCGCCGTTCTCGAGGCCACCGCCTGGCAGACCCGCGAGATCAGTGACGCCATGACCAAGGACTCCGGCGTCGAGCTGACCGCTCTCAAGGTCGACGGCGGCATGACCTCCAACAACCTGCTGATGCAGACCCTCTCGGACTTCCTGGACGCACCGGTGGTGCGCCCGATGGTCGCCGAGACGACCTGCCTCGGCGCTGCCTACGCCGCCGGTCTGGCCGTCGGCTACTGGCCGGACACCGACGCGCTGCGCGCCAACTGGCGCAGGGCCGCCGAGTGGACACCCCACATGGATGCGGCCCAACGGGACCGCGAGTACAAGAGCTGGCTCAAGGCCGTCGAGCGGACCATGGGCTGGCTCGAAGACGACGCTGACGAGGAGTAATTCGAGATGACCACCCTGCAGAGCGTCCCTTCCCTTGGGACGCACCCGGCCTCCGGCTCCCTGCCGAGCCGCGCCGAAACTCGGGAGCAGCTTTCCAAGGCGACGTACGACCTCCTGGTGATCGGCGGCGGCATCCTGGGCATCTCCACCGCCTGGCATGCGGCGCAGTCCGGGCTGCGGGTGGCTCTGGTGGACGCCGGCGACTTCGCCGGCGCCACCTCCTCCGCCTCCTCCAAGCTGCTCCACGGCGGTCTGCGCTATCTGCAGACCGGCGCGGTGAAGCTGGTCGCGGAGAACCACTTCGAGCGGCGCGCGATATCCCGTCAGGTGGCTCCCCACCTGGCCAACCCGCTCACCTTCTATCTGCCGGTCTACAAGGGCGGACCGCACGGCGCGGCGAAGCTCGGGGCGGGCGTCTTCGCCTACTCCGCGCTCTCCGCGTTCGGCGACGGCGTCGGCCATGTGATCAGCGCGTCCAAGGCACAGCGTGACGTTCCCGAGCTGCGTACGGAGAACCTCAAGGCCGTTGCCGTGTACGGCGACGACCAGATGAACGACTCCCGGATGGCGCTGATGACGGTCCGCGCGGCCGTCGAGTCGGGCACGACCGTGCTCAACCACGCCGAGGTCACCGGGCTGCGCTTCACCAAGGGCCGGGTGACGGGCGCTGAGCTCAAGGACCGTATGGACGGCACGGAGTTCGGCGTCAGCGCACGCCTGGTGCTCAACGCCACCGGACCGTGGGTCGACCACCTGCGCAGGATGGAGGACCCGAACGCGGCTCCGTCCATCCGCCTGTCCAAGGGCGCGCACCTGGTGCTCAAGCGCACCTCGCCGTGGAAGGCCGCGCTGGCGACGCCGATCGACAAGTACCGCATCACCTTCGCCCTCCCCTGGGAGGACATGCTGCTGCTCGGCACGACCGACGAGGAGTACGAGGGCGATCCGGGAGATGTCGCGGTCAACGACAAGGACGTCACGCAGATCCTGGACGAGGCCGCGTTCTCCATACGCGACCAGCAGCTGTCCCGCGATCTGATCACGTACTCCTTCGCGGGTCTGCGGGTGCTGCCGGGCGGTCCCGGCGACACCTCGAAGGCGAAGCGCGAGACGGTCGTGACCGAGGGCCGCGCCGGCATGCTGTCGGTGGCCGGCGGCAAGTGGACGACCTTCCGCCACATCGGCCGTACGGTGATGAACAAGCTGGCCGCCCTGCCCGGGCAGCCGCTGGCCGACGACATGGAGCCGATCTCGCGACTGCCGAAGAAGCTCCCGCTGCCGGGTATCGCCAACCCGAACGCGGTCGCGCACCGGCTGCTGGTCGACGGCGGAACGCCCGGCCCGCGGATGGCCGCGGACACCGCTCGGCACCTGGCCACGCACTACGGCTCGCTCTCCTTCGACATCGCGCGCCTGGCCAACGACAACCCGGCGCTCGGCGAGCGGATACACCCGGACGCGCCGGAGATCTGGGCGCAGGTCGTGTACGCGCGGGACCACGAGTGGGCCGAGACGGCGGACGATGTGCTGCGCCGCCGTACGACGCTGACGATCCGTGGCCTCGCGACGGACGAGATCCGCGAGAAGGTCGACAAGCTGCTCGTGGACAAGGGCTGACACTGCTTGGCGCTGCTTGATGCTGCTTGATGAGTAAGGGGCGGCCTCCCGGGAGGCCGCCCCTTACTCATGCCATACGGCCGCCACGTTGCCGTCACCCAATCGCACGGAAGGCGGCTCCGACCACCCTCTGGGACGCATAATGGGGGCCGATACATCGGATGTATGGAGGTCGCCCATGGCTGTCACCGACGAAGCCATCGAGAAGATCAAGGGAATGATCGTCTCGGGTGCGCTGCGCCCCGGCGACCGCCTCCCGAAGGAGAGCGAACTCGCCGCCGAGCTGGGCCTGTCGCGCAACTCACTGCGTGAGGCGGTGCGCGCGCTGTCGCTGATCCGCATCCTCGACGTACGGCAGGGCGACGGCACCTACGTCACCAGCCTGGACCCGCAGCTGCTGCTGGAGGCCCTGAGCTTCGTCGTCGACTTCCACCGGGACGACACGGTGCTGGAGTTCCTCGCGGTACGCCGCATCCTTGAGCCGGCCGCGACCGCGATGGCCGCGTCCAGGATCAGCGAGAGCGAACTGGATGTGCTGAGCGCACAGTTGGACGCGCTCGGTCCGCAGCCTTCGGTGGAGCAGCTGGTCGCCGCCGACCTCGAGTTCCACCGCGGCATCGTGCAGTCCTCGGGCAACTCGGTGCTCTGCTCGCTGCTCGACGGACTGTCCGGGCCGACCACCCGGGCGCGGGTGTGGCGCGGCCTGACACAGGAGGACGCGGTCAGCCGCACGCTCCACGAGCACCGGGCGATCCTGTCGGCGCTGCGGGACCGGGATGGAGAGGCGGCGAGGTCGTGGGCGACGGTGCATATCGCGAGCGTGGAGCAGTGGCTGAGGTCAACGCTGTAACGCCTGCGGCGGGCCTGTTGTCGTACGCAGCGAGGTACAGGAGGGCGGCGAGATCGGCTGCCGTACGGGGAGCGGGGAGCCCGATGACGTTAGGGGCGCAGCGCCTCGGTGGCCGCGGCGGTGACATCGTTGCCACGCCCGATGGTGAAGCAGAAGCCGTGGCCCTCGGCCCCGCCGGAGTCGCGTATCGCTACATAGGCGGCGGAATTGTCGGGTCCCGGTTCATGGCGTCTGAGCCGTCGAGCTGTTCCGAGGTGGGAAAGCGGATGCCGTGAACCTCGCACTCCGTGACGGTATGACTCATGCCCGCCCCCCATTGGAAGAACATCGGACCTCTCTCGGTCATCCGATGTATAGCGCCGTCGACGCGGCAACGCCCAGGGTCGGGGCGAAAGTTCTCGTGCACAGCTCGGATGAATCGAGGGCCGGATACCCGGGTTCTCCGACGCATGCCCTATCGCGCGGAAGTTCACCCGGCCGTGCAAGGGGGCTGCGGCCGGGCGCCCCGTAAGCCGTAAGGTTGGGGCGTGGACAAGGAAACTTCGGAAGGAGGCACTGGGTGATCGAGCTCGAGGGGGTTCCCGAGCTGATCGACCCGGTCATGGTGGCCGCGTTCGAGGGCTGGAACGACGCCGGCGACGCCGCCTCCACCGCGGTCGCACACCTGGACCGGGAATGGAAGGGCGAGGTGTTCGCGGCGCTCGACGCAGAGGACTACTACGACTTCCAGGTCAACCGGCCGACGGTGTGGCTGGACGGCGGGGTACGGAAGATCACCTGGCCCACCACCCGGCTCTCCGTGGTCCGCATCGGCGGCGACAAGCCGCGCGACCTGGTGCTGGTCCGCGGCATCGAGCCGTCCATGCGCTGGCGCTCGTTCTGCAACGAGATCCTGGGCTTCGCCCATGAGCTGGGCGTCGAGATGGTGGTGATTCTGGGCGCGCTGCTCGGCGACACCCCGCACACCCGTCCCGTGCCGGTCAGCGGCATCACCTCCGATCCGGATCTGGCGAGGACCATGGATCTGGAGGAGACCAAGTACGAGGGGCCGACCGGTATCGTCGGCATCCTCCAGGAGGCGTGCACGCACGCGGGTGTGCCGGCAGTGAGCCTGTGGGCCGCCGTGCCGCACTATGTGTCGCAGCCGCCCAACCCCAAGGCGACGCTGGCCCTGCTCAACCGCCTCGAGGACCTGATCGGGCTCCGGATTCCGCTGGGCGAACTGGCCGAGGACGCACGGGCGTGGCAGCTCGGCGTGGATCAACTGGCCGCAGAGGACAGCGAAGTGGCCGAGTACGTTCAGACGCTGGAGGAGGCGCGGGACACCGCGGAGCTTCCCGAGGCGTCGGGCGAGGCGATCGCCCGCGAATTCGAACGGTATCTGCGCAGGCGCGACGGCGGTCCCGGGCATGCGACGGACGGCGGCGAGGGCAGCTCGTATCTGCGCGACACCTCCGGCGGCCGGACCCGGCCGCCGATGCCGCCGCGTGCGGGGCCGGATCCCGAGGCGGGGCCTGAGGCTGAGCCCGAGGCGGGGCCTGCTGAGCCCGAGGCGGGGCCTGCGGGGCCTGCTGGGCCCGAGTCCGGGGACGAAGATTCCTCGGACGGCTGAGTTGGCGGAGTGAGGAGCGGGGCGGTGCCGACCGGGCGCCGCCCCGCTCCGTTCTCAGTTCGTACTCAGCGTCGGACCTGATCCACCGCGACGACGTCGTACGTCGTGTCGGGTGTCGGCTCGACATCGAAACGGGCGTTGGGCAAGTAGATCCGGTCGCCCCATGCCGCGGCCGTCGTGGGGATCTTGAAGCGCTCCGGATCGGTGATGCGCGCGATCGCCGTGCCCCGGGTGCCGGACTGATCGAGCCGCAGCACATCGACGGCGTTCTGCCGCTGCTGTACGACATAGAGGGTGCGGCCTAGCAGCAACAGACCGTCGCCGTTGGGCAGTCGGGTGTCGCCGATGTCGACGCTGCGGGCCACTCCGGTGCGCGGGTCGACGCGCATCAGGCCGCCGCCCCCGGCCACGGAGTTGACCAGGAGCAGCGCGCTGCCGTCCGGGGTGCGCTCGATGCCGTTGCCCGTGAAGTCGGGACCCTGCTCCCAGTCACCGGTCAGCGGGACGGTCGTGACCTCGTCGCCCGGTTGGTCGTACCGGCCGAGCGGGAGGCGGTAGATCTGCGGTTTGAACGAATCCGTGAACCAGGCGGCGCCCGGGGTGAGGATCACATCGTTGACGAATGTGCCGTCCGAGCCGACGGTGAAGGTCTTCAGGAGCTTGCCCGAGCGGACGTCGGCCACCCGGATCTCACGGCTGCCGCCGCCGCTGAGGAACAACAGCCGCTCGCGCCGGTCGACTTTGAGTCCGATCACGGGATGCTCGGGTCCGAGCCCCCGGCTGATGACGTGTCCCCGGCCCGTGGCCAGGCTCGCGCGGTAGACATCGCCGTTCGCTATCGACCCTAAGTAGGCATACGGACTCGGCCCGATGGAGATGCCCTCGGGCCGGAAGCCGTTCGGCAGCGGGAAACGTGTGGGCCACCGCCCACCGGTGGATCCGGCCGCCTGGGCGACTGGGCCCAGAGGGGCGAGGAGCGCCGCGCCGCCGAGTGCCGCGACCGCTCCGAGAACTCTTCGACGTGCGAAGGAGCGTTGCATTGACCGTCCTTCCGACAAGTGGTCAACAGACGCTCTCACCTCAACACACGGCAGGCGGCTGCGCAGTACTTGGCCGAATTGCGGCTGACATCGCCTTCAGGACGAAATGCGCGGGTTACCCGAACAAGCAGTTGAGGCAACTCCCGTACAGAGGGCGCCGGGTGGGCACAGACCCGCCCGGCGCCCGTTCAGGCGTCGTCCGGGTTTACAGCGCTACGCCCAGCAGAGCGTCGACGGCACGAGAGACCAGGCCGGGGGCGCCCTCGTCCGTGCCGCCCTCGGACTGCTGGCGCGCGGCCCAGCGGTCGACGGCGGCCAGCGCGGCGGGCGCGTCGAGGTCGCTTGCGAGGGCGGCGCGGATCTCCTCGACCAGGGCGTCGGCGGGCGGCCCGTCGGGCCGGGACACGGCCGCGCGCCAGCGGCCGAGACGCTCGAGGGCGTCCCGCAGGACCTGGTCGGTCCACTCCCAGTCGGAGCGGTAGTGGTGGGAGAGAAGAGCGAGCCGGATCGCGGCCGGGTCGATCCCGTCGCGGCGCAGCTTGGAGACGAAGACCAGATTGCCCTTGGACTTGGACATCTTCTGGCCGTCGAGCGCGACCATGCCGGCGTGGACGTACGCCTTGGCGAAGGGGTACTCACCGGTGAGGACTTGGGCGTGCGAAGCGCCCATCTCGTGGTGCGGGAAGGCGAGATCGGAGCCGCCGCCCTGCACGTCGAAGCCCATGCCGAGGTGGTCCAGGGCGATGGCCACACACTCGATGTGCCATCCGGGCCGCCCGCGCCCGAGGGTGCCGCCGTCCCAACTCGGCTCGCCCTCACGGGCGGCCATCCACAGCATCGGGTCGAGTGGGTTCTTCTTGCCCGGGCGGTCGGGGTCGCCGCCGCGCTCGGCGGACAGGAGACGCATCGCCTCGGCGTCGAGGTTGGACACCTCCCCGAAGTGCGGATCGGCCTCCACGGAGAAGTACACGTCACCCTCGAGCTCGTACGCGGCACCCGCGTCCCGGAGCCGCTCGACGAGCGGCACGATGCCGGGTATGGCCTCGACGGCGCCGATGTAGTGCTGCGGGGGAAGCATCCGCAGTGCAGTCATGTCCTCGCGGAAGAGCGCGGTCTCGCGCTCGGCGAGCTCGGTCCAGTCGTGCCCGTCGCGGACCGCGCGCTCGAGGAGCGGGTCGTCGACGTCCGTCACGTTCTGGACGTAGTGAACCTGCCGCTTGTTGTCGAGCCACACGCGCTGAACGAGGTCGAACGCGTTGTAAGTCGCCGCGTGACCCATGTGGGTGGCGTCGTACGGCGTAATGCCGCAGACATAGATACGGGCGACGGGACCGGGGTCGAGGGTCACAGGACCACCGGTCGCGGTGTCGTGGATCCGGAGGTCGCGGCCCTTGCCAGGCAGGGCGGGGACCTCAGAAGCGGGCCAGGCATGCATGACATGAGCGTAACCGGACGCCCGTTCCGCATACGAACCGGATCAGGCGACGGCTTGGCCGGTTGGGCGGTCTTGCGGGGGGCGCGGGGATGTGTTCGTGGGGAAACCCCAACGCCTCACACCGGCGGCCAGGGAATCGCCGGCCACTCCCCCGACGGCTCCGGATGCCTCCCCGTCCCCAGCAGCGCGCCCACCCTCGACCGCACGGCCGCCACCTCCGGGCCCGTCAGCAGTTCCGCCAGACGGGTGGACAGTTGTTCGCCCTCGCCCAGCGCCGCCGCCAGCGAGGCCAGCGCCGAGGTCGCCTCCGCCGTCAGCGGGTCTCCCGCCCAGCCCCACAGCAGCGTCCTCAGCTTGTCGTCCACATTGAACGTGACCCCGTGGTCGATCGCGTACAGATGGCCGTCCGCCGTCGGCAGCAGATGCCCGCCCTTCCGGTCACCGTTGTTGATCACCGCGTCCAGCACCGCCAGCCGCCGCAGCCGCACATCGTCCGCGTGCACCAGCAGCGCCGTACGTCCCTCGCCCACCTCCGCGAAGCCGACCGCCTTCCAGCCCTCGCCCGGCTCCTCGTCCTCGACCAGCGCGAGCAGCGACGCCGACGGGTCCGCCTCGATCCACAGCTGGACCATGCCCTCGCCGTACGGGCCGTCCCGCAGGACCGTCGGCGGCACCAGGCCCCACCCGGTCGCCTCGGAGAGCTCGTACGCCGCCACCTCGCGCTGCGCGAGCGTGCCGTCCGGGAAGTCCCACAGCGGACGCTCCCCGGCGATCGGCTTGTACACGCAGTGGGCCTGCTCGCCCTCGTACGCGACGGAGCAGTACAGGACCGCGTTGGACGCCTCGCGGATCCGTCCGCGCACGGTGAGCTCGCCCTTGGCGAGGAGATCCCGCGCCGTCAGGCTCCGCGTCGTCAGGCTCCGCGGCGGTATCCGTTCTGGCGCGGGCATACGTGTCCTTCCGGATCGAGCGGCAGGCTGCACAGCGGGCACGGCGGCCGGCCGGCGTTCACCACGTCCAGCGCGCGCTTGGCAAACGCCCTCGCCTGCGCCCCGGACAGCCGGACGCGCAGCATCGGCGGGCCGTTCTCCTCGTCCTGCAGCAGCCGTTCCTCGGCCTCCGCGAGGTCCTCCTCGGAGTCCGCGTCCAGCTCCACCAGCGCCTGAGCCTCGACGATCATGCGCTGTTCCTCGCCGTCCCACGCCAGCGCCATCGTGCCGACCCGGAACTCCTCCTCGACCGGAGCGTCGAGCGGCGCGGTGTCCGCGACGTCGGCGGGCGCGACGGCAGGCACCGGCGCGTTGCCCCCGGTGCGGCGTACGACCTCGTCCAGCAGCTCGTCGATCCGCTCGGCGAGCGCGGCCACCTGGGTCTTCTCCAGGGCTACGCTGGTGACGCGCCCTGCGGCCGAAGCCTGCAGGAAGAACGTACGGCGTCCAGGCAGCCCGACCGTACCGGCCACGAAACGGTCCGGCGGGTCGTAGAGGTACACCTGACGGGACACGTTCTGTCTCCCTCGGGATCGTGGGGTCGGTCGGTACGGGCTGCTGTGGACGACTGTCGAGCGGGCATACGGGTTTTCGGCCCGTCCACCCTACTGCGCGGAGCGATCACGGGGCGCCCACGTCGCCCCCGACGACCGCGGTCCCCCCACCGGCGCTCCCGCCGCCGTTCCCGCGCGGCGCGAGCGAGCCGAAGTCCCCGGTGTCGCCGAGGCGCAGAAGAAATGGTCGGGTGCGGGTGTAACGGATCGCGGTCACGGAACACGGCTCCACATGAACCCGCTGGAAGAGATCGAGATGCATGCCGAGCGCGTCCGCCACCAGGGACTTGATGATGTCGCCGTGCGAGCACATCACATACGCCGCGTCCTCGCCGTGCGCCGCGTCGATCCGGGCGTTCCATTCGCGTACGGCGTCGACGGCGCGCGCCTGCATGGCCCGCATCGACTCGCCGCCGGGGAACGTCGCCGCGGACGGGTGCTGCTGCACGACCTCCATGAGCGGCTCGTCCGCGAGCTCGGCGAGCTTGCGCCCCGACCAGTCGCCGTAGTGACACTCGCCGATCCGCTCGTCGGTCTGCAGTTCAAGGCCGGACCGGGCGTCCAGCAGCGGCTGCATGGTCTGCAGACAGCGCTCCAGGGGGCTGCTGACGGCGGCGGCGATCGGCACGTCGGCGAGCCGCTCGGGCAGCGCGGCCGCCTGCGCGGCGCCGCGCTCGTCGAGGAAGACGCCAGGGGTCCAGCCCGCGAGCACCCCCGCGGTGTTGGCGGTGGAGCGTCCGTGGCGTACGAGGATCAGCGTGGCCATGCCCGTCAGCCTAGGCGGACCCGCGCACGAGGGTGCGCCGGGGCCGTATGCAAGGAAGAATGCACGCCGTGATCGTGGACTGTGCCATCTACCGGGAGGGGCGTCGTACCAAAGGCCCCGCCGACTTCTCCGATGCCCTGGACGAGGCTCGGGCGACCGGCGACGCCTTTCTCTGGATCGGTCTTTACGAGCCGACCGAGAAGGAGTTCGATCACGTCTCGGCGGAGTTCGGGCTGCATCCGCTGGCGGTGGAGGACGCGCTCAACGCACACCAGCGCCCCAAGCTCGAGGTGTATGACGACTCGCTGTTCGTGGTTCTCAAGCCGGTGGTGTACGAGCCGGAAAGCGACGCTGTGACCACTGACGAGCTGATGGTCTTCATAGGCGATTCGTTCGTGGTGACGGTCCGGCACGGTGAGGGCGCGCCGCTCGCGGCGGTGCGCCGACGGCTAGAAGCCGAACCCGAGGTCCTCAAACACGGCCCCACTGCGGTTCTGTACGCCATCAGTGACGCGGTCGTCGACCACTACATCGATGTCGCCGCCGAGCTCCAGGTGGACCTGGAGGAGCTGGAGACCGACGTCTTCGCACCCGCCGGCGGCGACGCACGCCACAGCGCGGTGCGGATCTACACCTTCAAGCGGCAGGTGCTGGAGTTCCGCCGCGCCGCCGGGCCGCTGACGGCTCCGATGGCCCGTCTGGCGAGCGCGGGCGTGCCGTTCGTCCACGAGCACTCGCAGCCGTTCTTCCGGGACGTCAGCGACCATCTGATACGCGCGAACGAGCAGGTGGAGGGGCTTGACCGGCTGCTGTCGGACGTCTTGTCCGCCCATCTCGCACAGATGGGCGTGCGGCAGAACGACGACCTGCGCAAGATCTCGGCGTGGGCGGCCATGGTCGCGGTCCCCACCATGGTCGCGGGGATCTACGGCATGAACTTCGAGCACATGCCGGAGCTCGGGTCGGTGTGGGCTTATCCGGCGGTGGTGCTGCTGATGGCCGGGGCGGTGTACGGCCTGTTCCGGCTGTTCAAGCGCCGCGGCTGGCTGTAGAGGCGCCGCGGGCGGCCGTAGAGCGCCGCGGCCGGCTGGTAGCGCCCGGTCGGCCGTAGAGGCGCCCAGGCCCCTCTCAGAAGGCGGGAGCGGCGGCGGGAGGCCCGTCGAGGGCGCCCCGGCGCTCGGGCATCTTCAGGCTGACCATCCGGTGCCAGCCGCCGAACCGTTCGTACGCGTACATGGCGTGGATGCCCGCCGCCAGCGTCGCGGACTTGGCCTTGGGCCAGTGCAGCAGCCTTCCCATGTGCTCCATCACTGCGAGACTCACATCGCGGTAGACCTTGATCTCGGCGAGGGCGCTCTCGCGCAACACCCGCTGGATCGTACGGCCGTGCCCGGCGGCGGCCAGCCGCAGCAACTCCTCGTGGCAGTACGCCAGGTGGTTGTCCTCGTCGTTGCAGATCATGGTGATGGCCCTGCCCAGTTCCGGATGGTTCCCGAAGTGCTTCACGAGCATGTCCATCTGGTCGGCGGCCCGCTGTTCTGTGACCCTGCTGTGCGAGAGGTAGACGACGATGTCCTGCTCGGTCAGCGGCTCGTCGCGGCGCAGCTTCTCGTGGGTGAGTCCGATGCCCTTCTTTTCCAGCAGCATCGTGTAGTCGGTCTCCGGCGGGACGGGGACCGGCTCCAGTCCGCGCTTCTTCAGCAGGGCGTCGAAGAGCCGTCCGTGCTTGTCCTCGTCGGCGCCGTGCCGGGTGATCTTGGGCGCGAGGGCACGCATGCTCTCAGGCACCAGGGAGGCGATACGGCCGTTCTCCCAGCCGCCCTGTGCCTCGCCGCTGGCCGCGATGGAGCAGAAGAGCTGGAAGGCGTCGTCGCAGTCGACGATTTCCTGGAAGAGAGTTCGGGCCGAGAGCATCACTGCCACCTTCCGTGAAGACATCCGCAGAAGACATCCGCAAAGAACGAGTCAAATGCGCTACGGGAGGCGAGGCAACAGGTAGGTCGCACAACTCCGCCGAACGGAGGACGGCGGCGCGGGCGCCGGCCGTAACCGGAGCCAGCTTTTCGGCGTTGTGGTGCATGACGGCCGTGGCGGGGAAGACCCCCGAGCCCCCACCACGGCCGCAGACTTGCACTCCTCTGTACGACGGTCTGTACGAGGGCTTCGACGCAGGCAGGCTGGTCAGCGGCCGCGTCAGGCGAGCCCGGCGCGCTCCAGGGCCTCCGTGCCCGCCCGCAGGGCCGTGAGCCGCTCGTCGAGCGTGAAGCCGGCCGGGGCGAGGGTCAGCGTGGTGACGCCGGCCGCGGCGTACGCAGCCATCCGCTCGGCGATCCGCTCCACCGGGCCCAGCAGCGCCGTCTGGTCGATCAGCTGGTGCGGGACCGCCTCGGCCGCGCCCTTCTTGTCGCCGGACAGGTACTTGTCCTGGATCTCGACGGCTTCCTTCTCATAACCCATGCGCTGCGCAAGCTGGTTGTAGAAGTTCTGCTTGCGGCTGCCCATGCCGCCGACGTACAGCGCGGTGTACGGACGGAACATGTCGGCAAGCCCGCTCACGTCCTCGCCGACCGCCAGCGGCAGCGTCGGGCAGACGTCGAAGCCCTCCATCGTCTTTCCGGCCTTCTCGCGGCCCGCGCGCAGATACCTGATGGCGGTGTCCTCGAGGTGGTCCGCGGACGGGAAGATCAGCAGCGCGCCGTCCGCGATCTCGCCGGTCTGCTCCAGGTTCTTGGGGCCGATTGCGGCGATGTACAGCGGGATGTGCTCACGCTGCGGGTGGACGGTGAGCTTGATCGGCTTACCCGGTCCGTCCGGCAGCGGGAGCGTCCAGTGCTCGCCCTCGAACGACAGGCGTTCGCGGGCCATCGCCCTGCGGACGATCTCGACGTACTCACGGGTGCGGGAGAGCGGCTTGTCGAACTTGACGCCGTACCAGCCCTCGGAGACCTGCGGTCCGGAGACACCGAGGCCGAGGCGGAAGCGGCCGCCGGAGAGGGAGTCCAGGGTGGCGGCGGTCATCGCGGTCATGGCGGGCTGGCGGGCCGGGATCTGCATGATCGCGGAGCCGACGTCGATGCGCTCGGTCTGGGCGGCGACCCAGGTGAGCACGGTGGGGGCGTCGGAGCCGTACGCCTCGGCGGCCCAGCAGACGTCGTAGCCGAGCTTGTCGGCCTCCTTTGCGACCGCGAGATTGTCGCCGTCCATCCCCGCGCCCCAGTAGCCGAGGTTGATGCCGAGCCGCATAACCGCTCCCTCTTACTGATCAGTAACGTCCCTGTTCCGCGGACTCTAGCGCGGGTTCCGGCGATCCGTCAGGGGGAGGTTGTCCACAGGCTCTCTCAGGGTGGGCCCATGGCCAGTAATCTCAGCGCCCATGGAGCAGAGGCAACTCGGCCGTACCGGCCTGCGCGTGTCCCGGATCGGGCTCGGCACCCTCACATGGGGCCGGGACACCGATGAGCACGACGCTGCCGACCAGCTGAAGGCGTTCTGGGAGGCGGGCGGGACGCTGGTCGACACCGCTGATGTGTACGGCGGCGGGGATGCCGAGTATCTGCTGGGGCAGCTCGTCGAGCGGCTGATCCCCCGGCGCGATCTGGTCATCGCGACGAAGGCGGGCAGTGTGCCCGACCCGGACCGGCGCTTCGACGGCTCGCGGGGTCATCTCCTCTCCGCGCTGGACGCGTCGCTGGAGCGGCTCGGGACGGATTACGTCGACCTGTGGCAGGTGCACGCCTTCGATCCGGACACCCCGCTGGAGGAGACGCTCCAGGCGCTGGACATAGCGGTGAGCAGCGGGCGGGCGCGGTACGCGGGCGTGTCGAACTTCTGCGGCTGGCAGCTGGCGAAGGCGGCGACCTGGCAGCTGGCCTCGCCGGGGGTGCGGACCCGGCTGGCCAGTACGCAGATGGAGTACTCACTGCTGCAGCGGGGGGTCGAGCGGGAGGTGCTGCCCGCCGCCCTGGACCTGGGGGTCGGGCTGCTGCCGTCGTCACCGCTCGGCCGCGGGGTGCTGACCGGGAAGTACCGGCATGCGACTCCGGCGGACTCGCGGGGTGCATCGGAGCAGCTGGCGCCGTTCGTGGAGCCGTATCTCGACGAGGCGGCGAGCAGCATCGTGGACGCGGTGACGACGGCGGCGGAGGGACTGGCGGCGACGGCACTTCAGGTGGCGCTGGCGTGGGTGCGGGACCGGCCGGGTGTGGTGGCCCCGATCGTCGGCGCGCGCAATGCGCAGCAGCTCACGGCCGCACTGTCAGTGGAGGCGCTTAGTCTTCCTGACGAGATCTGCCAGGCGCTCGACGATGTGTCGGCGCCCGTGCACCGATATCCCGACCAGGACTGGAGCACGCTGTGACTGCGCCTTCCGAGGGGACGCCGCCCCCAACAGCCGCTGAGCGGCGGGCCGAACCCGCGGCCGAGGACCGCACTCCCGCGGACGAGACCGCTGCCCCGGCACCGGAGGCCGCCGGGCCGGACGCGCCCGAGGCCGTGGACCAGGACACCGCGGACGCCGCCGGCGAGGCCGCTGCCGGTGCGGAGGGCGCCGAGAAGGCGGGCGAGCTCTCCGAGGCCGAGGCCGAGCTTGCCGCGCAGCGCGAGCTGCGGGCCCGGATCGAACAGCGCAAGGCCGAGAAGGCGGGGTCCATCGAGGCCGGCACCAAGCTGAGCGGCACGGCCGCCGATCTGCTCGCTGCGGTACGGGCCGTGGAGAGCGGCGAGAAGTCCGGCACCGCGTTCTTCGACTCTCCCCCTCGCACCGGCGGCGGCACCCCCGCCGCTTCCGCCCCGAGGGGGCCCGCGCCCGCGGCGGCCGAGCCGGTGCGGCCGCGGGTTGCGGAGTCCGCACGGGCACCCGTGGCGACCGCGCCGGAGACCGTCACTGCCGTACGGACCCTGCTCACCGAGGGCGGTGCGCCCGAAGCGCTGGCGCCGCAGGTGGCGGACGCGCTCGGGGAGCAGGCCGCGGACTCCCTTCGCGAGGACCCGTGGCGGCTGCTGTCCGTGCCCGGCGTCCGGCCCGAGCAGGCCGACGGCTTCGCCCGGGCGCTGCTCGGCGCGGAGTGCGGCCCGGACGACGAGCGCCGGACGTCGGCGCTGGTCACCTGGCAGCTGGAGCGCGCCGCGCTCCAGGGCCACACCGCGCTGGAGTTGTCAGCGGTGCGTGGGGCGCTGGCCGAGCGGTCGGTGCCCGATCCGGAAGAGGCACTGCAGCAGTCCATCGCCGACGGCGCGGTTCTGGTGTTCCAGGACGGCATCGAGGAAGAGGCGACGGAGGCCGAAGAGCCCGGGCAGCCGGCCGTACCGGTGCTGCTGGGACTCGACCGGTACGCACTCGCGGAGGAGAGCCTCGCGGACGGCCTGGCGCGGCTGGCCAAGACCGGCGCCGACGCCAGATGGGAGGCGGCGGAGCCCACCGAGCTGGTCCACGCGGTCGCGGCGAGCGGCCTGGTGGCGCACACCGGCGGCGAGGCGGCGCGCGCCGAGCCGGTCGCGCTGGCCGAAGCCGCCGGCGCGCTCGGGCTGCGCGCGGTCGTCGCGGTCCACAGCGAGAACGGCCGCCGGCGGCTCGGCCCCGGAGCGGTCACCGTGAGCGGGCTGCTCTCCGGCGCTCATGGACCGGGCAGGGACGGGGAGGGGGCGTTCGCGCTCGACCTCCTGGTCGTGCTGGACGCACCGCAGTTGGACGTGGAGAGCGCCGCGATGCTGGTCGAGTCGATGCCGGACGGCAGCCGGCTGGTGCTGAGCGGCGACCCCGGTGTCCTCTGCTCGGCGGGGGCGGGCCGGGTCTTCGCTGATGTGCTGGCCGCCAGGGTCTGCCCGCAGATCGCTTCCCGTACACCGGACCCCGGCCCGATCGGAGAGCTGGTCTCGGGCATCGGCATCGGCGAACTGACCCAGGTGGAGGCGCCCGGCAAGGAGGTCGTCATCGTCCCCGTGCGGGACGCGGGCGAGGCGGTCCACCGTACGGTGCAGCTCGTCGCCGACTCCGTACCGCGGGCGATCGGAGTGCCGCCCGAGCAGACCCAGGTGATCACCGTGGGGCACGGCGGCTCCGCGGGCACCCGCGCCCTCAACACGGCGCTCAAGCAGCGGCTCAACCCGGGCCAAGGCCGGTTCGGCGGCTTCGACCCGGGCGACCGGGTCGCGTACGCCCCGGCGCTCGGCCGGACGCTGCCCGGGACCGTGGTCTCGGCGGACGCGGAGGGCCTGCACATCGACTGCGAGGGCACCCCCGTCGTCGTACCGCAGGAGCGGGTCGAATCGGCGGTGCGTCACGGCTGGGCGCTCACGGCACACCAGGCCGCGGGGATGCGCTGGCCCGCCGCGGTCGTGGTGCTGCCGGGTGACGCGGCGCAGGGGCTGAGCAGGCCGTGGGTCTACACCGCGTTCAGCCGCGGCGAGCGCCATCTGTCCGTGGTGCACGGCGTCGACCAGGCGTTGCCGCGAGCCGTGGCGGAGATCGCGTCCCAGGACCGCACGACGCGCCTGCGGACACTGCTCGAGGGGCTGCTGGCCGCGACGCCGTAAACCGAGGGCGCGGCACCGGGGGGCGCTGACCGAGCGCACCGCACTGCGGGACGCAGCGCCCCCACGAACGCCGAGGGTGCCATGGTCGGGCGAGCCCTGGCCCAGCGCGCCGTGGCCGAGGGCGCCGTGGCCCCGCGCGCGGCGGGCGGGTGCTGCCGGGCCGCCGCGACATGCGAGAGGCCCCCGTCGCTCGGACGCGACAGGGGCCTGCGCTACGGAGCGGGCGCCGTCAGGACTCCGGTTCCTCGTCGAGGTCGTCCAGATCCTCGCCCAGCTCGTCCTCGTCGAAGACCGAGCTCACGTCGAAGCGGCACACGATCCGCTGCGGATCCGCCTGGTCGAAAGGCGTGCTCAGCCACTCGCCCGGCTCCGGGATTTCGTCCGTGGCCGACACCCACAGCGTGGAGTCGCCCTCCTCCAGGCCGAACTCCTTGTGCCGGGAGGCGATTTCATCCGGTTCGTACTCCCCGAAGAGCACCCCGAGCGCGGCGTGCACACTCGTGCCGACCACCGGGACATTCTCCGGGCGGCCGTCCTCGGGGTCCACGTCGGCGATGCGTTGTGCCTGTGCGAGCAGCCGCTGCGGCTCGATCACCGCGTAGTCCCGGCGGATCAGCACGCTGAGCGCGTTCGGCTCCTCGGGCCCCGCGTACGGCGGCAGCGAGTCGTCCGCGCCCGGGATCTCGAACGGGGTCACCTCGTCATAGCGGTCGTAGAGGCGCTCGTCGTACGCCTCCGCCGCCGAGGCAAGACTGTTGAACGCGGCATAGACAGCCGGGTCATCCTCACCCGTGCGGTTCTCGACCGCCGCGAGGTGACGGTCCAGTGCGGCTTTGACCGCCTCGGCGGCGGCACGTACCTCGGCAGCGGTGGGCTGCGCAGCATCAGACATAGTGCAGACGCTATCCGTACAGGGGCTCTGCCCGCACAATAGATGCGATGCCGGAATACGAATTTGTCGACGTGTACGTGCCGCGCGGGGTCTCCCGCAAGGAAGCGACCCGTCTGCTGACCGACCATGCCGAGTACGGACACTGGGAGTTGGACCGACTGAGTTTGCATCGGGACGGCAGCCGCAGGGTGCGGCTGCGCCGGCGCATCATCCGTCAGGTACGCGCCACCTGGTGAGCGGGTAAATGAGACGGAGCGGGCCCCGCGACTGCGGGACCCGCCCCATTTCGTCCACTTTCGTACCGCTCAGCACCGCCCCGCGAGCCACACCGACTCGCTCAGCGGTGACCGTGCGGTTACGCCCTGGCGCGGCCGCGGCGGTAGAGCACCGCTCCCGCCAGCAGCAGACCCGCGCCCGCCGGGACCAGCATGTCGAGCGGACCCGAACCGGTCTGCGCGAGCTCGTCCGGGGTCCCGGGCAGGGTGCCGGTCTGCGCACCGGGCGCGTTCGGCTCGGCCGGAGCGACCGGCTCCGGCGCGTTGGGCGTACTGGGGGCAGCGGGCTCGGCCGGCTGAGCGGGGGTCTGCGGCTGGCCCGGCGTGGTCGGTGTGACCGGCGGCGTGACCGGGGTCACCGGCGGCGTGACCGGGGTGACCGGCGGGGTGACCACCGGCGGGGTGACCGGCGGGGTGACCACCGGCGGCGTGACCGGCGGGGTGACCACCGGCGGCGTGACCGGAGTGCCCGGCGGGGTGACCGGCGGGGTGACCACCGGCGGCGTGACCGGGGGGCCGGGCGGCGTCTCCGGGGTGGTCCCGGACGTCGTGCCGTTACCGCACTCGTTGCCCGAGACCGCGTTACCGAGACCGCCGATGGTGACGGTGTTCCCGCAGGCATTCACGGGCACATCGAGCGGCGCCTGGATGTTGTTGCCGGAGGCGATGCCGGGAGAGCTACTGGTCTCCCCGCCGACCTGGGCTCCGCCCGGCGTGCTGTTGCCGGATCCGGACGTGTTGCCGCATCCGTTGCCGCTGGCGGGGTTGAGCAGCCCGATCACATTGACGGTGTTTCCGCACGCGTTGACGGGGGCATGCAGGGGGAGCTGGACCGAATTCCCGGACGCGACGCCCGGTGAATTCGACGCGGTTCCGGTCGCCCCGGCATCCGCGTACGCATAGCTGCCGCCGAGGGCGAGTACGCCGCCCGCGGCCGCCATGGTGATCAGGCCCTTGCGAGTGACCTGTCGCATAGGTGATTCCTTGCCTTCACGCTTCAGGAAAACCTCCGGACTCGTGCCCGGAGGCGGAATACCCGGCGGGGGGGGGGGGGGGGGGGGGGGGCGCCCCGGCGCCCCCCCGCGGCACCCACACCCCACACGGCCCGCGCGCCACCCAACACCAGGTAGGTGGGTGGTTGTGGGGGGGGGTGGGGGGGC
>NZ_JBIAPW010000041.1:63410-79951 GCF_042888505.1 Streptomyces sp. NPDC002870
TGTTTTTTTTGTTAGTTTTTTCATTACCGCCCCCCCCCCCGCGCGGGGGGGGGGGCGGGGGGGGGCCCGGGGGGGGGGCGGGGGGGGCCGGCCCCCCCCCCCCCCCCCCGCCCGGGTTCAAACCCGAACCCTTGCGGGCCGAGTCACAACATCACGAGTTTTCGCAGGTGTTGCCGAAGGTGGGGTTCAGCAGCCCGATCACGGAGACCGTGTTGCCACATGCGTTCACCGGCACGTGGAGGGGCGCCTGGATGACGTTGCCGGAGAGCACGCCGGGGGAGTTCACAGCGGCACCCTGAGCACCCGCGTCGGCCATGGCAACGCCCGCGCCCGCGAGCACCAGACCGCCAGTGACAGCCGCAGCAGCGACGACCTTCTTGATCATTAGTTCCTCCTTGTTGGCAATGCGATCCCAGCCGCGGACCGCATCACCTGTAACGAGGAGGAGCGAGGGGGGCTACGAGGCCATGGTCCCTTTCACCCGTTTCAGTCAAGTACGCACAAACTGACGATTATTGGAGTTTCGTCTCAGCACACTTCACCCGGTGCGGCTCAGCACCGGTCCAGGAATCGGTCAAGCACGCGTACACCGAATTTCAGCCCGTCGACCGGCACGCGCTCGTCCACCCCGTGGAACATTCCCGCGAAGTCCAGCTCCGGCGGCAGCTTGAGCGGCGCGAAGCCGAAGCAGCGGATGCCCAGGTCGTCGAACGACTTGGCGTCGGTGCCGCCGGAGAGCATGTAGGGGACGGCCCGGGCGATCGGGTCCTCCGCCTTGAGCGCGATCTGCATCGCGTCGACGAGGTCACCGTCGAAGCTGGTCTCCAGGGCCTTGTCGCCGTGCACGTCCTCCCGCTTGACGCGCGGCCCGAGCAGCCGGTCGAGGTCGGCCAGGAACTCGTCCTCGTACCCCGGCAGGAAGCGCCCGTCGACGTGCGCGGTCGCCTGCCCGGGGATGACGTTCACCTTGTAGCCGGCGCCGAGCATGGTGGGGGCCGCGGAGTTGCGCAGGGTCGCGCCGATCATCTTCGCGATGCCGCCGAGCTTGGCGAGCGTGGCGTCCATGTCCTCCGGGTCGAGCGGCGTGCCGAGCGCGTCGGAGAGCTCGTCCAGGAAGGACCGTACGGTCTTGGTCATCCTGACCGGCCACTTGTGGCGGCCGAGACGGCCGACAGCCTCGCAGAGCTCGGTGATGGCGTTGTCGTTGTTGGTCATCGAGCCGTGCCCGGCGGTGCCGTCGACGGTCAGGCGCATCCAGTGCATGCCCTTCTGCGCCGTCTCGACCAGATAGAGCCGCAGGTTCTCGTTGACGGTGAAGGAGAAGCCGCCGACCTCGCCGATGGCTTCGGTGACGCCCTCGAAGAGATCCGGGTGCTTGTCGACCAGATGCCGCGCGCCGTACGTGCCGCCGGCCTCCTCGTCGGCGAGGAAGGCAAGCACGATGTCGCGAGGGGGCTTGCGGCCGCTGCGGAGCCTGTCCCGTACGACCGCGAGGGTCATCGCGTCCATGTCCTTCATGTCGACGGCGCCGCGGCCCCAGACGCAGCCGTCGGCGATCTCGCCGGAGAAGGGATGGTGCGTCCAGTCGTCGGCGTTCGCCGGTACGACGTCGGTGTGCCCGTGGATGAGCAGCGCGGGCCTGGACCGGTCCTCACCCTCGATCCGGGCGACGGTGGAGGCGCGTCCCTTGTGGGATTCGAAGATCTGCGGTTCGAGCCCGACCTCGGCGAGCTTCTCCGCGACGTACTCCGCGGCGGCCCGCTCCCCCGGGCCCGAGTGGTCGCCGTAGTTGCTCGTGTCGATCCGGATCAGCTCACGGCAGAGGTCGACGACCTCGTCCTCGCCCGTCACGGGCTTGGACTTGTCTGCCCTGTTCGACTCGCTCACGCTGTTCCTCCCGCTCGCTGCTGGTGGTTCCTGCTCATCCTCCCGCGAGCGGGCCCGGACCCCAAGGGCGACTGCCCGCCGTCATACGGCCGTCACAGACCGGGCCGTGATCGGGCACACCCGAATGTTTGCTATGGTTTTCCACGTCGGAACGGCCCAGGGCCGCGAGACAGACACCTGGTCCGGGTGGCGGAATGGCAGACGCGCTAGCTTGAGGTGCTAGTGCCCTTTATCGGGCGTGGGGGTTCAAGTCCCCCCTCGGACACCAGCAAAATCCCCACGGAATTCCGTGGGGATTTTTTCGTAGCCCTGAGTGCCGTGCGTCTCCAGTACGCGCGTGGCCAGCGCGCAGCCGAAGTGGGCCGCCCGCTCCTGCGTCCACCCCCGCGCGATGCCCGCGAGGAAGCCCGCGCGGAAGGCGTCGCCCGCGCCGGTCGGGTCGGCGACGATCTGCGGCGGCACGGCGGGTACCTCGACCGGCGGTGCGTCCGCACGCTCGATCCGGCAGCCCTGCTCGCCGAGCGTGGTGATCCAGGTGCCGACCCTCGCCAGCACCTGCTGGCTGCTCCATCCCGTCCGCTCGAGCAGCAGCGCGGCCTCGTAGGCGTTGGTGAAGAGATAGCGTGCGCCGTCCATCAGCCGGCGCGTCTGCGGGCGGTCCAGTCTGGCCAGTTGCTGAGAGGGGTCTGCCGCGAACGGGAGGCCGAGGGTCCGGCAGGTCTCGGTGTGCTTCAGCATCGCCTCAGGGGCGTCGGCGCCCACCAGTACGAGGTCGAGGCCTCCGGTGCGCCGGGCCACAGCCGCGAGGTCGATCTCGCGGGCCTCGGCCATGGCACCGGCGTAGAAGGTGGCGATCTGGTTCTGGTCGATGTCCGTGGTGCAGATGAAGCGGGCGGTGTGCAGGGTCTCGCTGATCCGGACGGAGTCGGTGTCGACGCCTGCCGCGCGCAGCCGGGCGCCGTAGTCGGCGAAGTCCTTGCCCGCCGCCCCGACGAGCGTCGGGCGGTGGCCGAGGACGGCGAGGCCGTAGGCGATGTTGGCGGCCACTCCGCCGTGGTGGATCTCGAGCCGGTCGGCGAGGAAGGAGAGCGAGACGTGCTGGAGCTGGTCCGCGAGGAGCTGGTCGGTGAAGCGGCCGGGGAAGGTCATCAGATGGTCGGTGGCGATGGAGCCGGTGACGGCGATCCGCATGTCAGATCCCCGCAGCCCGGCGCAGGTCGTCCGCCCGGTCGGTGCGTTCCCAGGTGAAGTCGGGCAGCTCGCGGCCGAAGTGTCCGTACGCCGCCGTCTGCGTGTAGACGGGACGCAGGAGATCGAGATCGCGGATGATCGCGGCCGGGCGGAGGTCGAAGACCTCGGTGACGGCCTTCTCGATGACGGACTGGGCGACCACCGCGGTCTCGAAGGTCTCCACGAACAGGCCGACGGGTTCGGCGACGCCGATGGCGTAGGCGACCTGGACCTCGCAGCGGCGGGCCAGTCCGGCCGCGACGACGTTCTTGGCGACCCAGCGCATGGCGTACGCGGCCGAACGGTCCACCTTGGAGGGGTCCTTGCCGGAGAATGCGCCACCGCCGTGGCGGGCCATGCCGCCGTACGTATCGACGATGATCTTCCGTCCGGTGAGGCCCGCGTCGCCCATCGGGCCGCCGATCTCGAAGCGGCCGGTCGGGTTCACCAGCAACCGGTAGCCCTCAGTCTCCAACTTGACGCCGTCGTCGGCGAGTTCACCCAGGACGTGTTCCACCACCGACGCACGGACATCAGGTGTGAGCAGGGTGTCGAGGTCGATACCGGCGGCGTGCTGGGAGGAGACCACCACCGTGTCGAGACGGACCGGGCGGCGGCCCAGGTATTCGATGGTGACCTGGGTCTTGCCGTCCGGACGCAGATACGGGACGGTTCCGTCCTTGCGGACCTCCGAGAGGCGACGCGAGAAGCGGTGCGCGAGGTGGATGGGCAGCGGCATCAACTCCGGCGTCTCGTCGCAGGCGTAGCCGAACATCAGCCCCTGATCGCCCGCTCCCCCGGTGTCCACGCCCTGTGCGATATCGGGCGACTGAGCGCCGATGGAGACCGAGACACCGCACGAGGAGCCGTCGAAGCCCTTCGACGAGGAGTCGTAGCCGATCTCGAGGATCTTCTCCCGCACCAGGGTGGGGACATCGGCGTACGCCGTGGTGCTCACCTCGCCGGCGATGTGCACCTGGCCGGTGGTGATCAGAGTTTCGACGGCTACGCGGGCGTGCGGGTCGTCCGCGAGGAGGGCGTCCAGAAGGGTGTCGCTGATCTGGTCGGCGAGCTTGTCCGGGTGGCCCTCGGTGACGGACTCCGAGGTGAACAGACGGCGTGACATCAACTCATCCCATCGGTGGTCGAGGTGTGGCGAGTGATCGGGTGGTGGCGAGTGATCAGAACGGAGCGACGACGGCCCCGAGCAGCAGGAGATTGCAGACCCCTTGCGCGAACGCGCAGGCGAGGGCGGATCCGGTGACGGCACGGCAGACGCCGAGCGCCAGGCCCATCAGGAAGACTGAGGGCAGTACGCCGCAGATGACTCTGAGATTGAGCGGGTTGAGGCCGTAGTCACCCAGGTGCACCAGCGACCAGGCGAGCGCGGTCACCACGATCGCCGCATAGCTGCCGCGCTCTTGTTCCACGGCCCGGTACAGGACGCCCCGGTAGCAGACCTCTTCGACGAGGGGCACCAGGACGCCGAGGGACAGCAGCATCGCCGCCGTGCCCAGCAGCGGGACGCCCGGCACCATGTCCTCGAAGAGCCGCGGGACCCAGACGGTCCAGTTGTCGTCGCCGTCGCCGAAACTGGCCCGGGTGGCGAAGTACGTCTCGGCGTACACGAGCGCCACCAGCGTCGTGCCGACCACCGCCGGGAGCACGGCGAACCGGCGCAGGCCGGCCGCCGCCCACTCTTCGCGCGGCAGCGCCAGCAGGACAGCGCCGCTGAGCGCGACCGAGAGCACCATCAGCGGAAAGGCGAACGCCCCGGCCACCCGCACCACGGCGAGCACGGCGAAGAGCACAGCGGCGGAGACGAGCGGGAAGGCCGCATGGTGGTGCCGCAGCCTGTTCAGCGCGGTGGGGCGGGTCCGGCCCGCCCGGTGTTTCGTGGTGGCCATGGCGGATCACCCCGACGCCGGCTGCTGCTTGCGCGACCTGCGGAAGCTGGGCAGCCACCAGTTGTACTTGCCGAAGAGCAGCAAGGTTGCGGGCACGAAGAGCATGCGGATCAGGGTGGCGTCGAGCAGGACGGCGAGGCCCAGCCCGGTTCCGTACTCCTGGAGCATCAGGGTGGAGGAGAGCACCATCGTGCCGAGGCTTCCGGCCATGACCAGACCGGCGGCGTTGATCACGCGTCCGGTGTCCACGACCGCCTTGAGGGTGGCCTCCTCCTGGGACAGGCCGCTGCGCACCAGGTCCCGTACACGGGTGACGAGGAAGATCTCGTAGTCCATGCCGAGTCCCATCATCAGGACCGTGAGGAAGATCGGCAGATCGTCGATGATCGCCTCGCCGCGCCAGTGATGGAAGATCAGTACGGTCAGGCCCACCGCCCACACATTGCTCAGCATGATCGTGGCGATCAGCCGGATCGGTACGAGCAGTGAGCGCAGCGCGATCACCAGCATCACGAAGACGCCGATGCTGACGAGTACGACCATCTGCCAGAAGCTGGTGCGCAGGGCCGAGCCGTACTGGCGGTCCACCTGGGTGGCTCCGCCGACGTCCAGTTCTCCCACGGTGGCGCGTGCGGAGGCGACCACCTTCTCCAGGCGCTGTACCGCCTCGGCCGCCTGCGGTGAGTACGGATCGTCCTTCAGCGCCACGACAAAGCGCAGGGATCCGTCGCTAGCCACATAGTCGTCGCGCAGTCCCTGGTCCATGCCGGCCACCTGCTCCGCAGGCCAGCGGGTGCCGAAGGGGTGGGTGGCGGAGTCGACGGACGCGACGCCCTCCGTCGCGGCGAGCCGGCCGGTCAGCTGGGCGACCGCCTCCTGTCCCTCGGCGGAGAGCGCACCCTTCTCCACGGTCCCTGCTGCGGAACGGCCGACCACGACGGTGGGGAGCACCGACGCGTCACCCCACCGCTCGGCAACCGTCTCGAAGCCTTTCCTGGAGTCGGTGGCGGGGCTGAGCGCGACCGGGTCGGCCGTGGAGCGGCTGTCGGCGACGATCAGGGCGAAGGGCACGGTCACGGCGAGGAAGACGAAGACGATCGCCACCTTCCGGCGGCGGGCGAACTCCGCGCTGCGGCGCAGATGCCGGCCGACGGCGCCGTTGTGCTCCAGGTCGGACAGCGGCGCACGGCCCAGTGCGAAGAAGCGGTCGCCGAGCAGCACCAGCAGACACGGCGTGAGGGTGAGGGCCGCGGCCAGCACGATGGGGATGCCGATGAGTCCGCCGTAGCCGAGGGGCGGAATCCAGTCCACCGGCGACAGCAGCGTCGCGCCGAAGGCCAGCGCCACGGCGATCGCGGCCAGCAGCATGCTCTCACCCGCGTGCACGGTGGCCCGTACGGCGGCTTCGCGCGGCGGGCTGCCCGCCAGCCGCTCCTGCCGGTAGCGGGAGGAGAGCAGCATGCTGTAGTCGACCCCGGCGCCCAGCATCACGAAGGTCATGATGGTGATGGTGAACTGAGTGAGCGTCACTTGCTTGCCGAGCAGATAGAGCGCTGCCTGGCTGACGTTCATCGCCAGCCCGATGACGAGCAGCGTGAGGACGGCCGGGACGACGGCGCGGAAGAAGAGCAGCAGGACGACGAAGATGATGAGGTACGCGACCGACTCCATCAGGGCGTTGTCCGACTCGGCCTTCTCGTAGGTGTCGTGGATGAGCGCGAGCTCTCCAGTGACATGGACGTCGGCCTCGCCGGTCAGGCCCACCTTGTCGAGCAGTTCGCGGGCGGAGTCCCGCAGCCCTTCCACGTCGGGGTCGCTGCCGGCCTTGGCGGTGTAGCTGACCGAGGCCAGCGCCGCCGTGCCGTCCTCGGCGAGCAGTCGGCCGGAGGCCTCCTTCGGTACGTCGAGCGGGAAGCGCCGCCAGTCGGCGCCGGCCGCGAATGTGCCCGCGATACGGGACACGGCCGCAGCGTCCTGGGCGGCGACCGCCTCGCGTGCCGCGCCGGCCAGCGCGGCAGGGATCCGGCCCTGCGCCACCTCACGGTCGACGAATCCGCGTCCGGCTCCGCCCTCCTGGGTGTTCGCCCGAGCGCGTACACCGGTGAGGAACTGCGCGGTCGCGTCCCGGTAGAGGGTGAAGGCGGACGAGGAGCGCTCCACCTCGCCGGCCCGCTGCCGGTCGGCGATCGCGGTGTCCAACTCGGCCAGGTACCGGTGCACTTCCGGCCGGTCGATCTGTTCCGTTTCGAGGACCAGGATGACCTCGCGCTGCGAGCGATGGGGGAAGGACTGGGCCGTCAGCTCCTCGGCTCGCGCGCTGCTGGTGCCGGGCACCACCTTGGACGCGCCCTGATCGGTGAGGACGGAGGTCAGCTTGAAGGCGAACGGCGTGCAGAGCGCGATCAGCACGGCCCACACCAGGATCACCGTCTTCGGGCGCGAGGTGATCGCCCCGGCGAACCGGAGCAGTACACGCTGGACAGCACCCTGGCCCAGGTCGTGGCCCGGTGGCCCCGCGGCGACCGCCCCGGCGTCCGGGGCCGGAGGGGCCGGCAGGCCTTCCTTGGTCGGGTTCGTCATATGGCCGATGCCTCCTCGGCCACGCCCCGGCGGCGGGCGGCAGGGCTGTCGGCCTGCTTGGTCCCGGTGACCTGGACGAAGGTGTGCTGGAGTTCGAGCACACCGTCGCGGGCCAGGAGTTCACCGAGGCCCGCGGCGATACGGTCCAGCACCAGCTGCTCGCGGCCGCTGTCCACTGCGGTCTTGAATCCGGCCGCGGCGCCGGAGCGCTGGACCCATTCGACGACGTCCTCAGGGGTGTGGGCGGGAATGGTCTGGGCGCCGTCCCGCTGGATGTCGACGGCGAGCCCCGCCTTGACGAACCAACGGGCCACCGTCGCCGCGTCCTTGGGGAGCGTGACCCGGATGAGTCCGGTCAGCAGGGAGGGGTCGTCGGCGAAGATCCGCTCCAGCCGTTCGGTGAGCGCCCGGTGTGCGTCGGCACGGGTCTCGATGACGACGACGCGGCCGCCGGGCCGCAGCACCCGTTCGATCTGGGCGAGCAACCGGGTCGGCTTGGTGTAGCAGATGGCCCAGCCGACGATGACCAGGTCGGCGCTGCCGGAGGGCCGGGACTGGATGAAGGAGTCCATGTCGCCCTCGGCGAGCTCCACGTGCAGCCCGGGAGCTCCGTCGGCCAGAGGCAAGACCTTGTCCCTGGCGACCTGCAGCATGCCCGGCGACTTGTCGACGGCGTACACCGCGCCGGCACCGTTCAGTCTCCGTACGACCTCCTCCGTCAAGTGCCCAGTGCCGCAGGCGAGTTCGACGACGGTGTCACCGGGCGTGACAGGCACGGTGTCGAGCGCCGCGATGGAGTGTTTGCCCATCACCGGGCTGAAGAAGGTGTCGTAGTCCGGACTCGCGGCGTCGTAGTCCGCCGTGGGATCGGCATGTGCCTTGTTGAGTGCGAGGCGCAGTGCTCGGGCGGCCAGGCGTACGCGTGACATGGGCGGGACTCCTTCATGAGGTCGAGCGGGCAGGGGTGGCCGAACGGGCGAGGTGGAGCAGTCCGGCCGTACAGACGAGGACGCTTGCGGCGCCGCGGGCCTCGGCGAGGCAGAGAGAACCGGCCGCGCAGCCGGCTGCCGCAGCGGCGAGGAACGCGGTGACGTGTGCGGCGATCGGGCCAGAACCGGCCGGAGCGGGTCGCAGAAGAGAGACGGCGACCAGGGCGGTGGCGAAGGCGCAGACCGCGAGTACGGTCAGCGTCACGGCCGCCGCCTGTGGGCGCGGGCACGGGACGGCCACGCCGAGCAGCAGCAGTCCCGCGGTGACGGGGATGCTCCGGTTGCCGTCGTCGAGGCGGTCCGCGGCCGTGCGGGCGGTCAGCGCACCCGCCGCGAGCGCCAGGAGCAGCACCAGGAGCGTGAGCCCTACGAGGCCGTGGGCACCGGCCGGGGCCGGGAACGCCAGCGGGGACACACCGGCTGCCGCCCCCGTGGCCAGGAGGGCTCCGCGCGTCATGCCGACTTCACCCCGGACGTGGCGCACTCCCGGGGACGGATCAGCTCGGCCTCTTCGGCGAACGCCTCGATGACCCGGTCCAGTTGGCCGACGGTGTGGGTCGCCATGAAGCTCGTACGCAGCCGAGGTGAGGCGGCGGGCGGCAGGACCGGGTTCACATAGATGCCGCGTTCGATGAGCCGGTGCCAGGTGGAGAGGGTCTCCATGGCCCCGGGCGTCGGTATCGGGATGATCGGTGTGGTGCTCGCTCCGGTCTGCACACCGGCGGCGGCGAGACCGCGGCGCACATGGTCGGCGTTGGCTTGTAGGGCGTCGACGAGTTCGGGCTCGTCGCGCAGGATCCGCAGCGCGGTCAGCGCGGCCGCCGTGTTGGCCGGTGTCATCGAAGCACTGAACATCAGGCTGCGGGCGTGGTGTTTGAGGTAGTGGATCGCCTCTTCGCTGCCTGCGACCGCGCCGCCGAGGGAGGCGAGGGACTTACTGAAGGTGACGGTGATCAGGTCGACCTGATCGGTGAGCCCGAAGTGGGCGGCGGTGCCACGGCCGCCGGCGAGGACGCCGAGGCCGTGTGCGTCGTCCACCAGGAGCCGTGCTCCGTAGCGCCGGCAGACGGCAGAGATCGCGGGAAGGTCGCAGAGGTCGCCCTCCATGGAGTACACGCCGTCGACGACGACCAGGCGGGGCGCGTCGTCGGGCAGCCGTTCCAGCGATTGGGCCAGCGCCGCGGCGTCGTTGTGCGGAAACCACCGCACCTTGGCGCCGCTCAGCCGGCATCCGTCGACGAGCGACGCGTGTGCGTCCTTGTCGATCAGGACGTAGTCGCGCGGTGTGAGCAGGGCGTCGATGACCCCGAGGTTCGTCTGGTAGCCGGTCGACATCACCAGCGCGGCGGGCTTGCCCAGGAAGCGGGCGAGCTCATCCTCCAGCTGCAGGTGGAGGTCGATGTTGCCGTTGAGGAAGCGTGAGCCGGTGCAGGAGCTTCCGTAGGCGTCGAGGGCCTCGTGGGCGGCGGCGCGCACCCGCGGATGTGCGGTCAGGCCGAGGTAGTTGTTGGAGCCGCACATGATCAGCTCTCGGCCGCGGCGACGCACCGTCGTGCCCTCGTGGCCGTCGAGCGGCAGGAAGAAGGGATACAGACCGGTCGTGATCAGCTCGCGCGCCGCTGTGAAAGCAGCGAACCGTGAAAAGACGTCTGTCTGCTGTGTTATCGCATTCACCAAGAATTCCCCTGGCAGCAGGAATACGCGCGACCGAGCCCGACCGTAATGCATAGCCGAAATTTTGCGCGCGAAAGGGAACGATTCACGCAGCGCGAATACAGCACCTGGCATTACCGCTGAATATGCGGACAGGAATGACTGCCCGCAGGAGCGGTTGAAGGTGATCGCGTGAACCGACGGAGAATCCACGTCACTGGACGGTGGATCCGTAGGTCGCCGTTGACCTGGGGCAGGACTGCGCTCCGGCCGCCGAGGGCCGTTCGGGCGCAGGACTGCACGGTGCACCGCGGGGCGGGGCGGGGAGGTGCGCTGTGGCGCGTCCGGCCGGCCCGATAAAGATCGCGGATGCGAAGCTAAGTTGTCAGTTTCTTGGCCATTCAAATCCCCCGATCGGTAAACTCTTGATCCGCCCCAATGGCGCTACCGAATTCAACAGCTGGACCGTAACCAGTTCGGGCCAATCGTGTCAACCAACCCTTGACAGCGCCCCACCAATCCACCTGGATTTAACAATTCCGCTTCCGGTAAGGCACTCGGTTCCGCTCGTAGCTCCTTCGGAGAAGATGCTACGCTGCATTCGACCGTCCAGACGGTCGGTCCTACAAAAGCGGTACTCGGGAGAAGGTGGGACAGGTGCGCGATCGGCTCCTCGACGCGGTGGAACGGCTGCTGGTGAAGGGCGGCGTGGACGCCGTCCGGCTGGACGCCGTGGCCTCCGAGGCCGGGGTGAGCAAAGGCGGCCTCCTCCACCACTTCCCCAGCAAACGTGCCCTGGTGGAAGGCGTGGTCCAGCGCCTGGTCGACCGGTTCGAGACGGTCCTGCCCGGGCCTGACGCGCCCCCGGGCGCGTACACCAGAGCCTGGCTGGACGCCTCGATCCCATCGGCCTCTCCCAAGGACGGTGACGACTCGCCCGACCAGGTGCCGATCGCACTGCTCGCCGCGGCCGGCGGCCCTGAGGTGCTCGATGTACTGCAGCGTCACTACCGCGTCTGGCAGGAGCGCCTCGACGCGGACGGGCTGCCGCCGGGCGTCGCCACTCTGGTCCGGATGGCGGTCGACGGCTGGTGGACGGCGCGCCTGCTCGGGCTCGCACCACCGCGCGACGAGGCCCATGTGCAGTTGCGCCGGCTGGTGAGCGGACTGATCGACCAGGACGGGGAGCCGAGCTGATGGGGATCGTTCTGGTAGCGGGCGCGATCATCTCGGAGGTGATTGCCACGCTGGCGCTGCGTGGCTCGCACGGACTGAGCCGGCTCGGCCCGACCGTGCTGGTGATAGTCGGCTACGGCGCGGCGTTCGTCCTGCTGGCACAGGCGCTCAAGTCCCTCAACGTCGGCCCGGTGTATGCCGTCTGGTCGGGGGTGGGGACGGTCGGCGCCTTCCTCGGCGGGGTCGTCCTGTTCGACGAACCCGTGCGGGTGGCGACGCTCATCGGCGTCACGCTCGTCATCCTCGGCGTCGCCGTGATGTACCTGGGCGGCGGGATGGAGCACTGATGAAGTGCCGCGCCCCGGCGCCGACCGGCTTCCGGCTCGTGAAGGCGGCGATGCTGGTCACCGACGTCACCTTCCTCGTCTACTGGACCGCGTCGCTCCTCGTGCTGATCCCGGCCGAGTACGCGTACAAGGACTACCAGGACCCGGTGATGAGCGACTGGAACTACTCTTTCCTGCCGCTGGACGTGGCCGCCAGCGCCACGGGACTCGCCGCGCTGGTCCTGTTGCGCGGCAGCGGTCGGCACCGGCCCGCCTGGCGGCCGCTGATGCTCATCTCCCTGACGCTCACCAGCACCGCAGGGCTGCAGGCCGTCGCCTTCTGGGCACTGCGTGGCGACTGGTCGCCGACCTGGTGGATCCCCAATCTCTTCCTGCTGCTCTTCCCCATTCCAGCCATCGTGCTGCTGCTGAGGCACGACGTCGGCTCCACGGCGGCCGCCCCGGCCCCCGTTCCGCAGACATCCGACGCAGTGGGCATACAGTCACGTCGGTGAGACGCAGACGCAAGGCCCCGCCCGCGCCGCTCCCCCAGCGCGACGGCATCGACCCCGTGCGGCTGCGGCTGCCCGCCGATCCGGACGGCGGGTGGAAGACGGTGTACGACTATCTGGCCGCGCGGTACGCCGACGCCATCGGGGCGGAGCGGGTCGAGGCCATGTTCCGGGAGGGGCGCATCGTCTGCGAGGACGGTCCGGTCGCCGCCGACGAGCCGTACACCGTGGGGCGGTATCTCTGGTTCCACCGGGACTTCGCGCCCGAGGAGCTCGTCCCCTTCGAGGTCGGGATCGTCCACCGGGACGAGCGTCTGGTGGTCGCGGACAAGCCCCACTTCCTCGCCACCACCCCGCGCGGCCGGCACATCACCGAGACCGCGCTGGCCCGGTTGCGCCGCGGTCTGGAGCTGCCCGAACTGCAGCCCGCGCACCGGCTCGACCGGCTGACCGCGGGGCTCGCGCTCTTCGTCGTACGGCCCGCGGACCGGGGCGCGTACCAGACGCTGTTCCGGGACCGGCTGGTGCGCAAGGAGTACGAGGCGGTGGCGGCGTACGACCCGGCGCTCGCCCTGCCGGTGACCGTGCGCAGCAGGATCGTGAAGGAGCGCGGAGTGATGGCCGCCCGCGAGGAGCCGGGCGAGCCGAACAGCGAGAGCCGGATCGAACTCCTTGAGCACCGGGCCGGACTCGGCAGGTACCGGCTGCTGCCGGCCACCGGCCGAACCCATCAGCTGCGGGTCCATATGAACAGCCTCGGGCTGCCGCTCCTGAACGACCCGGTCTATCCGGTCGTCCAGGAGCCCGGGCCCGACGACTACTCCCGTCCTCTTCAACTCCTGGCGAAAGTACTGGAGTTCACCGACCCGGTGACGGGCGAGCCGTACCGCTTCGCGAGTCGGCTGCGGCTTGATCGGTGGCCCTCCGCACCACCGTCCGCGGCGGCAGGGTGAACAGCCGGTCGGCGTCGAGCAGCGTGCCGCGCAGCGAGAACGGCCCCCGCGGGACCTCTCCCGCGGGGGCCGCTGCCCCGACCATCAGTTGAGCAACCCTCGCGGCGAGCAAGCACCTCCGCGAGAGCGGCGCCGGTCAAGGCGCAGACGTGTCAGGCGTCCTGGCGCTCCGCCGCGAGGGCGTTCACCCGGCCGCGTACGACGAACCAGCCGCCGACCAGCGCCGCCGCGATCAGCGGCAGGCACATCACGGTCGTACGGCCCACGCCGCCGCCCCACCACATCAGGAAGGCCACGGAGGCGAGGAAGAACAGCGTGACGATCTGGGTGTACGGGGCCCAGGGCAGCCGGTACGAGGGGCGGGTGACCCGGCCGTCCTGCGAGCGGTGCCAGAACAGCAGAGAACAGAGCATAATCATGCCCCAGGTGCCGAGGATGCCGATCGAGGCGAAGTTCAGCACGATCTCGAACGCCTGGCCCGGCATGAGGTAGTTGAGGCCGACGCCCAGCACTCCGAAGCCTGCGGTCAGCAGGATGCCGCCGTAGGGCACCTGGCCCTTGTTCATCCGGCCGGTGAACCTGGGCGCGGAGCCCGACAGGGCCATGGAGCGCAGGATGCGGCCGGTGGAGTACAGGCCGGAGTTCAGGCTCGACAGGGCGGCGGTCAGCACCACGAGGTTCATCACGCCGGCCGCGCCCGGGACGCCGAGCTTGTCCATGACGGTGACGAAGGGGCTCTGGTCCGCGGAGTAGGCCGTGTACGGGAGGATCAGCGCGAGCAGCACCACGGACCCCACGTAGAACAGACCGACGCGCCACATGATCGAGTTGATCGCCTTGGGCATGATCTTCTCGGGGTTCTGGGTCTCGCCCGCCGTGACGCCGCACAGCTCGACGGAGGCGTACGCGAAGACGACGCCCTGGATCACCAGCAGCATCGGCAGCATGCCCATCGGGAAGATGCCGCCGTTGTCGGTGATGGTCGAGAAACCGGGGGTGTGGCCGTCGACCGGGTGCTGGGTGACCACCAGGTAGATGCCGATGAGCATGAAGGCGACCAGCGCGGCGACCTTGATGATCGCGAACCAGAACTCCATCTCGCCGAAGTACTTCACCGAGATGAGGTTGGCGGTCAGGACGACCGCGAGCGCGATCAGCGCGAGGACCCACTGCGGGATGTCGCTGAACATCGCCCAGAAGTGGGCGTACGTGGCGGCCGCGGTGATGTCGGCGATCGCGGTGGTCGACCAGTTGAGGAAGTAGAGCCAGCCGGCCGCGAAGGCGCCCTTCTCGCCCATGAACTCACGCGCGTACGAGACGAAGGCGCCCGAGGACGGCCGGTAGAGGACCAGCTCGCCGAGCGCTCGTACGACGAAGAACGCGAAGACGCCGCAGACGGCGTACGCGATGGCGAGGGAGGGGCCCGCGCCGGCCATCCGGCCGCCGGCGCCGAGGAACAGGCCCGTGCCTATCGCCCCGCCGATCGCGATCATGTTGATGTGGCGGGACTTGAGGTCCTTGCTGTAGCCGGCGTCGCCGGCGTCCACGTGGGGGGAGTTCGTCGCCGGAGCCCCGGCGGCGAGCGTGTCGGCCGCAGTGGTGCGGTCAGTCATGGAGCTGTTCGCCTTCGTGAGGGGAGGGTGGGCGGTCCCGGCCGTAAGCCGGTGATGGGGTGGTCACCGTGGCATGGCCCGACGGCACATAATCAGGGCAACCCTGCGATTTTGGCAGTGGCCAACGTCACGCAGGGATAGATCTGAGGTGTTTCAGAGGTTACGGCGCAGTAAACCAAGGTCACGCAGGTACTCGCCGCTCATGGTTTCGCGCCCGGCCCAGGGCTCCGCGCCCGGCCCAGGGCTCCGCGCCCGCCGGATTCTCAGGGCGCCAGTACGTCCAGCTCCGCGAGCGCCCCAACGGCGATCTGGCGGGTGATCTCCTCGGCCCGTGCGGCGTCGCCCTCCCGGACGGCCTCTGCCACCTGGACATGCAGTGTCACGGCCGCCGGATCGGGGTCGTCGAACATCACCTGGTGGTGCGTACGGCCCGCGAGGACCTCGGCCACCACATCGCCGAGGCGCGCGAACATCTCATTGCCGGATGCGTTGAGCACCACGCGATGGAAGGCGATGTCATGTTCCAGATATCCCTCGAGCTGGTGTCCGCGCGAGGTGGCGACCATCCCCAGGGCGCACTCGGTGAGTTCGGCGCACTGCTCGGGGGTGGCATTGCGGGCGGCCAGCCCTGCCGCGACCGGCTCGATCGCGGAGCGGAGCACGGTGAGGGAGCGCAGCTGGCGCGGGCGGTCGGCGCCCGCCAGCCGCCAGCGGATGACGCGCGGGTCGTAGACGTTCCACTCCTCGGTGGGGCGCACGGTCACGCCGACCCTTCGCCGGGACTCCACGAGGTGCATCGACTCGAGGACGCGGACCACTTCGCGGACGACGGTGCGTGAGACGTCGAAGCGCTGTGCCACCTCGTCGGTGCGCAGAACACTGCCCTGCGGATACGTGCCCGCGGTGATCGCGAGGCCGAGGGTGTCAAGCACATGCGTATGAAGCCCCTGGCCCTCTGTGGTCATGGGGCAAGAGTACGGGGCATCGTTCGGAACAATAAGTATGACGTTTACATCTCAACCTCTTGAATACGTCGTACCTAATGGGTTTCAGTAGCGCGACGGGCCGAGGTCGACAGCGATGTCGACGAAGACAGCGAGGTACGTAATGAGCACTCCCCACGTCGTCGTGGTGATGGGCGTGGCAGGCACCGGCAAGACCACGATCGGTCCCCTGCTCGCCGCCGCACTGGGCGTCCCGTACGCCGAGGGCGACGATTTCCATCCCCCGGCGAACATCGCCAAGATGTCCGCCGGCATCCCGCTCGACGACTCGGACCGGTGGCCCTGGCTCGATGCCATAGGGCAGTGGGCGCAAAGCCGGGCGGGCCTCGGCGGAGTGGTCTCCAGCTCCGCGCTCAAGCGGAGCTACCGCGACCGGCTGCGGGCCGCCGCACCGGATGCCGTATTCCTCCACCTCACCGGCGACCGCGCGCTCATCGAGCGGCGGATGTCGGAGCGCAAGGGCCACTTCATGCCCGCCGCGCTGCTGGATTCGCAGTTCGCCACGCTGCAGCCGCTGGGCGGCGACGAGGCGGGCGTCACCGTCGAGGTGTCAGGCACCCCCGAAGAAATCACCGAACGGGCCGCCGCCGCGCTGCGCCGGCTCGACAGCGCTCGATAGCTACTTGCCCCTGAAAAAGGGTTCGACCAGCTCAGAGGTGATATCGGGGTCGGATCGTGGTGGCGTCTCCTGCGGGTGGGGGCCGTGTCATC
>NZ_JBIAPW010000042.1:0-48856 GCF_042888505.1 Streptomyces sp. NPDC002870
AGGAACCACGACCATCCGAAGATGGACGGGGTATCAACATATCTGGCGTTGACTTTTGGCACGCTGTTGAGTTCTCAAGGAACGGACGCTTCCTTGGGGCCCTTTTTTGGGGCCTTCCGGGCGCTTCCCTTCGGTGTTTCCAACTCTATCAGGATCTTTCGCTCATCCTGACCACCACCCTGCGGGCATGCAGAGGTTTAGACCAGTTAGGATCGCGGCTTGATAGGTGCTGCCAACCCCCGACTCAAAGTCGCGTTGGGGTCAGGCAGGGGTACGACAGTACCTGGCGCCGGGAGACGAGGCAAATCGTTTCCGGTGCCCCCTAGGTCCGCCAACTGGCAGCTCTCGTGCGGAACTAGGACTTCCTATGACTTACCCTTCTGAACAGCGCGCCGTCCGGGATCAGACAGGGACGGCGACGCGACGAATCTCCGCCCCTGGGAGGCTCCATGACCACAGTGACGTCCCCTCTTGCCGGACGTGCCATCGGACTCGCGGCCGTGCCGGACCCGGTGTTCTCCGGTGCGATGGTCGGTCCGGGGACCGCTATTGACCCCGTGCGTGAGCCGTCGGAGGCCGTCGCGCCCGTCGACGGCATCGTTGTCTCCCTGCACCCGCACGCCTTCGTCGTCGTCGACGACCAGGGGCACGGGGTGCTGACGCACCTCGGGATCGACACCGTGCAGCTCAACGGCGAGGGCTTCGAGTTGCTCGTCAACAAGGGCGACACTGTTCAGCGCGGACAGGCAGTGGTGCGCTGGGACCCATCGGCCGTAGAGGCCGCGGGCAAGTCCGCTGTGTGCCCCATCGTGGCCCTCGAGGCCTCGGCCGATTCCCTCTCCGACGTCCGCGAGGACGGCGACGTGAAGGCCGGCGACACGCTCTTCGGCTGGCAGTGACGTCGGCGTCGCAGTGACGGCGAGTTGGACATCCATCGCGGCGGCACAGACCGTCGCTCAATCGGAGACGGGTGAAATGGAGACAACGCTGCGAGGCGTCGGCGTGAGCCACGGTGTGGCGATCGGCGAGGTTCGGCATATGGGCACGGCGGTTCTGGAGCCGCCGGCCAAGCAGATTCCGACGGAGGACGCGGAGCGCGAACAGGGGCGCGCTCGCCAGGCCGTGGAAGCTGTGGCCGCCGACCTGATAGCGCGGGGCAACCTGGCTGGAGGCGAGGCACAGGCGGTGCTCGAGGCCCAGGCCATGATGGCGCAGGACCCGGAGCTCATGGCCGACGTGGAACGGCGCATCGCCGTCGGCAGTACTGCCGAGCGCGCGGTGTACGACGCGCTCGCCGCGTACCGGGCGCTGCTGGCCAGTGCCGGCGAGTACCTGGCCGGACGGGTCGCGGACCTGGACGACGTGCGGAACCGGATCGTGGCGCGGCTGCTGGGTGTGCCGATGCCGGGTGTGCCGGACAGCGACGAGCCGTATGTACTGATCGCCCGGGACCTCGCGCCCGCGGACACGGCACTGCTCGACCCCGCGCTGGTGCTCGGTTTCGTCACCGAGGAGGGCGGGCCGACCAGCCACAGCGCGATTCTGGCGCGGGCGCTCGGAGTGCCCGCCGTGGTGGCGCTGCCGGGTGCCCGGGAGCTGGCCGAGGGCACGCTCATCGCCGTCGACGGCAGCACCGGCGAAGTCTTCGTCGAGCCGGGCAAGGAGAAGCGCGCGGAGTTGGAGAAGGCCGCCGCGGAGCGCAAGGCCGCGCTGGCCGCTTCCAGTGGGCCCGGGGCGACGTCCGACGGCCACAAGGTCCCGCTGCTGGCGAATGTGGGCGGGCCCGCCGATGTGCCGGCCGCGGTCGAGGCCGGTGCCGAGGGCGTCGGTCTGTTCCGTACGGAATTCCTCTTCCTCGACGACAGCAAGCAGGCTCCGTCGGAGGAGAAGCAGGTCGAGGCCTACCGCAAGGTGCTCGAGGCGTTCCCCGAGGGCCGGGTTGTCGTGCGGGTGCTGGATGCCGGGGCCGACAAGCCGCTCGACTTCCTGACTCCGGCCGATGAGCCGAACCCGGCGCTGGGTGTGCGCGGGCTGCGCAGCCTGCTGGACCACCCCGAGGTGCTGCGGACCCAGCTGACGGCGCTGTCCAAGGCCGTCGCCGGGCTGCCCGTGTACCTCGAGGTCATGGCACCGATGGTGGCGGACCGTATCGACGCGAAGGCGTTCGCCGACGCGTGCCGTGAGGCCGGGCTGAAGGCGAAGTTCGGCGCGATGGTGGAGATTCCGTCCGCCGCGCTGCGGGCGCGCTCGATCCTGCAGGAGGTCGAGTTCCTGTCGCTGGGCACCAATGACCTCGCGCAGTACACCTTCGCCGCCGACCGGCAGGTGGGTGCGGTGTCCCGGCTGCAGGATCCGTGGCAGCCGGCGCTGCTGGATCTGGTGGCGCTGTCGGCCGAGGCCGCGAAGGCCGAGGGCAAGAGCTGTGGTGTGTGTGGTGAGGCTGCCTCCGATCCGTTGCTGGCGTGTGTGCTCACCGGTCTTGGGGTGACCTCGCTGTCGATGGGTGCGGCGTCGATTCCGTATGTCCGGGCGACGCTGGCGAAGTACACGCTCGCTCAGTGCGAGCGGGCTGCCGCCGCGGCGCGTGCCACGGACACCGCCGATGAGGCGCGGGTCGCCGCGCAGGCGGTGCTCTCCGGCGAGTAGTCGGTACGCAGTTGGTCTGTAGGTGATCGAAGGGGCTTCCCGCCGGGGACGGCGGGGAGCCCCTTCGGCGTTCAGTGGTGGCTCTCCGGATCGTCGGTGGTGACGTCGAAGCCCGCGCAGTACTCCACGCCGGGCTCGGGGGACAGGGGTTCGCCGGTGGCCGCATCTGTGCAGTAGGCGCTGAAAACCTCGCCCGCGGTGAGTGGGAGAAGGCGGCCCTGGTGGAGCCGCCAGCCGTGGAGGTGGTCCGGGGCGCCCTCGATGCTCGTGCGCAGCACCAGTCCCCCGGCGCTTTCGAGGGCGATGCCTGTCGCGAGGACGGTGACGAATTCGGCTGCCTCGGACGCGTCCAGTTCGGCGGGCTCATTCGCCGCCGCGTCGGCGTGGAGGACGGCGAGGAGCTGCTCGTCGGGGGCGGGGACGCTGCAGACGAGGTGGTGTCTGCCTGGTCCCGCCGCTTCGAGCAGTCGCATCAGGATGCGGGAGGCCCGGTCGAAGGCGGCCCGGCCGATGTCCTGGCCGCAGTCCGCGCACTCGCCGCGGTCGGCGAGGAGCATGGTCGCGTACTCCCAAGTGGCCTGGCGGACAGCCTTGTTGATCAGCTGGGGCAGCAGGCCGGCGAGAGGCTGTCCGGTGTACGGGATGCCCGCGCCGCGGCCGGCGACGTCGGCGGTGTAGCGGCTGCGGCTCGCGGCCGCGTCGGGGTCGATGCCCGCTTCGGCGCAGTACTCCGCGAAGTCTTCGGGGTCGAAGAGTGCGACGGCGGTGTGCAGTTGGCGGGAGGCGAGGGTTCTGAGCAGGGCTTCGATCTGCCGGAGGTAGCTCGGGTGGTCGTCGAAGGTGAAGGTGCGGTACTGGCGCATCGCCGTGAAGTCCTGTTCGTCGGCCAGGAGGCCGACGGTGCTGGGGACTTCGCGGCGCAGGCTTCGCTGCATGGCTGCGTTGCGCCTGGGCCGCTGCTGCCTCGAGCGCTTCGCCGGCTTGGGCTGCCCGGGCCGCTTGTGCTGCTTGGTGTACGCCATTTCTCTTTCCCCCTGAGCGCAGTTGACTACTGGTGACTCACCGTAGTCGACGGCACTGACAATGGGGTGTGACCTGCGAGTCAAGCGCCGGACGGGCTTGTTCGGGCCCGGCCGGCGCTTGGCGGCGGGCGGCGCTTGGAGGCGGCCGGCGCTACTTCCGGGTGCGGGCGAGCTCCTCGTAGAAACGCAGCAGTTCGAGGTTGTCGACCGAGCCGGGGTTGACCGCCTTGGCGAGCGCCGTGCCCTGGAGGAGGCGCTTCACCGGGACCTCGATGCGCTTGCCGGTGAGGGTGTGCGGGACGCCGGGGACCTCGATGATGTCGTCCGGAACATGGCGTGGGGAGAGCTGTTCGCGGATCGTCCGGGTGATCCGGTCGCGCAGGTCGTCGTCGAGGGCGGCGCCTTCGGCGAGGTGGACGAAGAGCGGCATCCAGTAGCCGCCGTCCGGCTCCTCCAGGCCGATGACCAGCGATTCGCGGATCTCGGGGAGGCGTTCGACGGCTTCGTAGATGTCGGCCGAGCCCATCCGTACGCCCTGGCGGTTGAGGGTGGAGTCGGAGCGGCCGTGGATGACGACGGAGCCGCGTTCGGTGATGGTGATCCAGTCGCCGTGCCGCCAGACGCCGGGGAACATCTCGAAGTAGCTGTCGCGGTAGCGGCTGCCGTCGGGGTCGTTCCAGAACCGGATCGGCATGGACGGCATGGGGTTCGTGACGACCAGTTCGCCGACCTCGCCGATGACCGGCTTGCCCTGCGGGTCCCAGGACTGGAGGTCGGTACCGAGGCAGGCGGCCTGTAGTTCGCCGATGTGCACGGGCAGGGTGGGCACGGCGCCGGCGAAGCAGCTGCAGACGTCCGTGCCACCGCTGACGGAGGCGATCCACAGGTCCTCCGCCACCTCGTCGTGCAGCCAGCGGAAGCCGTCGGGCGGCAGCGGGGAGCCGGTGGTGGACACGCACTTGATACGGGACAGGTCGTGGTCGCGGGCGGGGTGGACGCCTGCCTTCCGGCAGGCCATGACGTACGCCGCCGAGGTGCCGAAGAGGGTGGCTCCGGTGCGCTCGGCGATGCGCCACTGGGCGCCGGTGTCGGGATAGCCGGGGCTGCCGTCGTACAGAACGACCGTCGTGCCGGTGAGCAGGCCGGAGACGAGGAAGTTCCACATCATCCAGCCGGTCGATGTGTACCAGAAGAAACGGTCCTCGGGGCCGAGGTCACAGTGCAGGCCCAGCTGCTTGAAGTGCTCCAGCAGGATGCCGCCCTGCGACTGGACGATGGCCTTGGGCAGGCCTGTCGTACCGGAGGAGTAGAGCACCCAGAGCGGGTGGTCGAAGGGGACCTGCTCGAAGACCGGTTCGGTTTCGTGAGAGGTGACCGCCGACCAGTCGAGCGCGCCCTCGGGGGCCTCCGTGCCGAGCAGCGGGATGTGGATCACCGCGCGCAGGGTGGGGAGTTCGCGGCGGAGCTCGGCGACGGTCTCCGCGCGGTCGTGCACCTTGCCGCCGTAGCGGTAGCCGTCGACGGTGAACAGAACGACCGGCTCGACCTGCTGGAAGCGGTCGAGGACGCTGCGGGCGCCGAAGTCGGGTGCGCACGAGGTCCACACCGCGCCGACGGCCGCGGTCGCGAGGAGGGCGGTGACGGCCTGGGGGATGTTGGGCAGATAGCCGCTGGCGCGGTCGCCGGGGCGTACGCCGAGGGCGCGCAGTTCAGCTGCGAGAGCGCCTACCTGGCGGCGGAGCTCGGACCAGCTGATCGGGGTCGGCTCATGTGTCTCGTCCACATACAGGAGCGCCGCGTCATGGGCGCGGGCAGGGTCCTCGGCGGTGCGCAGCGCATGCTCCGCATAGTTGAGCGTGGCGCCGGGGAACCACTGGGCGCCGGGCATGGCGGAATTCGCGAGGACACGCTCGTACGGAGTGGAGAACCGCACGTCGAACCAGTCGGCGACCGCCTGCCAGAAGGTCTCGAGCTCGTCGACGGACCAGCGGTGCAGCGCCGCGTATCCGCCCTCCGCAGGGGCCCCGTGGCGCTCGGCGGCCCAGGCCTGGAAGCGGGTGATCCGGGCGGCGGCGATGCGGTCCGGGTCCGGCTGCCAGAGGGGGGCAGGGTTCGCTGCTGAGGTCATGGGGCGGCTCCCGGGTGGCTCTACGCGGTGTCTGCGTGCGTCGCGCGCACGTGCGGGGTGTGCGCGTGACGCGGCTGACAGGGACGATGCCATGTGATCGTCTTTCGCACCAGGGCTCCCCACCCATGTTCGGGCGTCGGAATATGTGCTCTCACCACGGGTGAACGGGAGTTGAACAAACCACACATCTGCTCGGCCGGATGGCAGGCTGAGCTGCATGGACGGTCGGGATCTGGTGCGTTCGGTAAGACATTTCGGAACGGTGCAGGGGCTGCGCGCCGCCCGCTCGGCCTGGCGGCAGCGGCGTACCGACGCCCGGGAGCTGCCGACGAGGGGGGCGGAACGGGCGCGGGTGCCCGGACCCGTGACCGGTGCCGAGCCGATGCCCGGGGGCGGCATCCTCCGGTTCGCACGTTCGGAGCTGCGCATCCGGGTCACGGCGGGCGGCACGGTCTTCTGGGGCTGGGACGGCGCGGGACCCGAGCCCTCGTACGCACTCGCCGGCGCGCCTCCCGAGCCGGATCCGCGTGCCGAGCTCGAGCCGGACAAGGACGGCGGCTGGCGAGTGGTGTCGGAACGGGTGACCGTGGAGATCTCCCGGAACGGCGCCGTGGAGATCCGTACCCCGGGCGGTGTCGTACTGCGCCGGGATCTGCCGCCGCGCTGGTGGGAGCCGGTGCGGGGCGGTCCGGCACGGTGGGTGCAGCGGACCGAAGTGCCCGCGGACGCACGCTTCTTCGGGCTCGGCGGGCGAGCCGGTGGGCCGCGGCTGCGGGGCGGCACATACCGGCTGTGGAACACCGACCCAAGGGGGACCTTCGGTCCCGGCGACGACCCGCTGTACATCACCATGCCCGTCCAGCTGGTGGTGGCCGACGCCGGCACCCATCTCGCCTTCCACGACAACTCGTGGGACGGCCGGGTCACCCTGCGCGAGGGCGAGGAGGGCGCGGGCTCGGGGCACGACCGGCCCGGCACCAGTGAGGTGCGCATAGACGGCGGGCCGCTGCGTTGCTGGGTGGTGGTCGGCACGCCCGCGCGCGTGCTGACCGGCTGGACCCAGCTGACGGGCGCGCCCGCGCTGCCGCCGTCCTGGGCGCTGGGGCCGCAGCACGCCCGGTGGGGTTTCGGCAGCGAGCGGGAGGTGCGCCGGATCGCCGCGGGCTACCGGGACCGGGAGCTGCCGCTGTCCGCCGTCCATCTCGACATCGACCACTACGACGCGCATCAGGTGTTCACCGTCGGCCGCGAGAAGTTCCCCGATCTGCCGGGCATGGCGAAGGATCTGCGCGAGGACGGGGTGCGGCTGGTCTCCATCGTCGATCCGGCGGTGAAGGCGGAGCCCGGGAACACGGTGTACGACAGCGGGTCGGCAGCCGGGGCGTTCGTACGCGATCCGCAGGGCAGGGAGGTTCGGGGCGTCGTCTGGCCGGGCGAATGCGTCTATCCGGACTTCACCGATCCAGCGGCCCGCCGGTGGTGGGGAGACCTCTATGAGGAGCGGCTGGCGCAGGGCTTCTCCGGGGTGTGGCACGACATGAACGAGCCGGTGTCCTTCGCGCCCTTCGGCGACATGACGCTGCCGCGCTCGGCCCGGCACGCGCTTGAGGGGAGGGGCGGCGATCATCGCGAGGCCCACAATGTGTACGGCCTCGCGATGGCCCAGGCCGGGTACGAGGGGCTGCTGCGACTGCGCCCGGAGGAACGGCCGTTTCTCTTCTCGCGCTCCGGCTGGGCGGGGATGCAGCGGTACGGGGGCACCTGGTCCGGCGATGTGTCCACCGGCTGGCCCGGACTGCGGGCCTCGCTCTCGCTGGTCCTTGGGCTCGGGCTGTGCGGTGTGCCGTACTCCGGACCTGATGTGGGCGGATTCGACGGGAGTCCGTCGCCCGAGCTGTATCTGCGCTGGTTCCAGCTGGGGGCGCAGCTGCCGCTGTTCCGTACGCATGCGGCGATCGACGCGGGGCGCAGGGAGCCGTGGGAGTTCGGGCCCGAGGTCCTCGCCCATGCGAAGGCGGCTCTCGACGAACGGGAGCGGCTGCGGCCCTACTTCGTCACGCTGGCGCATCTGGCGCGGCTTACGGGGGCGCCGTATGCACGGCCACTGTGGTGGAGCTCTCCGGAGGACCGGGTGCTGCGCGACTGCGAGGACGCCTTTCTGCTCGGTGACGCGCTGCTGGTCGCGCCGGTGCTGGAGAGCGGGACGGACCGGCGGGCGGTGCGGCTGCCGCGCGGCCGGTGGTACGACACTGCGACGGGGCGGGCATACGACGGGCCCGGGCAGGTGCTGGTGGACGCTCCCCTGTCGCGGATCCCGGTACTGGCGCGGGGTGGTGCGGTGATTCCGGTACGGGGCGCGGACGGCGGGATCGAGCTGGAGGTGTGGGCGCCGGCCGAGGGGCGCGGGGGCGGCGGGCTGGTGGTCCCCGACCCCGGGGGCGGCTGGGAGCAGGCGGAGGTGGAGCGGTACACGACGCGGCTGGTGGAAGGGCAGGTCGTGGTGAAGCAGATCAAGGGGAACAGATCAGGTCCGCCGAAGTGGCGGGTACGGGTGCGGGGGCTGGGGGCGCGGCCGTAGGGGTTCGGGGCGCGAGGCGCACACGACCGAAGCGGTACGAATCGCAAGGCGCACACGACCGAAGCCGTACGAGGCGCGAGACGCACACAGCCGAAGCGGTACGAGGCGCAAGGCGCACGCGACCGAAGCGGTTCCCGGGCGCCTTCTTCGGCTGCCCCGTCGTTCGGCGTTCGGTCGCCGGGCACTGAAGCAGACGCTGCGGAACGAGCGGCCGGGACCACCCCCGTAGGCTCCGGCGGCCATTCTCCGATATCGACGCGGCCAGGCCGTATCCGGTTCGCTGCCGAGGGATTACGGTGCGGCCATGACGCAGCAGACATTTGACTCGTACGAGGAGTTCTGGCCGTACTACGTCGCGATGCACTCCAAGGCGGCCACCCGGTGGGTCCATCTGACCGGCACGCTGACCGGTCTCGCGGTCAGCGCGTACGGGCTGGCGCGCGGCCGGAAGCGGTATGCGGCCGCCCTGCCGCTGATCGGTTACGGAACGGCGTGGCCCGCGCATTTCTTCATCGAGAAGAACAATCCCGCGACCTTCGGGCATCCGGCCTGGTCGCTGCGGGGTGACGTGCAGATGATCCGGATGATGCTGGCGGGCAGGGACCGGGAGCTGGCGGAGACCGCCGCCAAGTGGCTCGCCGAGAACCGCTGACCCGTGGCACACTTCTGACGTACCGTCAGATTGCTGTGCCCGGGAGGGATCTTGACGCGCACACCCGTGGTCGCCGGATGGTTCACACAGGACAGCGACGAGGAGGACTTCCGGCTGCTCGGCACCCGCTGTGCGGCGTGCGCGTCGGTCTTCTTCCCGCGCGAGGACTCCTTCTGCCGCAACCCCGCATGCGGCGGCGGGGAGTTGGCGCAGGTGCCCCTGTCCAAGCGGGGACGCGTGTGGTCGTACACGGACGGGCGCTATCGACCGCCCGCGCCATACGTCTTTGACCCCGATGCGGAGTGGGAGCCGTACACGCTCGTCGCCGTCGAGCTCGAGGCCGAGCGGATGGTCGTCCTCGGGCAGGCCGTGCCGGGCGTGAGAGTGACCGATCTCGCGGTGGGGATGGAGGTCGAGGTCGTGCCCGGCGTGCTGAACGAGGACGCGGACACGGTCTGGACGACCTGGCACTGGCGGCCCGTGGGGGTGGCGTCATGAGCGGCGAGGTGGCGGTCCTCGGGGCCGGAATGCATCCCTGGGGCAAATGGGGTCGCAGCTTCGTCCAGTACGGAACGGCCGCGGCCAGGGCCGCCCTGGCCGATGCGGGGATCGACTGGCGGCAGGTGCAGTCGGTGGTCGGCGCGGACACCATGCGCTGCGGCTACCCCGGGTATGTGGCGGGCGCGACTTTCGCGCAGGCGCTCGGCTGGCAGGGTGCACGCGTCAGCAGCGTCTACGCGGCCTGCGCGTCGGGCGCGCAGGCGATCAACACCGCACGATCCCAGATCCTGGCGGGCATGGCGGACGTGGTGCTCGTGGTGGGGGCGGACGCCGCGCCGAAGGGTTTCTTCGCACCAGCCGGGGGCGATCGGCCCGACGATCCTGACTGGCTGCGCTTCCGGGTTCTCGGGGCGACCAATCCGGCCTACTTCGCGCTCTACGCCCGCCGTCGCATCGCCCTGTACGGCGAATCCGCCGAGGACTTCGCGCTGGTCAAGGTGAAGAACGCGGCGGCCGGGGCGCTCAACCCCAACGCCCGCTACCGCAAGGCCGTCTCGGCCGAGGAGGTGGCCGCCTCCGCGGTGGTCGCCGATCCGCTGCGGCTGCTCGACATCTGCGCTACGTCCGACGGCGCGGCCGCGCTGGTGCTCTCCAGCATGGACTTCGCGCGCCGCCACGGGGCCGGCGAGCCGGTCCGTATCCGCGCGGTCTCCACCGTCTCGCCGACCTATCCGAGGGCCGTAATCGACCTCCCGGACATCGCGACAGACTCGGCCGCCGCCGTGGACCCGCTCCCGCAGTCGTTCCGGGCTTCGATCGCCCGGGCCGCGTACGAGGAGGCGGGCATCGGGCCCGAGGATCTCTCGCTCGCCGAGGTGTACGACCTCTCCACCGCCCTGGAGCTGGAGTGGTACGAGGACATCGGGCTGTGCGGGGCCGGCGAGGGCGCCAAGCTGGTGCGCGAGGGCGCGACCGCGCTCGGCGGGCGGATTCCCGTCAATGTCAGCGGCGGTCTCGCGTCTTTCGGCGAGGCGGTGCCCGCTCAGGCCATCGCCCAGGTCTGCGAGCTGACCTGGCAGCTTCGCGGCATGGCCGGGCCGCGCCAGGTGCCGGGGGCGCGCACCGGAATCACGGCGAACCAGGGGCTGTTCGGCCATGGCTCTGCGGTCGTCGCCGTCCGCTGAGCCGGCCCCGGGAGACGGCCTCCCGCTGCCTTACGTTCCCCGGTACCGTGTCAACACACCGGTCTTGAACTGCGCTTGCTGTCAACGACCTTGACGCCCCATCACGGCCGGTGAACACTGCCTCTTCGTCGGCATCGCCGCACTTCGGCACGCTCACCACGCTCGTCACGGACGCCGGGCCGGGTACGGGAGACTCCCCTGCCTCCGGCTCCGTCGCCATGGAACGCCATGGAGCACGCACCCTGCACGGAGGACCAGGGCCCCGTGGCCCCGGCCGAGGGCATAGGAGCCGCCATGAGCAATGGAGACATTCTTGTCGGTGAGGTCATCGGCACCGCGATACTCATCCTCTTCGGCGCGGGCGTCTGCGCCGCCGTCACGCTCCATCACTCCAAGGCAAGGGCCTCGGGCTGGGTCGTCATCGCATTCGGCTGGGGTTTCGGCGTGCTGGCGGGCGCGTACACCGCCGCGCCGCTGTCGGGTGGGCATCTCAATCCGGCCGTGACGCTGGGCGTCGCCGTCGACACCGGGGAGTGGAGCAAGGTGCCGCTCTACATCCTGGCGCAGATGGCCGGCGCGATCCTCGGCGCCGTGCTCGCCTATCTCGTCTACTTCGCGCAGTTCCAGGCCAACGCAGACAAGAAGAACGCACAGCCCACGCTCGGAATCTTCTCCACAGGGCCGGAGATCCGCAGTCCCGTCGCCAACGTGATGACCGAGATCATCGCGACGATCGGCCTGGTGCTGCCGATACTCGCCTTCGGCAAGAACGACGGCATCGGCATTGGGCAGATACCCGGGCAGGACGCCGGGATCTACGGCTCCGGCATCTCCATTCTGCTGGTGTCTCTGCTGGTCGTCGGCATCGGTCTGTCGCTGGGCGGGCCGACCGGTTACGCCATCAACCCCGCGCGTGATCTCGGACCGCGCATCACCCACGCACTGCTGCCGATCCCCAACAAGGGCACCTCCGACTGGGGTTACGCCTGGGTGCCGGTTGCCGGGCCCGTGATCGGCGGGCTGCTGGCCGGCCTCATCTTCAACGCAGCCTTCTAGGCCTTGTGGCCACTTCGACAAGAGGACGTCATGACGGACAAATTCGTCGCCGCAATTGACCAGGGCACCACGTCCAGCCGCTGCATCATCTTCAACCAGGACGGTGCGATCGTCGCCGTCGACCAGCGTGAGCACCGTCAGATCTTCCCCAAGCCGGGCTGGGTGGAGCACGACGCCACCGAGATCTGGTCCAAGGTGCAGGCGGTGGTGGCCGGGGCGATCGCCAAGGCGGGCCTGCGGGCCGACCAGCTCAGTGCCCTCGGCATCACCAACCAGCGGGAGACGACCGTCCTTTGGGACCGGTCGACCGGCAAGCCCGTACACAACGCGATCGTCTGGCAGGACACGCGTACCTCCGCGCTCTGTCACGAACTGGGCGGCACGGACGGGCAGGACCGCTTCCGCGACGCGACCGGACTGCCGCTCGCGAGCTACTTCTCCGGGCCCAAGGCGGCCTGGCTGCTGGACAACGTGCCGGGGCTGCGCGGTCGGGCCGAACGTGGTGAGATCGCCTTCGGGACCATCGACTCGTGGCTGATCTGGAACCTCACCGGCGGCATCGAGGGCGGTGTCCATGTCACCGATGTGACCAATGCGTCGCGCACGATGCTGATGAATCTGCAGACCCTCCAGTGGGATCCGGCGATCCTGGCGGCGATGAATGTGCCGCAGGCGGTGCTTCCGGAGATCAAGTCGTCGGCGGAGGTGTACGGGACGGCCGTGGGGCAGCTCGCGGGTGTGCCGGTGGCCTCGGCCCTCGGCGACCAGCAGGCCGCGATCTTCGGGCAGGCCTGCTACGACACGGGCACGGCCAAGAACACGTACGGCACCGGCAGTTTCCTGTTGCTCAACACCGGCGACCGGCCCGTGCCGTCGAAGAGCGGGCTGATCACCACGTTGGGGTACAAGATCGGCGAAGAGGCGCCGGTGTACTGCCTGGAGGGGTCAATCGCGATCACCGGCGCACTGGTGCAGTGGTTCCGGGACCAGCTGGGCATCATCCGCAGCGCCGACGAGATCGAGACGCTGGCGGCGAGCGTGGACGACAACGGCGGGGCGTACATCGTGCCTGCCTTCTCCGGGCTCTTCGCCCCCTACTGGCGCTCCGACGCACGCGGTGTCATCACCGGACTGACCCGGTACGTCACCAAGGGGCATCTGGCACGGGCGGTGCTGGAGGCGACCAGCTGGCAGACCCGCGAGGTGGTCGACGCGATGTACCAGGACTCCGGGGTGCAGATCACCACGCTCAAGGTGGACGGCGGCATGACCGCCAACAATCTGCTGATGCAGCATCAGGCGGATGTGCTGGGGGTGCCGGTAATCCGGCCGAAGGTCTCAGAGACGACATGTCTGGGGGCCGCGTACGCGGCGGGGCTGGCGACCGGAGTGTGGTCGGACCTCGACGAGCTCAAGGCGCACTGGAAGCGCGATGTGGAGTGGTCGCCGCGGATGGAGGCGCAGACCCGCGAGCGCGAGTACCACAACTGGCGCAAGGCGGTGGAGCGTAGCTTCGGCTGGCACGAGGAGGACGGCGAGTGAGCCCACGTTGACTCACGGCCCGTACCCCCGTTGACTCACGGCCCGTACCCCAGTCGGTGGGGGTACGGGCCGTGGCTCGCCGATCTTTCGGCTGATGGCGTGCGCGCGCCCGCGGCCGGCGCGGAGGTCAGGCGTCCGCGTGCTCGCGCTGCCGGTCGGCCCGGGCCAGCGCGTGCTCCACAACCGCCACCAGCACCTCCTTGGCCGACTCGCGTTGGCGCGCGTCGCACATCAGCAGCGGCACCTCGGGGTCGAGGTCGAGCGCGGCCCGTACGCTCTCGCTGGGGAAACGACCCGCCCCCTCGAAGCAGTTGACGGCGACGGTGAAGGGAATGGCGCGGCGCTCGAAGTAGTCGATGGCTCCGAAGGAGTCCTCCAGGCGGCGGGTATCGGCGAGCACAACCGCACCCAGCGCCCCCTGCGCCAGCTCGTCCCAGAGGAACCAGAAGCGGTCCTGGCCGGGCGTGCCGAAGAGATAGAGCACCAGGTCCTCGCGGAGCGTGATACGCCCGAAGTCCATGGCGACGGTGGTGGTCGTCTTAGACTCGACGCCCGCGGTGTCGTCGACAGGACGGCCCGCCTCGCTCAGCGTCTCCTCCGTACGCAGTGGCCTGATCTCGCTGACCGCGCCCACCAGAGTCGTCTTGCCGACGCCGAATCCGCCCGCGACCAGGATCTTCAGAGTCACCGGCTCGACGGGCGTCGTTCGGCGGCTAGAGCGCCCGAAGACCATTGATCACCTCGCGGAGAATGCTCACGTCCGGCAGTTCGGCCGGCGGAACGGGACGGGTTACATGCACGAGTGCGTCCTCGACGAGATCGCCGACCAGGACCCGGACCACTCCGACAGGGAGATCCAGGGTGGCGGCGAGTTCGGCGATCGACTGGGGGGTGTCGCCGCACCGCTCGACGATCTCGACATGCTCCGGCGAGAGCAACTGGTCGCGGCCGGGGTCGTCGGCAGCGGCCTCCGGCACGACGAGGGCGATCAGATCGAGACGGTGGCGGGTGGCGCTGCTCGTCCGGCCGCGGGTCATCGCGTACGGACGGACCACCGGACCGGCTTCGGCGTCGAAGAAGTGGCGCGGTTTGCGAGCGTACTGGGCGGAGTCACTCATACCGGCCGCTCACCCCCCGGGTTGGCCGGTCCGTGGAGCGGTGGCCAGGTGCACTCCGACCCGCTTGACCATGAGCGTCATCTCGTACGCCACCAGGCCGACGTCGGAGTCCGCGTCGGCGAGGACGGCCAGACAACTGCCGTCGCCCGCCGCCGTGACGAAGAGGAATGCCTCGTCCAGCTCCACCACGGTCTGGCGGACCTTGCCCGCCTCGAAGTGGCGGCCGACGCCCTTGGCGAGGCTGTGGAAGCCGGAGGCGACGGCGGCGAGGTGCTCGCCGTCCTCACGGGTCAGCTCCCGGGAGGTGCCGGTGGCGAGGCCGTCACCGGAGAGCACCAGAGCCTTGCGGATGCTGGCGACGCGGTCCACCAGTTCGTCGAGGAGCCAGTTGAGTTCGCCGGATTGCCCGGTGGTCAGGCGGTCGGCGGCGGCGTTGGGTGCTGCGGCGTGTGGTGCGGTCATCGACCGTCCCCCTCCGATGTCGTTCCAGGTGCGGTCTCGCCGGGGCCGGTGGCCGGGTCGGTGACCCCTTCGTACTCGGCCTCTCCGGCATTCTGGCGGCGGCCGCGCTGCCAGCCTCGTTGCATGGAGGCCATCCGGTTGCGTACGTGTTCCGCATCGCGTTCGACGTCCTGCCCCGCGGCCGGGGCTGTGGTCTGTTCGGCGGCTGCGGCGTCCTCCCTGAGCTGGGGGGCGAGGCTTGCCTGACGGACTCGGCGGGGCAGGCCGTCGATCGTGACGGGTGCGGGTGCGGGTGCGGGTGCGGGTGCGGCTGCGGCTGCGGCTGCCGGGTCGGGGTCGGCGGGGCCGGACCTGGGGGTGCGCACGTTGTCCGGCGACGGTGCGGGCGCGGGCGCCGCCGGGGCGGGTGCGGGCCAGGGCGCGCGGCGTGGCTCCGGAGCGGGTGCGGGCGCCGGCCAGGGCGCCGGACGCGGCTCCGGGGCGGACGGAGGCCATGGGCCGGTGCGCGGCTCCGGGGCGGGCGCGGGCTCTTCGGAACGCTCGGGCTCCGGGGCCGGGGCCGGGTGGGTACGGCCGCGTTCGTCCACCCTGCGGCCGTGGTCGGTGACCAGTGTCGGCGGCTTGCGGCGGGGCAGCGGCACGGGGCCGGAGTTGCGCTCGGACGTCTGGTCCAGCGCCTGTTGGTGCTGCTCCTCCGGGGTCGGGCGGCGGCGGTCGCGGGCCCGGGCGCGGAAGATCCCGCCGCGCTCGCTCTCGTTGTCCTCGATGTCGGCGAGGGAGTCGACCCCGCCGAGGCCGGGGCGGTCAGTGCCAGGGCGGGAGCGGTCACCGCCCACGCCGGGCCGGTCCTCGAAGCCCAGCGCGCCGACGGGTGCCTCCAGTTCGACGGGTCCGTCGAGCAGCGCCGCACCACTGAGCTGGGTGGGGACCTTGGAGAGCGTCGTGAGTTTGCGGTCGCTGCCGCGCCGCCCGGCCGGGCTCTCACTCTTGCGGTCGAGGCGGAAGCCGGTTCCCTGAGTTTCCGGGGCTTCGGTGAGCAGGGCCGCGGGGATGAAGACGATCGCGGTGGTCCCGCCGTACGGCGAAGGCTGCAGCGAGACCCGGACGTTCTGCCGCTGGGCGAGCCGGCTGACGACGAACAGGCCGAGCCGGTCGGTGTCCGAGAGCTCGAACTCGGGAGTCTCCGCGAGCCGCAGATTGGCGTCGAGCAGCACTTCGGGGGCCATACCGAGCCCGCGGTCGTGAATTTCGAGGGTGAAGCCGTTGGCGACCCTCTCGCCGTGCACCTGGACGCCGGTGTGCGGGGGCGAGAACACCGTGGCGTTCTCGAGGAGTTCGGCGATGAGGTGGGTGAGGTCGGCGACCGCAGGGCCGCCGACGCCGATGCGCGGCAGCCTGCGGACCTCGATGCGTTCGTAGTCCTCGACCTCGGCGACCGCGGCCCGTACGACGTCCATCAGCTGGATCGGCTTGCGCCACTGCCGGGAAGGCGCGGCGCCGGAGAGGATTACCAGGCCCTCGGCGTGCCGTCGCATACGGGTCGTGAGGTGGTCCAGGCGGAACAGGTCCGCGAGTTCCTCGGTGTCCTCTGTGCGGCGCTCCATGGTGTCGAGGAGCGTGAGCTGGCGGTGCAGCAGAACCTGGTTGCGACGTGCGAGGTTGACGAAGACGTCGGAGACTCCGCGGCGCATGTCGGCCTGCCGGACGGCGGCCTCGACAGCGGCCCGCTGAAGGGTGTTGAGCGCCTGGCCGGCCTGCCCGATCTCGTCCTTGTCGTAGTCGAGGCGCGGCGCTTCGGTCTCGATGTCCACATGCTCACCGGCGGCGAGCCGGCGCATCACGCTGGGCAGACGTACGCCGGAGACCTCGTGGGCCTCCTTGCGCAGCCGGGAGATGTCGCGGACGAGGTCGCGCCCGATGCGTACGGACACGATCACAGAGACCAGCAGGGCGAGGAAGCCCAGTACGCCCGCGACGCCGGCCTTGACGAAGACGCTGTACGCGGCGGGCTCGACGCGGTCCTGGTAGCGGACGCCCGCCTCCTTGGCCTCGCGGGCGAGGTCGTCGAGGACGGGGGTGGCGGCCGCCTGCCAGCGGGCTGCCTCGGACGCGCCGGACTTGTCGACGGGGCCCGCGGTGATGAGGCGTTCCTCGGCGTCGCGCAGGGGCGCGGTCTTGGGGCTGCGCCAGTACTGCTCGTAGACTTCGCGCTCCTTGGCGGGCAGTACCTCGAGGTTGGTCTCGTAGTACAGCTCGCGGTTGGCGACGAAATCGGAGAGAGCGCGGATCTCATCGGCCGTGATTTTGCGGGTGGTCAGCGAGGAGGCGATGAGGGCGTCCTCGCGGGAGAGCATCTCCGTTGCGCGGACGAGTCCGACGAGGGCGCGGCCCTGCCGCTCCATCTCGACGTCGTTGAAGGCGTGGAGCGTCAACAGGAAGCTGTGGCAGGGGTCGACGACCCTGTTGTAGAACTCCAGGGCCTGGTTGCGGGAGACGGTCCCCGTCTCCACGGAGCGGCGAAGAGCGCCCAGTCCGTCGAGTGCTTCGAGGAGCGAGTTCAGTTTCTGCTCGGTGTCCGGCCGCATGTCGTCGAGGACTCCGGACTTCTCCATATTCGCCTTGATCTTGGCGACGGCCTCGTCGGTGGCCATGCGCTGGCGGCGCAGGGTGGGCAAAGCCTCCGAAGCCCTGCGGTCCGCAAGGTAGATGAGGGTCTGGCGGCGTTCCTTCTGGATGACGTTGACAGTGTCCGCGACCGGATAGCCGACATTTTCGACCACTGAGCTGACGTCCAGAAGCTGATCGGCCTCCCGACCGGTCAGTACGGTGGCGAAGCCCCAGAGGGCGGTGAGGGAGACGAGCGGCACCAGCAACAACGCCACGATCTTCCGGCGGATGGACTTCCCGCGAAAGCGCATGGCCTCCCCCTGATCAACCCCCCGCCCGGTGCGGGAGGTGTTCCGTCAACAAACGGCGTGAGCCTACTACTGTCACACTGACAACTCGAAGGCACGTCCGGACGATTTTCGGCCGAGGACAGATGTCTTGATCACGGGTTGTCCAGGTATTCGGGGAGATGACATTCCCGCGGTGCGCGACCACACCTGGCGGCGCGTCATTTTTCGGACCGCGGCAGATGGCTGGAATTTTTCGCTGCTCGGGAATCATCCGGCCTGGTCAATCGTCATTCTGTGCGGGGGGCACGGGTGTTCGCACTACGCCGCGAGCATCGCATCGGTTCCGGTTTCGGTTCGCATTCGCTGCGGGTGCCGGAGTAAAGCAGCGGAATCCGGGCAGCCACCCTGATGTCGGACAGAGGTGGGGAGTGACAGGTCCATGGACACGGACGAGCGTCGTGGCGCAGTGCGGGCGACGAGTTATGCGAATGTCCCGCGGGAGCTCTGGGTGGAGGAGCCGGCGGTGCGACGGCGCATGGCTGATCCGGTCCGTACGGCAGCGGTGCGCGCGGTGATCATAGCGTCGCTGACGATCATTCAGGCGATGATCGCGTTTCTGTGCACGCTTGCGGGGTCCTGGCTGGCGTTTCCCATGGTGCTCAGCAGTGTGGGCAGCACGGTGGTGGCGACGTGGGCGGTTCTTGACGTCTGGGTGACCCGCCAGGTGTGGAACCAGCGCAATGGCGTGGTGTCCATACCGAGCAGCACGGCGCGCCAACTGCGCCGTGAACGCCGCCGGGCACGACGCACGGCGCGGGCTGCGGCGCGCGAGAGTGCACGGATACGGCGGCGGGAACGGAGCCGGGGGCGGCTGTCGGAGGCGTGACAGGGTGCGGGACTCCGGGCGCTCGGGGCCCTGGCCGCCGCGCCGTGGGCACCGGCCTCGGGGTACGGACGCGGGGTGCGGGGCTCGGGGTGCGGGCTCGGGGTGCGGGGCTCCTCAAGCGCCGGACGGGCTGACTTCCTCCGGTGGGACCGGCGTTCGCTTGAACATGCGGGTCGCCGTGATCTCGCCGTGCACCGTCTCCCCCGACGGGTCCTGCTGCGGCAGGCCGGGGCGCAGATGCTCCTCCACGCTGATGTACTTCAGACCCGCGCGCAGGTCCGCGTCATTGCGCAGCCGGATGACCAACGGGAATTCGGCGAGAGCCGTGGTGTCGAAGAGCCCTGTCGTATAGAGCAGCTGGACCCCCAGCGCATCGGAGACCGCCCGCTGGAGCTCCAGCAGGTACGTCGCGTTGGCCCGGCCGATCGGGTTGTCGAGGAACAGTGTGCCGGCATGCCGGTGCTTGTCCCGGCCGCGGTCGTTGCTGCGCAGAGCCGCCATCGTGCAGTACAGCGCGATGGCCGCGGTGAGCAGCTGGCCGCCGGAGAAGACGTCGCCCATCTGGCCGACCGGGACCCGCTCGGCACGCAGCACCGCGTCGGGCTTGAGGATCTCCACGGCGATGCCCCTCGGCTGCAGCGCAGCCTGAACTCCGCGCAGCAGCAAGGACATTCCGTCCCGGCGGCCCTCCCCGTACGCCGCCGCGGAGTTCTTCTTCACGGCCGCCCGGGTCGCCTCGTCGATGACCTCGCCGAGCCGCTCGGCGAGCGTCGCCTGGTCCGGCTCCTCGAAGCGGATCCGCAGGAACTCCTGTCCGGACCACTCGCCGAGCCCCTCCGGAAGGCGGGAGAGCCGCTGTGCCGAACGGAGCGTCGTCAGCGCGGACTCCACGAGACCGCGCAGCCGGTCGACGATGGTGTCGCGGTTGCGCTCCAGCTGCTCCAGCTCGTCGGTCAGCACGCGCAGCCGGGGAGCGAAGGCCTCCGCCCACTTCGCGGCGTGCTCGGGCAGTGCGGCGGCCGGCAGCTCCCGGATCTGCTGGCGTGCGGGGGTGCGCACCTGCTCGTACCGCGTGGAGTTGGCGTGCCGTACGAGGATGTCGCTCGCTTCTCGCACGGCTGCCTCGGCCGCCGACAGGTCGGTGGCGCAGCCGCGCAGTGACCGGCGGGCCTCGGCGGCCGAGTGCCGTGCCTCCTCCAGGCTGCCGGGGTACGGCTCGGGCGCCTCCTGCGCGTCGGCCGCGTCGTCGTGGTGCTCCCGCAGCAGGTCTCGCAGGAGCGCCGCGGTCTCGTCGAAGCCGCCCGCCGCGTCCTCGGCGGCGCGATGGGCCTGGAGCAGGGCGGCGTGGGCGGAACGGGCCGTCTCCAACGCGTCGGTGCGCGCCGCCAGTTCGGCCGTGGCGGTGCGCAGCAGGGCCTGAGCCTGTTCGGCGTCGGCGGGGACCAGCTCTTCGGGAAGGTCGGTGTGCGACTCGCCGTGAGGTCCCCCATGCCGAAGGCCGGGGGACGGAGCCAGCCGCTCCGCCTCGCCGCGCAGGCGGCCCAGCTTCTCGCTGGCCTCCGACGCGCGAGACTCCAGCATCTGTACGAGCGACTCGGCGCGGGCGGCCGCGGCCTGGCGGGACGGACCGTCGGCGCCGTCCGTGCCCTCCAGGAGCTGGGCGGCGCGGGTGCGGACCTTGTTGGTGAGCCTGTCGAGCTCGGCGAGGGCGGCGCTCTCGTCGCTCTCGGCACGGGCCTGTTCGGCGCGCAGGTCGGCGCCGACGCCCACCTTCTCGTACAGCTGGGATGCGGCCCGGTACGCCTCACGCAGGGCGGGCAGCGCGGTGCGCGGAGTGTCCGCGTCCGCCGCCGGCAGGTTCTCCGGGGCACCGGCGATCTCCGCGCGCTCGGCGCGCAGCGCGCGGGCCGTACGACGGGCGTCGTCACCGGCGCGCTGGGCGGCCCGGCGGTCCTCGTCGGCGGCCTTCGCCCGCTCCAGGCAGGTCGTGGCCCGGGCCTCGGACTCGGCGGCGTCGTCCGCCAGTTCGCGCAGCTTCACCTGCCAGCCGGCGCGCTCACGGAGCCGGAAGGCGAGGCCCGCGAGGGCATCGGCGGCGCGGCGGGCGCGCTGGGCCGCTTCCTGGCGTTCGTCGCGCACCCGGGCGGCGTCGGCCGCGGCCTCGTCCGCCTCGGCGCGTACGGTACGGGCTTCGGCGAGCGCCGCCTGCGCCTCCTCTGCGGCTTCGCGTGCGCTGCGGGCGCCCTGCGCGAGCTCGGCGAGCATCCCGGGCGGGCAGTCCGCGCGCCACGAGCCGAGCCGCGCGGCGATCGAACGGTCCCCGGCCAGCCGGGCCGCGAGTGCACGGATCTCCTCGTCCCGCGCGGTCGCCCGGGCCCGCAGTGCCTGCCGCTCCTCGTCGGCCGCGTGTTCGTCGTGCATGGCCGGGTTCGGCGGTACGAGGAACACGTCTTCGCCGGGGGCGCTGCCCGTGCCGGGCCCTGGCACCGGCGCGAGCAGCGCGGCGGCCGTGCCGACGGCCACGGCGGACCGGGGCAACAGCGCGGCTGCGCCGAGGACTTCGCGTGCGCGGGCATGCGAGGCGGGATCGGTGATCACCACACCGTCGACGAGTTCGGGCCGCGCGGCCAGCACGGCGGCGTGGTCGGCCGGGTCGACGGCCTGCGCGAGGTAGCGCCAGCCGGGCAGGGCGGGGATGCCGTGCTCGCCGAGGTACTCGACGGTCGCGAGGACGTCGGGCCCGGGGGGCAGCAGCCCGCCGTCGCCGAGCGCTCCGAGGATGCGGGCGTCGTCGGCGGCGGCGGTGCGCAGGTCGAAGAGATGCCGCTCGGCGGAGGCGATGCCCTGGTCGAGCAGCTCCCGCAGCTCGTCGGCGTACCGGTCCAACTCTTCGGCGGTGAGGGGCTCTTCGACGGTGCGGAGGGGGGCAGCGGTGCCGGGCGTGTTTCCGCCCTGGTGTGTCTGTCCGCTGCCGGACACCGCGGCGGAGTCGGCGCGGAGAGTGGCGTGGGCGGGGTCCACGGACGCGCCACGCGCGCTGTCGGCCGACGCGCCGGACGAACCGGCGCCGCCCGCCTCGGAGACGGGGTCACCCGCCTGGCCGGGCCCCGGCGCCGCGGATGTACCGGCTTGCGACGGCCCGAGCCCGCCCGTGGCGCCGTCGCCGGCAGACGCCGACGTGTCCCCCGCGCGCACTCCCCCGGGCGTCTGACCGGCCGCCGTCGTCCCCCGTCGTGGCGACGGCACCGCCGCATGCAGCGTCGGTGGCAGACTCAGCAGTTCCGCCAGGCGGTCGTCACCGGCGATCGAGGCCGCCGCGCGGCGCTCCGCCTCGTACGCGTTCTCCGCGGCCACGGCCGCGTCCGACGCACGGGCGGCCCCAAGTTCGGCGCGGGCCTCCACCGCGGCCGCGTCGCGCGCATGGTCCGCCGTCGTGCGAGCAGCCTCGCGGGCTGCGTCCCAGGTCCCGACGGCCGTCTTCTCCGCGTCGCTCGCCGCCAGCGCGGCCCGCGCCGGGTCGGCGTCGGGTGCGGTGTCGTCGAGCCAGCCCGCCCGTACCGCCTCGGCCGTCTCCTGTTCGACCTCGGTCAGCCGCTGCCGCAGGTGCCCGATCTCGCTGCGGGCGCGCTGCGCCTCCGTGGCCGCGGCCGTCGCGTCGCGGTGTGCGGCCTCGCCCGCCTCCAGGAGCGCCGCGGAGCGCTCCTCCTCCTCATTGGCCAGCCCTTCGCCCGCCTCCGCTGCGGAGTGCAGGGCGCGGACGAGGTCGGCGGCGGCCTTGGCACGGGCGGCGAGCGCCGGGGCGGCGTCCCGTTCGGCCTCGCGGATCGCCGCGGCGACGCGCGCGGAGCGGTCGGCGGCGGCGCGGTGGCGCAGTACGGCTTCAGCGGCCTGCCAGGCGGAGTGCAGCGTGCGCGCGTCGGCCAGCTCACGACGCTGCGCCGTGGCGCCCTTCTCCGCGACGGCCAGGGCCAACGAGGCGTGCCGGTAGGCCAGTTCCGCGGCGATCAGCGAGCTGCGGCTGCGGGCCTGCTCGGCCTCCGTCACGGTGTGCGCGGCGGCGGTGACCTGCTGGGCGAGGTCGGCCGTACGGCCTCGCTCCTGGGCGGCGCGGGCGGAGAGCCGGCGGGCCAGCGTGCGCGTACGGCGCTCGGCGCCCGCGTGGATGTCGCGGGCCCTGGTCCGGGCTTCGGCCGCCTCCACGATCCGGCCCAGCAGATCGACCGAGCCGGCCGTGAAGTCGCGTTCCGCGGTGAGTTCGGCGCGGCGGCCGAGCTTGTTGCCGAAGCTGCTGACGAGGTCGGCGAGCCCGTCCGTGTCGCGGGTGTCGGTGACGGCCCGCAGCAGCAGATCGGTGAAGTCGGAGTCCTTTTTGACGGCGAAGAGCCCGGCGGCCTCGCCCTCGTCCGCGTTCATCTCCCGTTGGTAGCGGAACAGTTCGGGATCGAGACCCACATCGCCGAGGTGTTCGTTCCAGCGGTCGTGGATCTCCTCCCAGTACACGTCGAGGTGCGGATACGCCTTGCCCGCCTCGGTGATGGCGTCCCGGAAGCCCTTCATCGTGCGGCGTCGGCCCTGCGCTCCCGACGCGCCCTCGGCGGGCGGACGGACAGCGGTCGACTCGGCCACCGGCAGGGAGTCGAGGCTGAGTCCCGGTCCCGGCCGGAAGGAGTACCAGGCTTCCGCGAACTTCCGCGGGTCGCCCGAGACCTGACGGCCACGCCACTCGCTGACCTTGCCGACCACCACCAGCTCGCCGGTGAGCGTGTGCTGCCACTCCAGGGCGACATGTCCGCAGTCGTCGGCGAGCAGGAACTTGCGCAGTACTCCGGAGCTGGCGCCGCCGAGGGTGTTGCGGTGGCCGGGCAGCATCACCGAGAAGATCAGCTTCAGCAGTACGGACTTGCCGCCGCCGTTCTCCAGGAAGAGCACGCCGGCCGGCGCGGGGCGGCGCGGCGGGCCGACCGGCTCCTCCTCGAAGAACTCCGCCTGTGTGGGGGCGGGGTGGGGCACCGGCTCGCCGACTCCGCGCAGGTCCAGCACGGTGTCGGCATAGCGCGCACCGGCAGGCCCGATGGAGTAGAGGCGGACCCGGGACAGCTCGTACATGGCGGCGGACTCTCGTAGTTGGCAGGAAGGTGTGGCAGGGGAGTTCAGCAGGGAGGTACGGGTTCAGGCGTGGAAGGGCAGGCCGGCGTCGGCCGCCAGCTCCAGGTCGTCCGCGTCGGGCGGCGGCACGAGCGTGGCGGTGCCGTCGCTGACCGGCACGACGCCGAGCTCGATGAGCTCGGCCATGGCCGCGCTGCCCGCCATGTCGCGCACCTGGAGCTGGTAGCGGGCGGTGGTGCGGTAGGCGCCTCCGGCGTCGTCACCGGTCCGCTGGAGGAAGCCGGAGTCGGTGAGGAAGGCGACCGCCTTGCCGACGATGCCGGTGGTGGATCCGGCGAGGCGTCGCGCGTCCTTGGTGGCACCGGTGGCGCTGCGCCGTGCGTAGATCCGCCAGGCGGCTTCCAGGCCGGGGGTGTCGGTGGCGGGGTCGGTGTTCTCGCCCTGCGCGTCGGCGCGCTCCTCCAGGCGGCGGCATGCGTGGCGGACGAATGCGTCGACGCCGTTGACCGTTATGCGGCCGATGTAGCCGTCGTCGGCGAGGTCCTCGGGGCGGGGGAACGCCATGGCGGCGACGGCGAGATGGGCCAGGCCGTGCAGGAAGCGGTCCGCGGAGTCGGGGGACGCGCGGCGGGCGTAGTCGCCCATGCGGACGGCGAAGACGGAGTCCTCACCGGCGGTGACGGCCATGCCGGCGCGCGGGGAGACTTCGAGGACGACGAGCCCGAGTCCGGTGGCGACGGCGTCGGCGAGCCGGGCGAAGGCCGTCTCCTCGCGGTAGCGGCGCAGCAGTTCGGCGTACTCCGCGTCACGCGCGGGCAGCAGCTTGGGCTGCAGTCCGAAGGAGACGAGCCGCGCGGCGTCGGCGGCGTCGGCGGGCGTGACGGCGGCGGTGGCGGTGGCCGGTGCGGCCGATGCGGGCGTCTCAGCCGGGCCGGTCGGGTCGCGGTCGCTCCACGCGGTGGTCGGTGCGTGGTCGTCACTCACTGGAGGGTGCTCCTTGCTGCGAATTGCTGGTGTCGGCGAGACGGCGCCTGCGGCGGGCCTGGAACTGGGGCTCCGCCCCCAGACCCCAGCACGCCCTTCGGGCGTGTCCTCAATCGCCGAACGGGCTCAAAATGAGCACCGCCGGCGTTTGAGGCGCGGGGGTCCGGGGGCAGCGCCCCCGGCGGGGTCCGGGGCGGAGCCCCGGTACTGGTGCTCACGCCGCCTCCGAACGCGCTGCCGCCATGCCCGTCGCGTCCAGCAGCGCCGTGCCCACGATCAGGTCCGCCCCGCCGAATTCCGGGTCGTCCAGTTCGGTGCCGTCGTCGACGGCGAACAGCAGCCGCTCCTCGCCCTGGCGGTAGGCCGTGCCGACCGGTGGGCTCGCCGCGTGGATGGCCAGCAGGGCGACCAGATACGGCAGTTCTGGATCGCGGCGGCGGGCCTCCGCGAGCAGTCCCGAGAGTCGGCGCGGCGCGTCGTGCTCCAGGTCGAGCAGTTCCATCGCGCTCGCCAGCTGCGCTTCGCTGAAGCGGCTGTCGTCGGGCGTGGCGATCAGATCCGGCTCAGGCATCTCCGCGCCCAGATGCTCGCGCTCCATCGGCGGGGTGAGCAGCATGTCGACCAGGTCTCCGACCCGTACGGACGACGGCGTACGCAGACCGGTCCCGCGTGCGAAGAACGCGTCCGTGACGCGGATCGCGGCCTCCATGGGGAGCGGCAGGATCGGCGCGACCAGCTGACCGTACAGATCGAGCCCGGTCCGGGCGGTGGGGCGGGCGAAGGCCTGGCGGTCCTGTTCGGCGCGGAACAGCGGGCCGGCCTCGAGCAGCCGGGACTGGAGCTGAGTGTGGCGGCGGATGCAGTCCTTGACTATGTCGACGAGTTCGGCGGCGCGCCGCTTGTGCTCGGGGTCTTCTGCCTCGTCCCTCGCCCTGCGGATGTTCGTCAGGATCGCGTTCTCATGGCGATAGCGGTCGGCGACGTGGTCGAGCGCCTCGGCGATCATGTCGGGCACCGCGTTGAGCCAGTCGACGGCCCGCACATTGCGCCGGGTCGCCTCCAGCGTTCTGCGCAGCGTCTCGGCGTACTGCACGGTGCGGTATCTGGCCTGCTCGGCCGCGAGCTGAGCATCGGCGAGGCGGCCCCTGCTGATCAGGACCTCCAGCTTCACCTCGGCCGCGATCTGCGCGCTGGTGACGTCCGTGTCGAGGGCGCCGACCAGGACGTTGACCGCTTCGTCGGTCGTACGGAGATAGACGCTGCCGCCGTATCCCGGCACTTCCTCGATGAGCTTGAAGTCGTAGTCACGCCGTGTGTAGACGCCGTCGGGGCCGAAAGTGCCGTAGACCGCGCGGAATCCGCGGTCCACGCTGCCGACGTTGATCAGGTTCTCCAGGACCCAGCGGGCGACCCGCTCATGCTCGGCAACCGGGCGCCGCGGGGCCTGGGCGGCGACGCGCGGAAGCAGTCTCGCCACTATCTGGTCATGATCGGCGCCGGTGTCGAAGTCCATGTTCAGCGTGACGAGGTCGATCGCCGCGAGGGCGACCTCCGCCATCGCGTACACGGTGTACTCCCCCGCGAGGTTCGCCTTGCGGGTGTCGAGGTCGTGCAGCGGCGCGGTGCACGCGAGCGCGCGCAGCCGCCGCGCGAGCCCTTCGTCGGCGGCCGGGCCCTGTGCGGGCCGCGGCCCCGCGCTGAGCTGGGGCGGAACGAAGTCCGTCGAGGCAGGCGAAGTCACGCTGCACAGATTAGGTCCTCGCACTGACAACGGTCGAAACGGCGCAGAAGCGACCGGCCCCGCTACGCTCCCTCTTCTTCTTCCTCCTCTACGCGATGCGCGTACGTCTCCACCAGTTGCATGCGCGAGTCGTCGAGGTAGTCCGCGAGGAGCCGCTCCGCGCCCGACCGGTCCCCCGCGCGCAGAGCTTCCAGAATCGCCCGGTTACGTACGAGATAAGGCTGGTGCAGCCGCCGCGGGTCGTCCACCACATGGAACGCCAGCCGCAGCTCGGCCAGCACGCTGCGCATCAACTCGTCCGTGCGGGCGCTGCCTGCGAGGGCGACGAGTTCGCGGTGGAAGTGGATGTTGGCCGTGGAGACACCCTTCCAGTCGCGCTCACGCTCCGACCGCTCACCGCCCGCCACGGCCGCGTCCAGCTGCTCCAGCGCGTACGGCGGCTCTCCGAGCCCGTGCACGACGGCGCATTCGACCAACTGCCGGGTGCGGTAGATGTCCACGACGTCCTGAACGGCGAGCATCCGCACGAAAACCCCGCGGTTGAGCTCGTGCACCAGCAGCCGCTCGTGTGTCAGCAGCCGGAACGCCTCGCGCAGTGTGTTGCGCGAGACGCCGAGCGCCTTGCCGATGCTGTCCTCAGAAAGGCGCTCTCCCGGCGGGAAGTAGCCCTCCGCGATGCGGGTGCGCAGGATGTCCGCGACCCGTTCCGCCGTGCTGGTTCGGCCCAACAGCGGGCGGTCGTCCGCCAGTCCGCCGATCCCGGACTCCGTCGTCCCCACAACACCCTCTCTCTCCCCCGCCGGCCGCTCTCGCCGACGCGCGAACTCCATCGTAGAAGCGTAGAAGCAAGAACAACCCGACATCACCCTTGTCGGATCGTTCAACAATCCCCTACCTTGGCGACACCGCACAGTCTCGACAGCACCCTCCTCCCCCTCTGCGAGGTGCAGATGAGCACGACCCAGGCACAGACGAAGCAGGGCGAACTCCCCGAGGACACCGGCGCGTTCGCCTGGCTGAAGGCACTCGGTCCACGCGGCCGCCGTGCCTTCGGCGGTGCGTTCGGCGGCTATGCCCTCGACTCCTACGACTACTTCACGCTGCCGCTCAGCATGGTGGCGATCGCCGCGTACTTCAGTCTCGACAACGGACAGACCGGACTTCTCACCACCGTCACCCTGGTCGTCTCCGCGGTGGGCGGCGCCGGCGCCGGGATCCTCGCCGACCGGATCGGCCGGGTGAAGGCGCTGATGATCACGGTGATCACCTACGCGGTGTTCACCGTCCTGTGCGGTTTCGCCCCCAACTACGAGACGCTGCTTGTCTTCCGGGCCCTTCAGGGCCTCGGCTTCGGCGGCGAGTGGGCTGTCGGCGCGATCCTGGTAGCGGAGTACGCCAGTGCCAAGCACCGTGGCCGCACCCTCGGCGCCGTGCAGAGCGCGTGGGCGGCCGGCTGGGCGCTCGCCGTCATCGTCTACACCCTGGTCTTCCAGTTCCTCGACGCCGACACCGCCTGGCGCGTGATGTTCTGGACGGGCGCGCTGCCCGCCCTGCTGGTGATCTACATACGACGGAATGTCAGCGACGCACCCGAGGCCGCCGCGCGTCGCACAGCCAGCACCGAGCGCGGCTCCTTCTCCTCGATCTTCAAGAAGGACCTGCTGCGCACGACGTTCTTCGCGACGCTGCTCTCCACCGGCGTCCAGGGCGGCTACTACACGCTCGCGACCTGGGTGCCGACGTACCTCAAGACCGAGCGGGGGCTCACCGTCGTCGGCACCGGCGGCTATCTGACCTTCCTGATATCCGGTGCCTTCATCGGCTATCTCACCGGCGGTTATCTCTCGGACCGGATCGGCCGGAAGAAGAACATCGTCCTCTTCGCCGTGCTGTCCGCGATCGGCATCCTCGCCTACACCAACATCCCCTCGGGGGCGAACGGTCTGCTCCTCGTCCTCGGCTTCCCGCTCGGCTTCTGCATGTCCGCGATCTTCAGCGGCTTCGGATCGTTCCTCAGCGAGCTCTACCCGACCGCCGTGCGCGGCACCGGTCAGGGCTTCACGTACAACTGCGGCCGCGGCGTGGGCGCGTTCCTGCCCACCCTCGTCGGCTTTCTGTCCGACAGCTGGGGAGTCGGCGGCGCGCTCGTCCTCGGCGCGGTGGGCTACGGTCTCGCGGTGATAGCGCTGCTCGGCCTGCCCGAGACGCGTGGCAAGGAGCTGCTGTGAACGGGACGGATGACCGGACCAAGGACCGGACCAAGGACCGGACCACGCACCGGGCGAAGGACCGGCCGAAGAACCGGCCCGCCGGCTCCGCCATGGGGCGCGTCGACGGGCACGCCTGGACGCCTGACGAGGCCCGCAAGCAGTTCCGTTCCGGAGTGACCGGGCCCACCGCGGGCCTGGCCCCCGGCCACACACAGGCGAACCTGATCTCGGTCCCCGCCGACTGGGCGTACGACATGCTGCTGTTCTGCCAGCGCAATCCGAAGCCCTGTCCGGTGCTCGACGTCACCGACGCCGGTTCCTGGTCTACGCCGCTCGCCCCGGACGCCGATCTGCGCACCGATCTCCCGCGCTACCGCGTGTGGGAGCACGGCGAACTCGTCGACGAGCCCACGGATGCCGTGCCGCACTGGCGCGACGACCTGGTGTCGTTCCTGCTCGGCTGCAGCTTCACCTTCGAGTGGGCGCTTGCCGAGGCCGGAGTTCCGATGCGCCATGTCGAGCAAGGCCGCAATGTCCCGATGTACGTGACCAATCGGCTCTGCCGTCCCGCGGGGCGGCTGCAGGGGCCCATGGTGGTGTCGATGCGCCCCGTGCCGCCCGAGCACCTCGCCACGGCGATCAGTCACAGCGCCCTGATGCCCGCGGTGCACGGCGGTCCTGTGCACAACGGCGACCCGGCGGCGCTCGGCATCGAGGACCTGGGCCGCCCCGACTTCGGCGACCCGGTGGACGTCGAGCCGGGCGACGTCCCGGTGTTCTGGGCGTGCGGGGTCACCCCGCAGGCGGCGGTGAGGGCCTCGCGGCCGCCGTTCGCGATCACGCACGCACCGGGCCAGATGTTCATCACGGACGCCCGCGACGAGCAGTACCGCGTGGCCTGAGGAGAAGCAGGAAAGACAGGAAAGGGGAGCACATGACCTGGGCGTCCATCGATCTCAACGCCGACCTCGGCGAAGGCTTCGGCCGCTGGCGGCTGACCGACGACGAACAGCTGATGTCCGTCGTCACCAGCGCCAATGTCGCCTGCGGCTTTCACGCCGGGGACGCGGCCACCATGCGCCGGGTCTGTGAGCTGGCGGCGGACCGCTCGGTGCGGATCGGCGCCCAGGTCTCGTACCGCGATCTGGCCGGCTTCGGACGGCGCTCCATGGACGTGCCGCCCGACGAGCTGGCCGCCGAGATCGCCTACCAGATAGGGGCGTTGGAGATCTTCGCGCGGGCGGCCGGGTCACGTGTCTCGTACGTCAAACCGCACGGCGCTCTGTACAACCGAGTCGTCCACGACGAGGAGCAGGCGGCGGCCGTCGTTGAAGGCGTACTGCTGTCGGGCGAGCGGCTGCCGCTGCTCGGGCTGCCCGGATCGAAGCTGCACACCATGGCGGAGAAGGCCGGACTGCCCGTCGTCACCGAGGCGTTCGCGGACCGGGCGTACACCGCGGAGGGCACGCTCGTGCCGCGCGGACAGGACGGCGCGGTGCTCAGCGACCCGGCCGCGGTCGTCGAACGGTCCGTCAGCATGGCGCGGTTCGGGGTGATCACTTCGCGTTGCGGACGGTCGGTCGCGGTGCGTGCCCGCTCGCTCTGCCTGCACGGCGACACTCAGGGGGCCGTCACGCTCGCCCGTCGGGTGCGACACCAGCTGGAGAGCGTCGGGGTCCGGGTGGAGGCCTTCGTATGAGAGCACTTCCGGTCGGCGACCGGGCTCTCCTCGTCGAGCTGGCCGACGGGGACGAGGCCGGCGCGCTCCATGCCGAACTGCTGCGTCGACGTGCCGCCGGCGCCCTGCCCGCGATCCGGGAGATCGTGCCCGCCGCGCGGACGGTGCTCCTCGACGGGCTCGACGGCCCGGAGCAATTCGCCAGGGAGCTCGCTCAGTGGGAGATTCCGCCGCTCCACGCGCGCGTGCAGGACGCGATCGAGGTTCCGGTGCGTTACGACGGGCCCGACCTGGCGGATGTCGCGGCGCTGTGGCAGGTGCCGGAGGAGGAGGTCGCAGGGATCCATTCCGCGGCCGAATTCCGGGTCGCCTTCTGCGGGTTCTCCCCCGGATTCGGCTATCTGACGGGGCTGCCGCAGCAGTACGCGGTCCCGCGCAGGGCCACCCCGCGCACCTCCGTCCCGGCCGGGGCGCTCGCCCTGGCCGGTCCGTACACCGGGGTGTATCCCCGCTCGTCCCCCGGCGGCTGGCAGCTGATCGGGACGGCGAACACCGTGCTGTGGGATCCGGCGCGGGAGCCCGCCGCGCTGCTCTCGCCGGGGACGCGGGTGCGTTTTGTGCCGGAGCGTGCCGGGATCCGCCGATGACCGACAGGGCCTTCGCCGTCGTACGGGCCGGGGCGCTGACCACTGTGCAGGATCTGGGGCGGCCCGGACATGCCCACTTGGGGGTGCCGCGCTCCGGGGCGCTCGACCCGCACTCGGCCGCTCTCGTCAACCGTCTCGTCGGCAACACCCCGAGGGCCGCGGTCCTGGAGACCACGATCAACGGGTGTGCTCTGCGGCCGCGTTGCGCGGTGACCGTGGCGGTGGGCGGCGCGCCGTGCTCCGTCACGGTCGACGGGCGGCCGGCGGCGTGGGGCGCGCCGGTGCGCATCGCCGCGGGATCGCTGCTGGAGGCGGGCCCGGCGGTGCGCGGCGTGCGCACCTATGTGGCTTTCGCCGGCGGGGTCGCGGTCGATCCGGTGCTCGGCAGCCGCTCCACCGATCTGCTCTCCGGACTCGGCCCCCCGCCCCTCGCGGACGGCTCGGTCCTGCCGCTCGGGAAGCCGGCCGGCCCGCCGGCCCGGCTCGACGGCGGCGTGCCGTGGCCCGCCCCGCCGGCCGAACTGGTGCTGCGGGTCCGGCTCGGGCCGCGCGCCGACTGGTTCACGGACGCGGCGCTGAACACCCTGGCCCGAGGCGCGTACCGGGTCTCCTCGGCGAGCAACCGCATCGGGCTGCGTACCGAAGGGCCGTCCCTCGAGCGCGCCGTACGAGGCGAACTCCCCAGCGAGGGCATGGTGCTGGGGGCGGTCCAAGTGCCGCCGGACGGCTGCCCGGTGGTCTTTCTCGCCGACCATCCCACCACCGGCGGCTACCCGGTGGTGGCGGTGGTCGACGAGCGGGATCTCGCGGCGGCGGCTCAGGCCGTGCCCGGCACGCCGGTGCGTTTCGACCCGGTGCGTTTCGACCCGGTGCGTTTCGACCCGGTGCGTTTCGACCCGGTGCGTTTCGACCTGATTCGTGACGTCTCGAATCGTGCCGTCCCGATTCGCTCCGCCCGGTCCGCCGGCTACGAATCGGGCTTGCCGTAGCCCCCGCCCCCGGGTGTGTGCATCACGAGCACGTCCCCGGGGCCGACATCCACCGAGTCCACGCCGTGCAGCTCCGTCACGCTTCCGTCGGCACGCTCCACGACGTTCCTGCCGAGCGCGCCCGCCTCGCCGCCCGCCATGCCGTACGGCGGGACGCGGCGGTGCCCGGTGAGCAGCGCGACCGTCATCGGCTCCAGGAAGCGGATTTTGCGGACCACTCCGCTTCCGCCCTTCCAGCGTCCCCGGCCGCCGCTGCCCTCCCGTACGGCGAAGGCGTCCACCCGCACCGGGTAGCGCCACTCCAGCACTTCGGGGTCGGTGAGGCGCGAGTTGGTCATATGGGTCTGTACGGCGTCGGCGCCGTCGAAGCCGTCGCCCGCTCCGGAGCCGCTGGCCACCGTCTCGTAGTACTGCACACGGTCGTTGCCGAAGGTCAGGTTGTTCATCGTGCCCGAGCCCTCGGCCTGGACGCCGAGCGCGGCATACAGCGCGCCCGTGACGGCCTGCGAGGTCTCCACATTGCCCGCGACAGTCGCCGCCGGATGTACGGGCGCGAGCATCGAGCCCTCCGGCACCCGCACCTCCAGCGGCTCCAGGCAGCCGCTGTTGAGCGGAATGTCGTCGGCGACGAGCGTCCGGAACACGTACAACACCGCTGCCATCACCACGGACTTGGGAGCGTTGAAGTTCCCTGGCTGCTGCGGCGAGGTGCCGGTGAAGTCGATGACGGCGCTGCGCTCGTCACGGTCCACCCGCAACGCCACCTGAATGACTGCCCCGCCGTCGGTCTCGTAGCGATACGAGCCGTCGCTCAGCCCTGCGACGATGCGGCGCACCGACTCCTCGGCGTTGTCCCGGACATGCTGCATATAGGCCTGGACGACATCGAGTCCGAACTGGTCGACCATCCGGCGCAGTTCGGCGATCCCCTTCTCGTTGGCGGCGATCTGGGCGCGCAGGTCGGCGAGGTTGGTGTCCGGCGCGCGGGACGGGTGGGGAGCGGTGGTCAGCAGCTCTCGCGTCTCGGCCTCGCGGAGTCGCCCGTCCCGTACGAGCAGCCAGTTGTCGAAGAGCACACCCTCCTCGTCCACGGTGCGGCTGAAGGCGGGCATGGAGCCGGGGGTGATGCCGCCGATCTCGGCGTGATGGCCGCGCGAGGCCACCAGGAAGCGCAGGTCGTTCCCCTCGAACACGGGCGTCACGACCGTGACGTCGGGGAGATGAGTGCCGCCGTGGTACGGGTCGTTGATCGCGTAGACATCGCCCGGCCGCATCACGCCCTCGTTGCGGCGCAGCACCTCCTTGATGGACTCGCCCATCGAGCCGAGATGTACGGGAATGTGGGGTGCGTTGGCGATCAGATTGCCGTCCGCGTCGAAGAGTGCGCAGGAGAAGTCGAGCCGCTCCTTGATGTTGACGGAGTGGGCGGTGTTCTCCAGGCGGACGCCCATCTGCTCGGCGATGGCCATGAAGAGATTGTTGAAGACCTCCAGGAGGACGGGGTCCACGTCGGTGCCGACAGCGGCCCTGCCCGGGCGGGGGCGCACACGCGTGAGCAGCAGATGCCCGCTCTCGTCGGCGGCCGCGCGCCAGCCCGGGTCGACCACGGTGGTGGCGTCGGCCTCTGCGATGATCGCGGGCCCCTCCACGGCGTCGCCGGGGCCCAGGTCCGCCCGCCGGTACAGGGGCGTCTGGCGCCGCTCGCCGTCCACGAACATCCGCACCACGGTGCGCGGGGCGAACTCCCCTTCGCCCGCCGTCTCTTCGACGACGTATGCGCCGTGCTCCCCCGCCGTTCCCACCGCCTCGACAGAGACCGCCTCCACGACGAGCGGCTTGTCCATGGTGAACGCGTAGCGGGCACGGTGGGTCGTTTCGAAGGCCTCCTTCATGGCGCTGACGGTGTCCAGCGGCACGGGCAGACTGGCGTCCGTTCCCGCGTAACGGAGCAGCACGCGCGCGTGCGTGCTGATCGCGGCGTCCGGGACGGCGTCGGCGCGCAGTTCGGCGCGGGTGCGGGCGGCGAGATCGTCGCAGAGTGCGCGTACGCGTCCGAGGGCGGCCTCGTCCAGTTCCGCCTCGACGGACTGCTCGCGCATGGCGGTCGCGTCGGCGAGCCCGATGCCGTACGCGGAGAGCACCCCGGCCAGCGGCGGAACGATGACGGTGTCGACGCCGAGGGCGTCGGCAACGGCGCAGGCGTGCTGGCCGCCCGCGCCGCCGAAGGAGGTGAGGGCGTAGCGGGTGATGTCGTGCCCGCGCTGTACGGAGATCTTCTTGACGGCGTTCGCCATATTGAGGACGGCGATCTCCAGGAAACCGGCCGCGACCTCCTCGGGGGTCCGTTCCGTGCCGGTCTCCTTGCGTACCTCACCGGCCAGTTCGGTGAACTGTTCACGCACGGTGTCGGCGTCCAGCGGCTGATCGCCGTCCGGGCCGAAGACGGCGGGGAAGTGGCCGGGCTGGATGCGGCCGAGCATCACATTGGCGTCGGTGACGGTGAGGGGGCCACCGCGGCGGTAGCAGGCGGGGCCGGGCACGGCGCCGGCGGAGCCGGGTCCCACGCGGTAGCGACGGCCGTCGAAGTGGAGGACGGAGCCGCCGCCGGCCGCGACGGTGTGGATGTTCATCATCGGAGCGCGCATCCGTACGCCGGCGACCTGCGTGCCGAGCTCGCGCTCGAACTCGCCGGCGTAGTGCGAAACATCGGTGGATGTGCCGCCCATGTCGAAGCCGATGACCCGGCAGAAACCGGCCTGTTCGGCGGTCCTGGCCATGCCGACGACGCCGCCGGCCGGGCCGGACAGCACGGCGTCCTTGCCGCGGAAGTGGGTGGCCTCGCGCAGTCCGCCGTTGGACTGCATGAACATCAGGCGGATGCCGTCGAGTTCGGCCGCGACCTCGTCGACGTAGCGTCGCAGGATCGGCGAGAGGTACGCGTCGACGACGGTGGTGTCGCCGCGCGGCACCAGTTTGATCAGCGGGCTGACCTCGTGGGAGCAGCTGACCTGGGTGAAGCCGAGCGCGCGGGCCTCGTCGGCGACGCGGGTCTCGTGGGCGGGGTGGCGGTAGCCGTGCAGCAGCACGACGGCGGCGGCGTGGAAGCCGTCGGCGCGGGCGGCCTTCAACTGCTCGGTGACGGCGGCCAGGTCGAGCGGGCGGACTCTCTCGCCGTGGGCGTCGACGCGTTCAGGGACCTCGATGACGCGCTCGTACACAGCCTCCGGGAGCAGGATCCGACGGTCGAAGAGCCGGGGCCGGTTCTGGTACGCGATGCGCAGCGCGTCCCGGAATCCCTCGGTGATGACGAGGACGGTCGGCTCGCCGCGCCGCTCGAGGAGGGCGTTGGTGGCGACGGTCGTGCCCATCTTCACGCTGTCGACACGGTCGGCCGGGACGGGTTCGTCCTGGCCGACGCCGAGGAGCAGCCGGATCCCGGCGACGGCCGCGTCGCGGTACCGCTCCGGGTTGTGCGAGAGCAGCTTCCGGGTCACGAGCCGTCCGTCGGGGCGTCGGCCCACGACGTCGGTGAAGGTGCCGCCACGGTCGATCCAGAACTCCCAGCGCCCGCTCATTCCCCCATTCTGGCAAGGGGACCGTCCGGTGACACGGAGGCCAGCGCGGACGAGAGGGCGTGCTCGGCGCTCAGGTCCAGGCGTGCGCTGGTGCCGCGCGCCCAGTGGCGTACCTCCGCGCCCGCCAGCCTCATCAGCTGCGGCAGCAGGTCGGTGCAGCGGCGCGCCACCCACGCGGTGCCGGCCGTGGCGAGCCACAGCACGGACGCGGACCGGCTCGGCGGGCGCTGCTCGGGCTCGCCGCCGGGCGCCGTCCCATGGGCGAGGCCGCGCTCGGCCAGCAGCTCGTGGAAGCGCCGGGCGATCATCCGGTGTCCACGCTCGCCCGGATGCAGCCGGTCTGCGCTCCACATGGACCGATCGGCGACCCAGGCGGCGTCCGCAGCATGCAGATGTACGGCGCCGTAACGGTCGGACAGGGCGTGGACGACCGCGTTGACCGCCCGCTGACGCCTGGCGAGCGGGCGGGCCAGCGGCAGGGGAAGCCCGAGCATGCTGCCGGGGTCGGGCAGACACGCGGTCAGCAGCACGGTGCCGCGGGCCACGAGCTGCTTGCACACGGCGTCGAGCTGCCGGGCCATGTCCTCGATGTCGAAGGTGCGGCGCAGGGTGTCGTTGACCCCGACGAGTACGGCGGCGATGTCGGGTTCGAACGCCAGCGCCTCGGGGGTCTGCCGCTCGGCGACGTCCCCGGTGAGCGCTCCGCTGACGGCGAAGTTCCGGAACTCGGCGGGCGCGTCGCCGCCCCCGATCCCCGAGGCGAGCAGAGCGGCCCATCCCCGCCAGTGGCCATCGACGCGATCGCCGACGCCTTCGGTGAGGGAGTCACCGAGAGCGGCGAAACGGGGCGCGCGCGAGTGGGGTTGGGGGGCGAGCCCGTCGCCGGGCGAGCGGTGGCTGACTGGCGGGGTTACGCCGGCAGCCGTGCAGGCGTGCCCGTCCACCCAGGCACCATCCCCGACCACCGGAGCCACGACGGCGGCGTTGGAGGCGTATCCGTCCACGCGGGCGCCGTGCCCCACCGCCGGGGCAACTACGGCAGCCGTGGACACGTACCCGCCCGCCGAGGAGCCATCCCCGACCACCGGAGCCACAACCGCAGCCCCGGAGCCATACGCACCCACCGGGACACCGTCCCCGACCATCGGAGCCACGACCGCAGCCTTGGACACGTACGCCACCACCTGCGCGCCGTCCCCGACCGCCGAGGCGCCCCCAATGACGCGTTGACGTTCCGCATCAAGAGCTTCGACGCGCACCTTCGCCCCGGGCCGGGAGGCCTCCGCGCCCCCCTCCGGACCCTCCGAGCCCGGCTCGTCCACCAGCGTGGCGCCCCGGCCCGCCGTCACGCCGTCACCCCTTCTCCGTGTGCACGCTCGCGCACCGGCGGGGCCTCGTGCGCCGCCAGGAACGCCTCTACCGAGCGTTGCCAGTCGAAGAGTTCGGCCCGCGCCCTGGCCGCCTCGCGGCGGTCGTTCTCCGGGCGGGCGAGCAGGCTCTGCACCGCGTCGGCGAAGTCCTCCGGAGTGTCGAGCGCCGCCGCTCCCGCGTCGCCCACCACCTCCGGCAGCGCCGACGACGCGCTCGCCACGACCGGCGTGCCGCAGGCCAGCGCCTCCAGAGCAGAGAGCCCGAAGGTCTCCGCGGGACCCGGCGCCAGGCAGAGGTCCGCGGCCGCCTGGAGGTCGGCCACCAGCTCGCGGTCGCCGACATAGCCGAGGAAGACCGCGGGCAGCCGCTCCGCTCGGGCCCTGCGGGTCAGCGCGGCCCGCAGGGGGCCGTCGCCCGCGACCACCAGGGAGGCCCGCACACCGCGTTCCCGCAGCTCGGCGAGCGCGTCCAGAGCCATGCCCGGGCGCTTCTCGACCGAGAGGCGGGAGCAGAGCAGCAGAAGCACTTCGGCCCCGGCGGCGTACTTCGCGCGCAGGACCTTGCTGCGCCGTCCCGGCCTGCAGCCGACCAGATCGACGCCGAGGGGCGCGCGCACCACATTGCGCGCCCCGATGCGGACGAACTCCCGCTCCGCCCACTCCGTCGTGCAGACGATCCGCGAATACGCCCACGCGGTGTGGCGGTTGAGCCGGTCCGCGGTCCGGGCCGCGAGCGACTCCGAGAGCCCCCACGTCCTGAGCACCCCGTCGGCCGTCTCGTGCGAGACCATCACCGAGGGGATCCGGTGGCGCCGGGCCCACTCGCCGGTCCACCGCAGGGTGGTGCGGTCGGAGACCTCGATCCGGTCGGGTTCGATGCGTTCCAGGACGTCGCGCAGCCGCCGCCGGCCTGCCAGCACCCGGTAGCCGCCGGTACCCGGCAGCTCGGGTCCGGGCAGGGTGATCACCCGTCCCTGCGGGGTGAGCTGGTCGCTCGCCAGGTCACCGGGCACGATCAGCACGGGCTCGTGGCCCGCGGCCAGATAGCCCTTGCCGAGCTCGCGCAGCGCGGTGCGCAGGCCGCCGGATGCCGGGGTGACGAAGTTCGCGAGCCGTACGATCCGCAGCCCGCTCATGCCGCCACCGCCGTACGCGCGCCGAGCACCTCGGCGTAGTGGTCGAGGAGCAGGTCCCCGATCACCGCCCAGGTCCTGCCCTCGACGGCGGCCCGTCCGGCCAGCCCGTAGGCGGCACGCAGCGCCGGGTCCCCGGCCAGCGTCGCGACCGCGCTCTGCACCGCGTCCACGTTCCGCGGCTCGACCAGCATCCCGGTACGCCCGTGGTCGACCAGGTCGAGCGGTCCGCCCGCGGCCGGCGCAATGACCGGCACCCCACTGGCCATGGCCTCCTGCACGGTCTGGCAGAAGGTCTCGTACGGACCGGTGTGGGCGAAGACGTCGAGCGAGGCGAAGATCCGGGCGAGATCGTCGCCGGTCCTGCGGCCGAGGAAGACGGCCCCGGGCAGTGCGGTGCGCAGCGACGGCTCGCTCGGCCCGTCGCCGACGACCACGACCCGTACGCCGGGCATCCCGCAGGCCCCGGCGAGGAGCTCGACATGCTTCTCGGGGGCGAGCCGGCCGACATAGCCGACGATCAGCTCGCCGTTGGGGGCGAGCTCGCGGCGCAGTTGCTCGTCCCGCAGCTCTGGCCGGAAACGTGCGGTGTCCACGCCGCGAGGCCACAGCCGCACCCGCTCCACCCCGTGCTCCTCCAGATCGCGCAGGGCGGCGCTGGAGGGCGCGAGCGTGCGGTCCGCGGCGCTGTGCACGGTACGGATGCGCCGCCACGCGGCCCCTTCGCCGGCGCCCACGTACGTACGGGCATAGCCCGCGAGGTCGGTCTGGTAGACGGCGACGGCCGGCAGGCCCAGCCGCGCCGCTGCGGCCATGCCGCGCACGCCGAGCACGAACGGGCTGGCCAGATGGACGAGCTCGGCCCGGTGGGCGGCGATCGCGGCCGCCACCCGGCGGCTGGGGAGCGCCACCCGTACTTGCGGATATCCGGGCAGTGGCAGAGAGGGGACACGCACCACGGGGCAGGGCGCGCTCCGGTCGGAGCTGTCGGCCCCGGCGACCGCCGGGGCTATGACGAGCGGGTCATGACCGCGCACGGCGAGGTGCCGGGCGGTCTGCAGGGCGCAGTGCGCCACACCATTGACGTCTGGCGGAAAGGATTCGGTGACGATGACGACACGCATACCCGAGTTGTCGTCTGGCCCGGGGTGGCTGTGCCAACGTGGATCTTTCCCCTTGGCTAACGTCCCGTGAGCGTTTGTGGCCGGGGCCGTTTCGCGTCCCGAATGTCATACGGCGGGCATGTCCGGGCCGATTCTGCTGCGTACGGCGGTTTGCACCTCTGCCTCCTCGGCCGGATCGGCTGCCAGTCGGCGCAATCGCTCGGCAACACGCACATCACCGGTCTCGGCGTGCAGCGCGCCGACTTCTCTGGTGGTCTCCTCGCAGTCCCACAGGCATTCGACGGCGAATCCGGTGGCGAAGGAGGCGTCGGTGGCGGCGAGCGCGCGGGCCGCGCACCCGCGCAGCTGCGAGGACGCGGTCTCCCGGTACACATGGCGCAGTACGGGTGCGGCGCAGCCGATGCCGAGCCGTCCGGCCCCGTCGACCAGTCTCCACAGCAGCGGTGCGTCGGGCCCGTCGGCCCGTACGGTCTCGCGCAGCGCGCCGAGGACCAGCTTGTCGTCCTTGGCGGCGCCCCGGCAGGCGAGGACACCCGCGGCTGACGCGCCGAGCGCGTCGGGCCGGTGCACCCAGCCGCGGGCCCGGTCGACGGCCTCGTCGCCGCACATCCGCTCGAACGCGGCGACGGCGGCGTCGGCGACGGTGCGGGAGCCGACCGACACCGCGGCCTCGATCAGATCGAGGACGACGGGGTCGCGTGACTCGGCGAGATAGTGCAGGGCGGCGCAGCGCGCACCGTCGGATCCTTCTCGTGCGGCCTTGACGATGGCGGGCCGGTCCTCGGGTCCCGCGACCGCCGACAGACAGCGGGCCGCGGGCACATGGAGGGCGCTGCCGCGCTCGACACCCTGGTCGGCCCAGTCGAAGACGGCCTGGATGCTCCAGCCCGGCCGGGGCCCGGTGGGTCGCAGCTGGCGCTGCCAGCGGTCGAAGGAGCCGGCTTCCCGGGCCGCGCGCACGCGGGCGCCGATCGCCTCCCGCCGGTCCTCGGCCCACAGCCGCCACGGCCGTGGTTCGAAGGCGTCCCGTACGGCGACGGCGAGTTCGGCATCGCCCTCCGGGGTCGCCGGGAAGCGGGCGAGGACCGGCGCGGCCAGCGCGCGCAGGCCGTTGTCGTCGTCGCGCAGGGCGAGCTCGTCGAGGGCCCAGGCCCAGTTGGCGCCGCCGGCGGCGTACCGCCGCAGCAGCGCGAGGGCGTCGTCCCTGCCGTACGAGGCGAGGTGACCGAGTACCGCGAGCGCAAGGCCGGTCCTGGCCTCGTCGGTGTCGAGGCAGTCTTCGACGTCGCACAGGTGCCGCTCGATCTCCTCGAGACCGCCGTGGAGATCCAGGTAGAGGCGCGCGTAGTACAGGGAGCGGTTCTCGACCTGCCAGTCGTGGCGGGGATCGTTCAGCACGCAGTGGTTGAGAGCAGCGAGCGCTTCTGCGCGCGGCGCGGCGAGCGCATGCAGCGTGCCGTCACCGCGGCCCCTCTGCAGCAGGCCGAGCAGCGTGCCGCTCGGCGCTATGACTGGATCGAACATGGGAAAAGCCTCACATCAAGCTGTCGACGCAACCGGGGAGTGGGTATGCCTAGGCCGCGAAGCAACATGTAGGGCCGCCCGTCGTCTTCCGCTTGGTGTAGACCATCTTCCTCTGCCTCTCGTCGGTGGCCCCAGGGGAACTCCCGGATGAAGTCCGGGGTAGGGCCCGACGTCATGATGACCCACCCATTTCGCCACCGCGACCACATTTACGGCACCCATCCCAGCGGCCTCTCAACGGCCCCTCAACGGCCGCCGAACAGCTCCAAGAGCTCTGTCTTCCCAAACATCCGCGCGGTATCCATCGCGGAGGGCGTGCCCGCCGCCGGGTCGGCTCCGCCGTCGAGGAGGGTGCGGATGACGGCGTCCTCGCCTTTGAAGACCGCGCCGGCGAGCGGCGTCTGGCCGCGGTCGTTGGCCCGGTCCGGCTCGGCGCCACGGGCGAGGAGCGCTTCCACGGCCGCTGCGTGCCCGTGGTAGGCGGCGAGCATGACAAGGGTGTCGCCACGGTCGTTGGTGAGGTTGGCGGGGACGCCGGCGTCGATGTACGCGGCGAGGGCCTCTGTCTCTCCTTGGCGGGCCAGGTCGAAGACCTTGGTCGCGAGTTCGATCACCTCGGGATCCGGGGCTTCACTCATCGGACGGACCGCCTTTCACTGCGTTGACCTGGGATGCACGGCAAGAGCCGCCGTACGAGTGAATCGACAGGGTACTGCCCGCACATCGGCATGACGTGGCTCGGCAGCGGCGAGAACCAGCGCAGGGGAAGCACTGTGCCGCGCAACCGCGCAGTGTGCCCGCCGATCGGTGACGCGACGTCCGCCAGTGCGGTGAAATCCCCAGAAATTCACCCATTTAGACCTTTTATCACATGGATACTTCCTGTGATCCTGGAACAACTCATGGTGACTGTCCCCTCAACCAGGAGAACTCTCATGGTCCTGTCCATCTCAGGCGTGGTGCTGCTCGCGATCATCGTCTTCCTCTTCCTCAGGAAGGACGGGCTCAAGGCGTCCCACGCGATCACCTGCTCGCTCTTCGGCTTCTTCGTCGCGGGCACCGCCATCGCCCCCAGCATCAAGGCCGGCAGTGCGAGCCTCGCCAGCCTCCTGGGCGGAATCAAGTTCTGACGCCCGCAGCCCCACCCAGCACCTTCAGTACCTTCAGCACCTTCAGGAGGCCGATGTGGCCCGGCGACCACTCCCCCGCATTCTCAGCAGCGGCAGCGCACAGATCGCCCGGAGCCGCCAGATCGCGCGCACGGCCGCCGACAGCGCCACGGACGTCCTCCACCCACTGATCGCGATCAGCCGTGGTCTGCGGCAGCTGGCCGCGACGGCCCGGCACAAGTGGGCGGCCACGCCCAAGGAACGGCGTGGTCCCACACTCTTCCTGATCGCGGCCTGCGTCCTGGTGGTCGCGGTCATCCCGTACGGGCCGATGGTCGCCCTGATCACGGTGATGGCCGCGGCCGCCTGGAAGGGCCGGGTGCGCACACCGGTGAAGACCGGGCCCGACGAAGCGGAGACCGGGCGGCTCCGGGCTCTTTACGAGGCCCTCGTGCCGTACTTCTCCGTCACCGAGGACCCGGCGCCGCTCTTCGCCCACGGCGGCGAATGGGACAAGGCCTTCAGCGACTACGAGTTCGACGACAACGGCCGACTCACCCGGCTTCGGATGACCTACCCCGCGTACTTCACCGACGGCGAGGCCGAGTCCCGGGCCCGGATCGAGCAGCTGCTGCACGCCAAGTCCGGGCGCGGCCGCGAGTATCTCTTCACCTGGGACGAGGAGGGCAACCAGCTCGTGATGAGCGTGCTGCCCGCCCTGCCCACCTCCATCGCCGCCCAGCGTTTCGTCACCGTGCCCGGCGAGACCGTGCTGGGCTTCACCGACGACGGCGCGGTGCAGCGCACCGTGCCGGTGACGCAGGGCGAGGAGACCCGGGACGCGCCCCCGGTCGTCTGGCGCAGCGGGCCGCGCTCGACAGAGCCGCACCTGCTGGCCGTCGGCGGGCCGGGCAGCGGCACCACGACCCTGCTTCGCTCGATCGCCCTCCAGGCCCTGCAGCACGGAGACGTACTGATCGTGGAGGGCAGCGGCACCGGAGAGTACGCGTGCCTGACGGGGCGAACCGGCGTGCTGGCCGTCGAGTGCGGACTGGGCGGGGCGCTGGCGAGCCTGGAATGGGCCGCCCACGAGACCGAGCGCCGGCTGATCGCCGCGAACCGCGCCCGGCAGGCCGGGCATCCCGCGCCCGACGACACCAAGCGACCGTTGTGGATCCTGCTGGACCGGCCGAGCATCTTCGGCCATCTGGCGGCGGCCGACGGGCGCACCGATCCGCAGCAGCTGCTGCAGGTGCCGCTGCGGCACGGCAAGGCGGCGCAGGTGACGGTGGTCGTGGCCGAGCAGTTCGACAGCGTGGACTCGCTCACCGAGACCGTGAGGACGCACACCCGCGCCCGGGTGGTGCTGGGCCCCGCCACCTTCGAGCAGGTGGAGTCGGCGCTGGGGACGAAGCCGCACACCACGCCGACGCCCGACGTCCCGCCGGGCCGCGGATACGCACGGCTCGGCACGGGCCCGGTGCTCCGGCTTCAGGTGCCGGCGACCCCGGACCCGTACGACGACGCCACCAGTGAGGCGCACCGGCAGGCGGTGCTGGAGCTGCTGCCGGAGCACCAGGACGGGGCCGAGCCGACTGAGCCGGTCCGTTCGCCCGATCCCGTGCCGGCGCTCCCGCCCGATCCCGTACCCACCCGCTCGGCCGACCCCGTGCCGGCGCGCTCGGGCGACCCCATGCCCGCTCGCTCGCCCGATCCCGTTCCGGCCGAGGGCTGACTTCCGTCCGCAGGCCTCCGCCCTCAGGCGACGAACGTCCGCGGCGCTTCCGTGCCGGTGGTCGCGCCCGTCGCGACGAGGCGCGCGGAGGCCGCCAGTCGCGCTGCCGCCTCCTCCGCGACCGGACCGCCCACTGTGAACGGCAGCCGTACGTAGCCCTCGAAGGCACCGTCGACACCGAAGCGCGGCCCGGACGGCACCCGCACGCCCACCCGTTCGCCGACCTCCGCGAGCCGGGATCCGGACAGCCCTCCCGTACGCACCCAGAGGGTGAGCCCGCCGCTCGGCACGTCGAACTCCCAGTCGGGCAGCTCCCGGCGCACCGCCGCGACCAGCGCATCGCGGTTCTCGCGCGCCTGGGTCCGGCGGATGGCGACGGCCTCCTCCCAACCCCCGGTCTGCATCAGCCAGTTGACGGCGAGCTGTTCCAGGACGGGCGTGCCGAGGTCGGCGTACGCGCGGGCCGCGACCAGCGAGCGGATCACGTCCGGCGCGGCGCGCACCCAGCCGATGCGCATGCCGGCCCAGAACGCCTTGCTGGCCGAGCCGACCGTGAGAACGGTGCTGCCCGCCGGGTCGAAGGCGCAGACCGGCCGCGGCATGTCGATGCCCTCGTCCAAGTGCAGCTCGGACATGGTCTCGTCGACGACGAGGACCGTCCCCGCAGAGCGTGCGGCGTCGACGAGGCGGCGGCGCTGGTCCTCGTCGGCCAGCGCTCCGGTGGGGTTGTGGAAGTCGGCCACCACATACGCGAGCCGCGGCGCCGCGTCCCGCAGCACCTGCCGCCAGCGTGGCATGTCCCAGCCGGTCAGCCCGTCCGCCATGGCCACCGGCACCAGCCGAGCCCCGGCTTCACGCATCAGCTGAAGGATGTTGGCGTAGGAGGGGGATTCGACGGCGATGCGCTCGCCGCGCCCGGCGAAGAGGTGGCAGATGGCGTCGATCGCGCCCATCGCCCCGGTGGTGACCATGATCTGCTCGGGCATGGTGGGGATGCCGCGCTCGGTGTAGCGGTCGGCGAGCATCTGACGCAGGGCGGGCAGGCCCGCCGGATAGTCGCCGTGGGTGTGCGCGTACGGCGGCAGTTCTTCGAGTGCGCCCTGGACGCTGCGGGTGAGCCAGGGTTCGGGCGCGGGCAGGGCGGCGCAGCCGAGGTCGATCATCGAGCCCAGCGACTCGGGCGGCAGCGGTTCGAGTCCGCGTGCCGGCAGCGGGTTCCCGGCCGGCACGGCCGTCCAGCTGCCCGCTCCCCTGCGGGACTCCAGGAAGCCCTCGGCGCGCAGCGCCTCGTAGGCCGCGGCCACGGTGGTACGGCTGACGGACAGCGACAGGGCGAGTTCGCGTTCGGCGGGCAGCCGGGCGGCGACGGGGACGCGGCCTTCGAGCACGAGCAGCCGGATGCCGTCGGCAAGGGCGCGGTAGGCGGGGGGCCTACGGGTGCCGGGCCCGGCCGGGCGTGGCTGCTGGGAGGTGAGCTGCCGGGCCAGCTGAGCCGTGCCCACCGCAGAGGTCCACTGCGTCATGGAAGTCAGTCCACCTTCCTCGAATTGGCCATAGATGACCTTTGTTCCGTAGCCACAGACTCTCATGCATCAGTCCACAACGACCAGAGGGGGGCGTCACTGTGTCCACGGCGTCGAGGCATCTCACCCGCAGACTGCTGCAGCTGTACATCGGTCTGACGCTGTACGGAGTGAGCTCGGCGCTCCTTGTGCGCGGTGGGCTCGGCCTTGAGCCGTGGGGCGTGCTGCATCAGGGCCTGGCCGAGCTGACGGGGCTGACGATCGGCGTCGTGTCGATCATCGTCGGCGCGGTTGTGCTGCTGCTGTGGATTCCGATGAAGCAGCGGCCGGGGCTCGGCACGGTCTCCAATGTCTTCGTGATCGGCGTGGCGATGGACGGCACGCTCGCGCTGGTCCCGGACGCGCGGGGGCTCGGGGTGCAGATCGGGCTGCTGATCGGGGGCATCGTGCTCAATGGCGCGGCGACGGGTCTGTATATCTCGGCGCGGTTCGGACCCGGTCCTCGCGACGGTCTGATGACGGGTCTGCACCGCGTCACGGGCAGTTCGATCCGGCTGGTCCGTACGGCCATCGAGGTGGCCGTAGTGGCGACCGGTTTCGTGCTCGGCGGTTCGGTGGGGGTGGGCACGGTCGCATACGCCCTCGCCATCGGGCCGCTGGCGCAGCTGTTCCTGCGCGTCTTCGCCATCTCCGATGAGGAAAACGGCAGCACGGTCGTCGCCGGCGGGACACCGAGGCAGGCGATACTGCGAGAGTGACGCGCACTCTCCACCCCTACCTGGACCATCCCTCCACTCTGGCCTTCGCCCACCGCGGCGGCGCGGCGGACGGGATCGAGAACACCGCGGCCGCGTTCCGGCGGGCCGCCGACATCGGTTACCGCTACTTCGAGACCGATGTGCACACCACCGCGGACGGCAAGCTGGTCGCCTTCCACGACACGACGCTGGACCGGGTGACGGACGCGAGCGGCAAGGTCGCGGCGCTGCCCTGGAGCGAGGTCCAGCAGGCCAGGGTGGGAGGCAGGGAACCGCTGGCGCTCTTCGAGGAGCTGCTGGAGGAGTTCCCGGAAGCCCGCTGGAATGTGGACATGAAGGCGGAGCCAGCGCTGGTCCCGCTGGTCGACCTGATCCGCCGCGCGGGCGCGTGGGACCGGGTATGCGTCGGCTCGTTCTCGGAGGGCCGGGTGGCGCGGGCGATGCGCCTCGCGGGCCCGCGGCTGGCGACCTCGTACGGAGTGCGCGGCGTGATGGGGCTGCGGCTGCGTTCGTACGGAATTCCGGCGGCGCTGCGGATGGGCGCGGTGTGTGCGCAGGTCCCGGAGTCGCAGAACGGCATCCGTGTGGTGGACCGGCGATTTGTGACGGCCGCGCACGCACGGGGTCTGCAGGTCCATGTGTGGACGGTGAACGACGCCGATCGGATGGCAGCACTCCTGGACCTCGGAGTGGATGGCATCATGACCGATCATCTGGAGACGTTGCGCACGGTACTGACCGACCGGGGAGTCTGGGTCTGAACCCCGCGCGTCTGCACCACGGGACGAGCGAGGGGGCGCGGGGTGACGGCCGACACCGCGGACCGGACGACCGGGACGAGTGAGCGCAGGCGCGAGCAACGCGGCTGGTACTTCTACGACTTCGCGTGCTCGGTCTACTCGACGAGTGTGCTGACCGTCTTCCTGGGGCCGTATCTGACGTCGGTGGCCAAGGCCGCCGCGGATGCCGACGGCTTTGTGCATCCGCTGGGCATTCCGGTAAGGGCGGGATCGGTCTTCGCCTATGCCGTGTCCGTCTCGGTGGTGGTCGCGGTGCTGCTGATGCCGCTGGCGGGTGCGGTGGCCGACCGTACGGGACGCAAGAAGCCGTTGCTCGCGGTGGCCGCCTATGTAGGGGCGACCGCGACGACGGGGATGTTCTTCCTCGACGGTGAGCGGTATCTGCTGGGCGCGTTCCTCCTGATCGTCGCGAACGCGTCGCTGTCGGTGTCGATGGTTCTCTACAACGCCTATCTGCCGCAGATCGCGGAGCCGGACGAGCGCGATGCGGTGTCGTCGCGGGGCTGGGCCTTCGGCTATACGTCCGGCGCGCTCGTGCTGGTACTGAATCTGGTCGTCTACTCGGGCCATGAGTCGTTCGGTCTGTCCGAGTCGGCGGCGGTGCGGATCTGTCTGGCGTCGGCCGGCGTGTGGTGGGGCGCTTTCACGCTCGTGCCACTGCGGCGGCTGCGGGACCGGCGGGTGGCGCCGAGCGGCGAGGGCGCGGTCGGGTCCGGATGGCGGCAGCTGACGGCCACGCTGCGGGACATGCGCAGGCATCCGCTGACGCTGTCGTTCCTGCTGGCCTATCTGATCTACAACGACGGGGTCCAGACGGTGATCTCGCAGGCCTCGATCTACGGCTCGGAGGAGCTGGGCCTCGAGCAGACGACGTTGATCACCGCGGTGCTGCTGGTGCAGGTGCTCGCGGTGGCGGGTGCGCTGGGGATGGGCCGGCTGGCCCGGACGCATGGGGCCAAGCGCACGATCCTCGCCTCGCTGGCCGTATGGACGCTGATTCTGGCGGCGGGATACTTCCTGCCCGCCGGGGAACCCGTCTGGTTCTTCGCGCTGGCGGGCGCGATCGGGCTGGTTCTGGGCGGCAGTCAGGCGCTGTCGAGGTCGTTGTTCTCACACCTGGTGCCGCGCGGCAAGGAGGCCGAGTACTTCTCGGCGTACGAGATGAGCGACCGCGGCCTGAGCTGGCTGGGGCCGTTGGTGTTCGGCCTGGCGTACCAGCTGACCGGCAGTTATCGGGACGCGATCATCTCTCTGGTGGTCTTCTTCGCGCTCGGTTTCGTACTGCTGGCGCGGGTCCCGGTGCGGCGTGCGGTGGCCGCCGCGGGCAACCCCGTCCCGGAGCGGATTTAGACGTTGAAGTGAAAGGCCGCTAGTGTACGCCTTTGGCCTGCCAGGCGGACCGTTACTGCGTGCTGAAAAGTGAAATCACTGGGTGACACTTTCTGTCAGATGTGACAAACCGGGCAATGGTGGGTACAACAAGGGGCGGCACGACGGGCGACGCATGACCCGGAACGGGAATCTTTACCGCCGACCGGACGTTGACCGGATGACGACGACAGCGACACCTGTCCTGTGGGCGACAAGCCCGGGAGGCACGATTCATGAGTGAGCGAGCTCTCCGCGGAACGCGACTCGTGGTTACCAGCTACGAGACGGACCGCGGCATCGATCTGGCCCCGCGCCAGGCGGTGGAGTACGCATGCGAGAACGGCCATCGATTCGAGATGCCGTTCTCGGTAGAGGCGGACATTCCGCCGGAGTGGGAGTGCAAGGCGTGCGGCGCCCAGGCACTCCTGGTGGACGGCGACGGCCCCGAAGAGAAGAAGGGCAAGCCGGCGCGAACGCACTGGGACATGCTCATGGAGCGGCGCACCCGCGAGGAGCTGGAGGAAGTGCTGGCCGAGAGGCTGGCGGTCCTGCGTTCCGGCGCCATGAACATCGCTGTGCATCCGCGGGACAGCCGGAAGTCCGCCTGACCGCGTAACACCGCACGAACAGCGACATAGAGCAAAGAGCCGCGGGGGGGGGGGGGGGGGTGGTGGGGGGGGGCGGGGGGGGGGGGGGGGGGGGGGGGGGGGGGGGCGGGCGCGGGGGGGGGCGGGGGGGGGGGGGTGCCCGCCCCCCCGGGGGGGCCCCCGGGGCCTGGGGGGCCGGGGGGCCCCCTCGCCCGTTCAG
>NZ_JBIAPW010000042.1:48864-76815 GCF_042888505.1 Streptomyces sp. NPDC002870
ACACCCCACCACACCCCCCCCCCACCCCCCGCCCCCCGCCCCCCCCCCCCCCCCCCCCCCCCCCCCCCCCCGCGGCTCTGTCCTGCGCGCGGATCCCGTCAGATCCCGTCAGGCAGATCCCGTCAGGGGGTCAGCGGAGGTCGGGGGCCCTCGTCCTCGTAACTCCGCGGCGGCGTTGCGTCCTGCCGGATGACCTCACCCTGCACGACCTTCCCGTCCGGCCGGTGAATGCGGGCCTGCTGGAAGGCGTCGCCGAGGCTGCCGGGCGCGGCAACGCGCATACGGCTCTCCACGGACTGCTCCGTGTACCGCGCGAGCCTCGAGCGGACCGGCGGCACCAGCAGCACCAGGCCGGCCATGTCGGAGATCAGGCCGGGCAGCATGAGGAGCAGTCCGCCGAGCATCAGGAAGCCGTTGCCCTTGCTGCCGGTCCCGGACCCCGGGCTGCCGGCGCCGACGGCCGGACCCTGCCCGGTCTGCTGTTGCTGCAAGGTCTCGGTGAGGGTGCGGAACGCGCGGCGGCCGGCCCGCTTGATCACGACGCCGCCGAGGACGGCGCCGCCGACGAGCAGGGCGAGCACCGCGAGGCCGCCGGCCGCGTCGGCGACGAGGGTCAGCAGCCAGATCTCGAGCACCAGCCAGGCGGCGATGGAGAGCGGGACGAAAGTGCGGGCGCGCGAGCGCCTGGGGGCTGTCGGGGGCGTTGCGCCGGTCGTCATGCTCCCAGTGTGCATGGACGCCCGCCGGAGCGGCATAAGCGGGTGATCAAGAAGATCGCGGACTGGCCCGGCCGCCGACCGCGATCGGGACGACGTGCGATCTCAAGAGGACTTGCGGCTCCGGGAGGGCTCGCGGCGCCAGAGCGCTTGCGGCGTCGGGAGCGCTTGCGCGGCCCGCGAGGGCTTGCGGTGTCGGAGCGCTTGCGGCGTCGGGAGCGCTTGCGCGGCCCGCGAAGGCTTGCGGTGTCGGAGCGCTTGCGCGGCCCGCGAGGGCCTGCGGTGTCGGGAGCGCTCGACGCCTCAGGAGAGCTTGCGGCCGAGGAGGCGATTCGCCCGGCCTCCGATTCCCCACGCGGTGACCCGCCACAGCGCCTCGACGACGATGTCCCGGCTCATCTTGGAGTCGCCCAGTTCGCGCTCGACGAACGTGATGGGGACCTCCACGACGTGGTAGCCGGCGGCGACGGCTCGCCTGGCCAGGTCGACCTGGAAGCAGTAGCCCTGGGAGGCCACTTCGGTCAGCCCGAGCCCTTCGAGGGTCTCGGCGCGGAAGGCGCGGTAGCCGCCGGTGACGTCCCGGATGGGGACGCCGAGGAGGAGGCGTGAGTAGGTGCTGCCTCCCCGCGAGAGGAACTCGCGGGACTTGGGCCAGTTGACCACGCGGCCGCCCGGGACCCAGCGTGAGCCGAGGACCAGGTCCGCGCCCTTGAGGGCGGTCAGCAGCCGGGGCAGTTCCTCGGGCTGGTGGGAGCCGTCGGCGTCCATCTCGACGAGCACGCCGTAACCGTGCTCGATTCCCCAGGCGAAGCCCGCGAGGTAGGCGGCGCCGAGCCCTTCCTTGCCCTTGCGGTGCAGCACATGCACCTGGTCGTCCTGAGCCGCGAGTTCATCGGCGAATTTGCCTGTGCCGTCGGGGCTGTTGTCGTCGGCGACGAGGATGTCCGCCTCGGGCACCGCCGCGCGCACCCGGGAGACGATCGGCTTGATGTTCTCGGCCTCGTTGTAGGTCGGAATGATCACCAAGGCCCTGCCGAGCGGGCCGTACCGCCGCCCCTGGGCTTCGCCACGGGTAACCCCAGCGCCGTCGTTCACTGCTGCCCCTTAATGTCCGTGCACAGAGCCCCACAATAGCGAGCGCCCGGCGCGCGGCTGCAGCGGCACGGAGCTGGGATGTCGTACGCCCGACGGCGGCGCGGAAAGAGCTGCGGATCGGGGCCCGGCGTCCTTCGGGCCGACCTGGGACCCGCTGGCTGCGGGTCGACCGAGAGCCGTTGTCTACTGAACGCCGGGCCCCACCCGGGTCGCACCCGCCAGCCGGCTGGAACCTTCTCTCGCCCCCGAGGCGCGGGCGCTGAACCTGGCTCCCAGTGGCAGCGCGCCGGTGCGGCACCCTGCCCCATGACCCAGCGGCGTTCGACGACTGCGTGGAGGTTTGCCGGTCGGACGTCCTGTGGTGGACTCGGCCGAACCTACCCGCCGGTGGGCGCTCCATGTCAACAGTCGTCTGATCTGGGAGGTTTGCCCAAATGACCAGGTCAGCACGGAAGATCCGCAGGTCGCGGCCGAGCACGGCGAGTATCTGTCGGCGGCACGAATCGTCCTCACGTCACTCGTACGGCCGCTCAAAGACGGTTTGTCCGAAGACCACGGTCCGCAGGCAGACGGGGAGTTCGGCGCCGGGGCTCAGATCGGGCAGGCCAGGGGTGCCGGAACGGGGGTCGGTGGACCAGCGGGCGACGCGGTCGTCGGGGGCCTGGACGACGAGTTCCCCGGTGCGCCACAGGGCGTAGTCGGCAGGCGCGCCGGGCACCAGGACACCGGCGTCGTCGCGGCCGACGGCGCGCCAGCCACCGCGGGTGTGGGCGGTGAAGGCGGCGCGGGCGGAGATGCGGTGCTCGGGGGTGCGGTGGAAGGCGGCGGCCCGGACGGTGCCCCAGGGGTCGAGCGGGGTCACGGGGCTGTCGGAGCCGAAGGCGAGGGGCACTCCGGAGCGCAGCAGCGCTGCGTACGGGTTGAGGGTGCGGGCCCGTTCGGCTCCGAGGCGCTGTGCGTACATGCCGCTGTCGCCGCCCCAGGCCGCGTCGAAGGCGGGCTGCACGGAGGCGATGAGGCCGAACTCGGCGAAGGCCGCGATGGTTTCGGGGGTGAGCATCTCGGCGTGTTCGACGCGGTGCCGGGCGGCGCGGACACGGGCCGGGCCGAGCGTGTCCGCCGCGGCCCTGACGCCGTCGACGACCGCGGTGAGGGCGGCGTCGCCGATGGCGTGGAAGCCGGCCTGTAGCCCGGCCTCGGTACAGGCGGCGACATGGGCGGCGACGGCCGCGGTGTCGAGGTGGGCGGCGCCGGTGTGCGGGGCGTCGTCGTAGGGGGCGTGCAGGCAGGCGGTGTGCGAGCCGAGCGAGCCGTCGACGAAGAGGTCGCCCGCCGCGCCGATCGCGCCGAGTTCGCGGATCCGCTGGGCGTCCTTCGCACCTGCGACCTGCTCGGCCCAGTAGCCGACGACCCTCGGGCCCGGCTCCGACCCGGCCAGTGCCAGCAGGGACGTGAAGTCGCCCTCGTCGGAGATGTCGGGGCCGGCGCACTCGTGGACGGTGCCGATGCCGAGAGAGGCGGCCCGCGCGAGTGCGGCGCGCTGGGCGGCCGCGCGCTGGGCGGGGGTGATCGCGCCATGGGCGGCGGAGCGCACGGCGTGGTGGGCCGCTGCGGTCAGCGGCGCATCCGGGTGGTAGCCGGTGAGGCCGCTGACGCCGGGGACGAGGTCGAGCAGGGCGGTGGTCACCACCGCCGAATGGACGTCGATCCGCGGCAGATAGAGCGGGCGGCCTTCTGTCGCCTCGTCGAGTTCGGCCCGGGACGGCGGCCGCTGCTCGGGCCAGCGCGAGGCGTCCCAGCCGTGCCCGAGGAGGACCTTGTCGCCAGGGTGTGCGGCGCTGAGCTCCCGTACGAGACCGAGGGCCTCTGCGAGCGTGCGCGCACCGGACAGGTCGAGGCCGGTGAGCGCGAGGCCGGTCGCCGTGGTGTGCACGTGTGCGTCCGTGAACGCAGGGGTGACCAGGGCCCCTTCGAGGTCGATCACTTCGTCGACGCCGCCCGTGAAGGCGTCGGCGGCGCCCTCGGAGCCCACCCAGGCGACATGTCCTCGTTCGACGACCATCGCGGTGGCGAAGGGGTCGGCGGGGCTGTGGACTTCTCCACCGCGCAGCAGCACGGTGCGGTGTTCGCTCTGGGGGGCGGGGCTCTCGCTCATGGGACCACCCTAGATACGCGGCGGGCGTGCCTCGTACGGGGTGGAGAGCACGACCGTCGTACGGGTGGAGACCCCGGACAGCGAGCGGATGCGGGTGAGCAGGTGCTCCAGCTCCAGCGGGGTCGAGACGCGCACCTTGAGGATGTAGTTCTCGTCGCCCGCGACGCTGTGGCAGGCCTCGATCTCGGGCACGTCGGCGAGACGCTCCGAGATGTCGTCCGGAGCGCTCGGGTCGAAGGGTTTGACCGAGATGAACGCGGTGATCGGCAGCCCGACCGCCTCGGGATCGACGACCGCGGCATAGCCGCGGATGACGCCACGCTGTTCAAGACGGCGGACGCGCTGATGCACCGCCGAGGTGGACAGGCCAGTGGCCTTGCCCAGGTCGGTGTAGCTCATCCGCCCGTCCTTGACGAGCAACTCCACGATCTGACGATCCAGCTCCTCCATGCGGATCAACCTATTGCCCCGGGTCGCTTCCGGCACAGTCGGCTGCGTCGTGCGGGGGCACCTGCGGCGGGCATGTGACGAATGCCACAGGTTTGCCGGCCCGGTCGGTCGTGACCGCACGGTTACCTGCCGGGTGCGTGGGGAATTGCTTGCTGTGGTCGAGGCCGCAAGTGCCTGGTCGGCCCACCCGAGGGGGAGTTCTCCATGCAGAGTGTCAAGAACACCGGACGTACCGAACCGGAGCCCGTTGATTCTGCCGAACCGGCTGAGATCGACGAGCTCGACGCGTACGACACCTTTGAGATGTACCGGGTCATCTGCCCGGACTGCGCGCAGCCGATCGCGCTGCTGGCGGGCGAGGAGGTCCTGCCGGAGCACGCGCTGTGCCCCACCCCGTGGAATCCGTTCGGGCTCACCGTGTGCGCCGGCACCGGCCGTCCCGCCTCGCAGGCGCGTCCCGCGGACGAGACCCTCGAGGTCCAGGAGCAGGACACCGCGCTGCTGCTGACGCTCCCCCAGGGGCTCGACTGGCGGACGCAGCCCTTCTCGCATGTCGGCGGTCCGGGCTCGCGTCCGCTGCGGGCGCAGCAGATGCGGCGCGACGCCGCCTAGGGCGGTCCGAGACACGCCCAGGGTCAGGTAGGTTCCCTGCACCATGGCGGCGAGACCGGCGTGGTGCAGGACAGGATCAGGGTGTTCGGTTCTTCGGGCACCTGCGCTTCACCCCCGGGCTCCCGGGCGAAGGCGAGTTGACGGTACGTCAAAAGCTCTGCCGGAGGCCCGGGTCCAGGGCCAGGGGGATTGATGGCTGCCGTCCGGTGGGCGGCTTCGCGGGCAAGCCCCCCGAGCGGCGGGTAGGCCGCGAACTTCCGCGCGATTTTCCCCAGCGGTAACCCGCCACCGGCGCGGTGCGTTCCCCAGACATGACCCTGCTGTACTCCGCGACCAGTCAAGGTCGGCGCCGACTGGCGACACCGCCACCCGAAGAATCGGTTCCGCACCCGGCCGATCCGCCCATCTACCGGGAGCTGCTCCAGCTGTGGGCAAGCAAGGGCAAGACCCTGCCGGGGCGCCGCGACCCGGAGTGGAGCAGGCTCGCGGCGCCGCCGATTTTCGCGTCACCGCGGACCGCTTGGGGCTCGGCGGCGAAAACCACCCACCGGACGGCAACCACCAACACCCTCTGGCCCGCGGCGCCCACGAACCCGGGTGACTAGGTTCGGCCGCGAAACCACCCACCGAACAGCAACCACCAACGCCCCCCGGCCCACGGCGCCCACGAACCCGGGTGACTGGGGTCAGCGAGTCTCAGGTCCGGCCAGGTGACGGGCGATGACCATGCGCTGGATCTGGTTGGTGCCCTCGACGATCTGGAGCACCTTGGCCTCGCGCATATAGCGCTCGACCGGGAAGTCCAGGGTGTAGCCGTAACCGCCGAGCACCTGGACCGCGTCGGTGGTGACGCTCATCGCCGCGTCGGTACAGAACAGCTTGGCCATGGCGGCCTGCCGGGAGAACGGCCGTCCCACGTCGCGCAGCCGGGCAGCCGCGAGATAGAGCGCTCGCCCCGCCTCGATCCGGGTGGCCATGTCGGCGAGCATGAAACGCAGGCCCTGGAAGTCTGCGATGGGCCGTCCGAACTGCCGGCGTCCGGTCGCGTACGAGACGGCCTCGTCCAGGGCCGCCTGCGCGAGCCCGACCGCACAGGCGGCGATGCCGAGCCGGCCCGAGTCGAGCGCGGAGAGCGCGATCGCGAAGCCCTGGCCCTCCTCGCCGATCCGGCGGGAGTCAGGGACCCGTACGCCGTCGAAGTTGAGCTGGGCGGTGGGCGAGCCCTTCATGCCCATCTTCTTCTCGGGGGCGGCGGCGTTCAGGCCCTCTGCGTCGCCCGGGACCAGGAAGGCGGTGATGCCGCGGGCGCCCTCCCCGCCGGTCCGGGCCATCACGGTGTAGAAGTCGGCGATGCCGCCGTGCGTGATCCAGGACTTGGTGCCGGTGATCACCCAGCTGTCTTCGTCGGGCACGGCCCTGGTCCGCAGTGATGCGGCGTCCGAGCCGGAGCCGGGCTCGGACAGGCAGTACGCACCCAGCAGGCCGCCGCCGAGCATGGCGGACAGATGCTCGGCCTGCTGCTCCTTGGTGCCGTAGCCGGCGAGTGCGTGGCAGGCGAGGGAGTGGACGCTGACGCCGAGGCCGACGGTGAGGCGGGCGGCGGCGAGCTCTTCGAGAACCTGGAGGTAGACCTCGTACGGCTGGTCTCCGCCGCCGTACTCGGAGTCGTACGGAAGGCCGAGCAGTCCGGACTCGGACAGGAGCGAGAAGACCTCGCGCGGGAAGTGCCCGGAGTCCTCCTCCTCGGCCGCCCGGGGGGCGATCTCCCGCTGGATGATGTCGCGTACCAGGGCGATCAGATCCCTGGATTCCTCGGTGGGCAGTTGGCGTTCCACCGGCTGCGGGGCGCGGTCGGACATTGCGGCGCTCTCCTCCCTGTCGGGCGCTGCGGCGTCGCGCGCGAAGGGTGTGGGCGCGCCGCCGGATTTACTGCCAGGCCGATGCTGCCCTTCCGGATCACGAAAGAGGCTCGACGGCGGCTGTGGCGCGTTGAGTATGCCCGATCAGCGGACTTCCGTCACGGGCGGGAATTTCCGGCTCCGCTCTCCCCCGCGCCGCCGGTCGGCTGATCAGGGCCATCAACCAGGTGTATCGACCCGCAGCACGATCCCGCAGCACGATCCCGCAGCACGATCCCGCAGACACGATCCCGCAGACACGATCCCGCAGACACGATCCCGCGGACACGAGGAGGGCGGCAGCCGGGTGCGGCTGCCCGCGCTCGCGTCATGCCTCGACAGACTCGGGCACGGCCTTGGCCAGCGCGGCCGGCAGGGACTCGGCCGGCGGTTCAGGGCACCCCGGCTCGAACTCCGCGATCGTGCGGAGCGTGCCCCGCAGCATCCGCATCAGCAGCGCGCACACGGTCTCGCGCGCCGGCTCCTGGTGGCCCAGCCAGTCGAGGGTGATCCCCTCGACGCTGCTGAGCCAGCCGAGCAGCGCCAGCCTGGCCAGCATGGGGATGTCACGCGTGCCGTACGCACCTTCGGCGATGGTCGCGATCAGCTCCTCGCGCACCGAGTCCCGTATCGACTGGACCTGGGTGTCGAAGCCGACGCCGCCCGTGACGATCGTGCGGAATGCCGCCTGATGATGCTGGGCGAAGCACAGATAGCCGTCGATCGTGCGGTACACGCGCTCGGCGCGCGGCAGCTCGGTGTCGCCCGCGGCGCGCGAGACGAGGTCGGCCACCGAGTCCTCGATGATGGCGAGGTAGTAGCCTCGCTTGCTCTCGAAGTAGTAGTAGATCAGGCCCTTGGCGACTCCGGCATGTCTGGCGATGTCGTCCATCGACAGCGCGTCGTAGGAAGTGTCGGCGAACAACTTCCGTCCGGTTGCGATGAGTTCATCGCGGCGTGCCTGGGATCGTCCGGTCGCGCCGCGCTGTTGACCATTACTCAAATTGGGCCCAAGTCTCCAACTGCCACAGGATCTGCGCAGTATGGCAGACCTCAGATCAGGCCGAGCTGCGTGACGAGCATGGCGAGGACGACGACGAGGGTCCAGCCGAGGATGTGCTCGAGGACGTTCGAGCCGTCCTCGGGGCCGCCGGTGCGGGCGCGGGTCCCGGCGCGGTCGGCAGTGGCGGCGGTGGCAGCGGTCGAAGTCATGGTGCGTCTCGTTCAGTCGGCTGGCAGGTGCATCCCCCCGGGTGACCCATCCACAGTGCCAGCCATACCGGCCCCGGGGTAGAGACGTACGTCACTGCTCCCGTGGACGGTCGGCGCCTCATCGGATGCCGACGGCCGCCAGAGCACGGCACTGGGCGGCCGTCGGGCTCGCGGGCCAGTACAGGTAGCAGACGCCCCCTGTGCCGGAGACCACTTTGCCGCTCGCGTTGTAGCGCTTGGTACGGAGCCAGATCGTCTCCCACTCGGCGCGCTGGTAGACCCGGCGTACAGCGTTGTTGCTGGGCGACGCCGGATCGTTGGCGATGACGTCCCCGCCGGCCGTGAAGCCGATCACGGTCATCAGATGGCCGGAGGTGCCGTAGCCCGCACCGGTCAGCTCTCCCTTGAGGAAGGACTGGGACGTTATGGCCGGGATGCCGGCCCGGATCAGGCTCTCCAGGTCGGTGAGCGAGGACAGCCGGGTGACGACCGCGCTCATGTCCGGGTAGGTGGCCGCGTAGGCGGCGTTGAAGGGCCAGTTCCCGCAGCCGCTGTACTGGTAGTCGAAGGTGTGGCGGGCGGCGTGGCAGACCTGCGGATCGGCGAAGGCGGGGTTCACCCAGGCCAGGTCGGCCGAGGTCGGCTTCCGGCCCCAGTATTCGATGATCATCTGCGATGAGGTGGGGCTGCACCACGCCTCACCGCCGTTGTCGTACTCCGGATACTGGCCGATGTGCGTGTTCTGCGAGTAGCGCGGCACCGGCAGCTCGCGCACGAGCCCCGGCGTCGACGCGGGCACCGTGAAGCGGTCCGGGATGTCGGAGGCCATCGCGCCGAGCCGCCAGACGGTGGGCGTCAGTTTCGTGCCGGGCTTGCGGTAGAGGGTCAGCCGCAGCTGGTACGAGCTCAGCCGCAGCCCGCTCGAAGCGTCGTCGACGGAGAAGGTGTCGGTCCAGATGCTCGCCCTGCCGTCCGTCTGGCCGTCGAGGGAGGTACGCCGGATGTCGCCGTCGCCCGCCGCCCAGCGGCCCATCACGAACCAGGGGGTCGAGGTGGCGTCGGAGTAGCTGCCGCGCAGCTCGGCCCGGAGCCACGTGCCGGCCGGGGTGTGCGCGTTCCAGGAGGTGATGACCTCCGTCGCGGGAACCCGGGGGAGATGGACGGGCGAGGTCCAGGTGCCGTACTCCCAGGTGGTGGTCTGTCCGGTGTGCGGGTCGGTGTAGTCGGTGCGGCCCGTGGGGCCCTCGATGACCAGGCCGGGGCGGCTGCCCGCGACGGCCCGGGTGCCGGCCGCGGAGCCGGAGCGCCAGTCGGTGTAGGAGGTCCAGAAACGGTTGTCGACTGTCGGAGCGGACGCACGCCCCGCGGGGCCGGCGCCTCCCGCGGGGCCGGCGGACTCTGCGGGCCCGGCGGGCTCGGGATCCGGGAGTGTCCCGCCCGGCACGGCGGCGGCCTGCACCGCGGACGAGGACAGCGCTCCCGCACCCGCCGCTGCCGCGATCACGGCGCTCAACATGGTTCTGCGCGAACTAGGTCTGGCCATGGGACCCCCAAGTCAGGGTGCGCGACAGTGGGCCAACTATTGCGGGTCCGGGCGGACATCTGCCAGCGCTCGGAACCGCGTCGCGCCACCAATATTGGTCTCGTCCGCTGGGAGTCCCCCACGCCGGGCGTAAGGGGAGTGGCCTGCCGCGGGGCCTGCCGCCCTCTTAGGCTTACGGCATGGACGACCTCGACCGGCAGGCCCCGGCGCTGCGCACACTCCCGCCATCGTGCGGACCTGTGCGGCTGATCGGGATCGACGGCCACGCCGGATCGGGCAAGAGCACCTTCGCCGCCCGGCTCGCGGCGGCCGTCGGCGACGATGTGCCGGTGCTCCATCTGGACGATCTCGCCACCCACGAGGAGCTCTTCGCGTGGACGGACCGGATGCTGACCCAGGTGATCGATCCCCTCGCGCACGGCCGGAGGGCGCACTACGACCCGTACGACTGGAATCTGCGCCGCTTCGGTCCGCCGCACGCGCTGGAACCCGCTCCCGTCGTGCTCATCGAGGGCGTGGGAGCGGGGCGACGGGCGTTGCGCCCGTATCTGGCGTTGCTGCTGTGGATGGAGCGGGACGCCGAAGAGTCCTGGCAGCGGGGCCGCCAACGCGACGGAAGCGGACTTTCCGCCTTCTGGGACGGCTGGACAATGGCGGAGACACGCCATTTCGCAGCGGACCCCTCCCGTCCGTTCGCCGATGCCCTGGTACGCGAGTGTCACGAGCGTTACGAGTGGCTCCCGGGGCCTGCTGCGACAGCGCGACCGAATCAATTCATCACGCAGGGTCACCGCTCTCCCCCGACATACTGAACAGTCGGAATTCCGTCTCAAGAGTGCCTCAACTCTTCTTGACCGAGGGGGCGTACAGGTCTTACGTTCTCAATGTGCGGCTTTCCGGAGCCGCCGCAGACGCGAAGCCCCCGGTTGTTCCCCCGTGATCGGGGGCTTCGTTCTGCCCTCTCCCCCACATCGCAGGCGCGGCGCCCCACCCTCGCTTACCCAGGGTCACGGCCACCGGACAGCTCGCCGCGCCCTTCGTCGTAACCCCTTTGCGCAGGTACGATGCACGTCGGTGGGGTCAATTCCCGTCCACGGCAAGGCGGTTCAGTGCGTTGCCCGCGGTCGCCCGCCCGGCGCCGGGGGTCCGGGGGGCGCCCCCCGGGAACACACGACAGGTGCACGTTTGTGGGGGACCTGATGGACATCGGCTCGCAGGGCGTACCGGCCCCGGCCGACCTCGCCTGGGTGCACGGCGTGGACGCCTACACGATGGGTGCGTATCCGCAGGCGGAGGAGGAGTTCCGGACTGCCGTGCGGCTCGATCCCGGGATGGCCGACGGCTGGCTGGGGCTCCATGCCCTGCGCGTCGACACCACGACCGCGCTGCTGCGCATGTACCGCACCCGCGAGCGCTTCGGCGAGCAGCGCGCCCGCCACCGCCGCACCCTCAACTCCTGGTACTGGCTGGGCTGGTGGGTCCAGCCGGTGCTGGAGAGCCCCCGCGATCTGCTGCTCGCGCACGCCTCCCACTGGCTCGACGGCCGCCATGTGCCGGAGCTGGACCAGGCCCTCGCCGGGCTGCCGCCGGTCGACGCGGACCCGCAGGTGCGCTTTCTGCACGCCTGCCGCGCGTATCTGGTCAAGGACTGGGAACAGCTCGTACGCCACACCGAGCCGCTGATCAACGATCCGTTACTGGGCATCGAGGCCGGGCTGTTCGGCGGCATGGCACGCGTACGCCTGGAGATGTACGGGCAGGCCGAGCCGCTGCTCTCCGCCGCCCTGATGCGCTGCCGCAGCGAGCAGCCGCAGCGCAAGGAACTGCGCTACTGGCTGGCGCGTGCGCACGAAGGCACCGGCCGCAGCGCCGCCGCCCTGCCGCTGTACCGGGCGGTGCACAGGATCGACCCGGCGTTCATGGACACCTCCGCGCGCCTCGCGGCGATCGCGGAGTACGACGGCATCGACGGGTACGACGAGGCGTCCGGGTTCGCGGCCGTGTCCCTGGCGGGCTTCGGTCAGGACGCGATGGACGGGCAGGCCGACGGCGACGGGCCGCTCGCGGCCGAGGCACGGATGGGCGTCGATCCGCAGACCCAGCTCCCGGGATCCGTGCCGAGCGTCCCGCCCGAGGGCCCATGGCACAAGGCGGTGGCGCCGGCCCAGCCGGCGCCCCCGGCGTTCCCGGCCGGCCCCACCGATCCGGTGCTGCTCGCCGAGGCACTGGCCGAGCTGGAGCGGATGGTCGGACTGGAGCCGGTCAAACGGCAGGTCAAGGCGCTGTCCGCGCAGCTGAAGATGGCCAGGCTGCGCGCCGGCCAGGGCCTCCCGGTCCAGCCTCCGAAGCGGCACTTCGTCTTCTCGGGCCCGTCCGGCACGGGAAAGACCACCGTCGCCCGCATACTCGGCCGGGTCTTCTACGCTCTCGGGCTGCTCGGCGGCGACCATCTGGTGGAGGCCCAACGGTCCGACCTGGTGGGAGAGTTTCTGGGCCAGACGGCGGTGAAGGCCAATGAGCTGATCGACTCGGCGCTCGGCGGTGTGCTGTTCCTGGACGAGGCGTACAGCCTCTCCAACACCGGCTATTCCAAGGGCGACGCGTACGGCGACGAGGCCCTCCAGGTCCTCCTCAAGCGCGCCGAGGACAACCGCGACCATCTCGTGGTCATCCTGGCCGGCTACCCGGAGGGGATGGACCGGCTGCTCGCCGCCAACCCCGGGCTCTCCTCCCGCTTCACCACACGGGTCGACTTCCCCTCGTACCGCCCTCTCGAACTGACCGCGATCGGCGAAGTGCTGGCCGCCGAGAACGGCGACGTGTGGGACGACGAGGCTCGCGAGGAGCTGCGCTCGATCAGCGGGCACGTGGTCGACCAGGGCTGGATCGACGAGCTCGGCAACGGCCGCTTTCTGCGCACCCTGTATGAGAAGAGCTGCGCCTACCGGGATCTGCGGCTGTCCGGATACCCGGGCACGCCCACCCGCGAGGACCTCTCCACACTGCGGCTGCCCGATCTGATGCAGTCGTACGGCGAGGTCCTGTCGGGCCGCGGTCCGGTCGACCGCGGCCCGCAGGATCCTTCGCCGGGCTGAACCCGGCACAGAGCCGGCACAGAGCCGGCGCCGAGGCTCAGCCGGTCAGCGCGGTGTCCAGGGCCGGCTGGGCCGCCTGGGGCACCCGGGGCACCGTCACCCGGTGGGACGGGTCACGGACCTCGCCGACCAGCATTTCCAGAACGTCCTCCAGCGCGACCAGGCCCAGCACCCGGCCGGACGCGTCGGCGACCTGGGCGAGGTGGGTGGCCGCGCGGCGCATCACGGCGAGGGCGTCGTCGAGGGGGAGTTCGGCCCGCAGGGTCGCCATGGGGCGCCAGATGTGCTGGGGCACGGCCCGTTCGCCGTCCTCCAGATCGAGTACGTCCTTGACGTGGAGGTAGCCCATATAGGGGCCTGCGCCCTCCGCGCAGACCGGAAAGCGGGAGTAGCCGGTGCGCACTGTGAGCTCCTCGATCTGGCGCGGGGTGACCGAGGGCGGGACCGTCACGAGTATGGAGCGGGCGATCAGCACATCGGTCACCGGGCGGCTGCCCAGCTCCAGCGCGTCCTCGAGCCGCTCCTGTTCGGCGGGCTCAAGGAGACCCGCCTGGCCCGAGTCCTCGACGAGACGGTTCAGCTGCTCGCTTGTGAAGACCGCCTCGACCTCGTCCTTCGGCTCGACGCGGAAGGCCCGCAGCACCAGCCGGGCACAGGCGCCGAGTCCGACCGTGACCGGGCGGCACAGCCGGGCGAAGCCCACGAGGCCCGGGCTCAGCCAGAGCGAGGTCTTCTCGGGGGCGGCCATGGCGAGGTTCTTCGGGACCATCTCGCCGATGACGAGGTGCAGGAAGACGACCACAGCCAGGGCTATGACGTAGCCGAGCGGATGAATCAGCCCTTCGGGCACATGGGCCGCGTGGAAGACCGGTTCCAGCAGATGCGCCACGGTCGGCTCGGCCACCGCGCCGAGTGTCAGCGAACAGATGGTGATGCCGAACTGCGCGGCCGCCATCATCTGCGGAAGGTTCTCCAGGCCGTGCAGCACCTGCCGGGCCCGCGAGGAACCTGCCGCTGCCAGCGGTTCGATCTGGCTGCGGCGTACGGAGACGAGGGCGAACTCGGCGCCGACGAAGAATCCGTTCGCCAGCACCAGCAGCAGCGCGAAGAGCAGTTGGAGGACGCTCATCGCGCGGCCTCCGTCAGGGCCGGCACATCGGCCGTACGCACCAGGCGCACCCGTTCGGCGCGGTTGCGGTCCACCTGACGCACCGAGAGCCGCCAGCCGGGCAGTTCGGCCCGGTCACCGGGGGCGGGAATGCGCCCCAGCAGATCGGCGACGAGGCCGGCCACGGTCTCGTACGGGCCGTCGGGCACGTCGAGGCCTATCCGGCGCAGCGTGAGGACCCGGCAGCTGCCGTCGGCCTCCCAGGCGGGGCTGTCGTCCTCGGATGCCACGGGGGCGAGTTCCGGCCGCTCGTCGGCCTCGGCGTCGTGCTCGTCGCGGACCTCGCCGACGAGCTCCTCGATGATGTCCTCCAGGGTGACGACCCCGGCCGTGCCGCCGTACTCGTCGACCACCACGGCTATGGGCTGCTCGCTGCGCAGCCGCTCCAGAAGCTGCTGGACCGGAAGCGTCTCGGGCACCAGCAGCGGCGGTACGGCGACCCGGTCGACGCGGGTGCGCAGCCGCTCCCCGACCGGGACCGCGAGAGCGTTCTTGAGGTGCACCATCCCGACGATCTCGTCGATGCGCTCCCGGTAGACGGGGAAGCGCGAAAGGCCGGTGGCGCGGGTGAGGTTGAGGACGTCCGCCGCCGTGGCGTCGGACCGGAGGGCGCTCATCTTCACCCGCGGGGTCATCACATGCTGCGCGGTGAGATGCCCGAGCGAGAGCGTCCGTACGAAAAGATCCGCGGTGTCCTGTTCCAGCGCGCCGGCCCGTGCCGAGTGGCGGGCCAGCGATACCAGCTCGCCGGGGGTGCGGGCGGAGGCCAGCTCCGCGGCCGGTTCGACGCCGAACAGCCGTACGAGACGGTTGGCGGCCGCGTTGAGCAGGGTGATGACGGGGCGGAAGACGGTCGAGAAGAGGTGCTGCGGTCCGGCGACGAACCGCGCGACCTGCAACGGCCGCGAGACCGCCCAGTTCTTGGGAACGAGCTCGCCGATCACCATCTGGACGGCGGAGGCGAACAGCATCCCGATCACCACCGCGACCCCGGGGACAGCCCCTTGGGGCAGCCCCGTCGCGGTCAGCGGCGCGTCGAGCAGCTGGGCCAGGGCGGGTTCGGCGAGCATGCCGACGACGAGCGAGGTGATGGTGATGCCGAGCTGGGTGCCGGAGAGCTGGAAGGACAGCTCCCGCAGTGCCTCGACGACACGGCGGGCGCGGCGGTCGCCCTCGGCGGCGGCGCGCTCGGCATCGGGGCGCTCCACCGTGACGAGGCCGAACTCGGCCGCCACGAAGAAGCCGTTGGCGAGGATCAGGAGGAACGCTGCGGCAAGCAGCAACAGGGGGATGATCATGCCGCCGCCTCCGGGGAGGGGGCGGCGCAGGTACTACCGGACGATCCGTCCATTGCTGGAGGGAGTCACTCCTCGGGTCGCAGGTGCCCCGCGGGCCGCTGGCGGCCGTGTGGTGCGGGGAGGGCGAGCTTGTCGCCACCGGCCACCAGAGTAGACGTTTCCAGCCGGGGGGCCTGGGGTTGGTCCCCCGCAAGACACGGCTTCGGACAGAGGCGTCGCGGCAGGGGCGCCGCCGATCAGTCCTCGTCCGCGCGGATGCCGCGGCTCTCCGCGAGCGCCCGCAGCGCGCGGGCGTCGCTGATGGCCTGTGCCTTGGCGATGCCGGGCTGGATGCCGAGCACCGGCAGGCTGGTGCCGTCACTGAGGTCGAGGAACACCCACGGGTCGCCGGGGCGCAGATTCACCCGCAGGATCTCCGCCCACTCCAAACGGCGGGTACGGGTGAGGTTGACGACGGTGACGCCGTGCTCGTCGGCGACGACCTTGGGCCGGCTCAGCAGGGCCAGTACGCCGAAGAAGACCAGCGCGGTGAAGACGAAGCTGCTCCGCTCCCCCGCGCTCAGCTTCTCCAGCAGCAGGGCGACCCCGGTGATCACGGCGAACATCGCCGCGCCCACGGTCAGCAGGACGATCCTGGTGCGGGTCGGCCTGAACGTGACGGGGAGGGCGGGAACTTGCGACGCGGCGGGCATGGTGGCGGGCATCCGTCAGAGCCTGCAGGCGTGGATGGCCGTGGTGAGGATCGCCCGCGCGCCGATGTCGTACAGGTCGTCCATGATCCGCTGCGCCTCCTTGGCGGCGACCATGGAGCGGACGGCGACCCAGCCCTCGTGGTGCAGGGGGGAGATGGTCGGCGACTCGAGGCCCGGGGTGAGGGCGACGGCCTGCTCCAGGTGCTCGACCCGGCAGTCGTAGTCCATCATCACGTACGTGCGTGCGACCAGGACGCCCTGGAGGCGGCGCAGGAACTGCTGCACCTTCGGGTCGTCGGCGGGCTCGCCGGTGCGCCGGATGACGACCGCCTCGGAGGTGAGGATCGGCTCGCCGATGACTTCCAGGCCGGCGTTGCGCAGGCTGGTGCCGGTCTCCACGACATCGGCGACGACCTCGGCGACGCCGAGCTGGATCGCGGTCTCCACCGCGCCGTCGAGGTGCACGACGGAGGCGTCGATGCCGTTGTCGGCGAGGTGCTTGGCGACGATGCCCTCGTAGGAGGTGGCGATCGTCATTCCGCCGAAGCCGTCGATGCCCTCGGCCGTGCCGGGCTTGGTGGCGTAGCGGAAGGTGGAGCGGGCGAAGCCGAGCTGGAGGATCTCCTCGGCGTTGGCGCCGGAGTCCAGCAGCAGATCGCGGCCGGTGATGCCGATGTCGAGCCTGCCGGAGCTGACGTAGATCGCGATGTCGCGCGGGCGCAGATAGAAGAACTCGACCTCGTTCTCCGGGTCGACGAGAACGAGCTCCTTGGACTCCTTGCGCTGCTGGTAGCCGGCCTCATGGAGCATCGCCGACGCAGGCCCGGACAGTGAACCCTTGTTGGGGACGGCGATGCGCAGCATGAGACGGGCTTCCTTTGTTCGTACGTACGTAGTGGGTGCTGTGCTCAGAGGTGGGCGTAGACGTCGTCGAGGGAGATCCCGCGCGCGACCATCATCACCTGGACGTGGTACAGCAACTGCGAGATCTCCTCGGCGGCGGCTTCCTTGCCCTCGTACTCGGCGGCCATCCAGACCTCGGCGGCCTCCTCGACGACCTTCTTGCCGATGGCATGCACGCCCTTTTCCACCAGTTCGGCGGTGCGGGAGGTGGCCGGATCGCCGTTCTCCGCCTTGAGCTGCAGCTCGACGAAGAGCTCTTCGAAGGTTTTGTTCGCCATGATGGTCCCAGCCTACGCGGAAGCGGCCTGTCCTCAGCGCCAGGGTTCAGATACTGAACGCAGGATGGCCGCGGTGGCGAGCGCGGCGGTGACCGCCTCGTGCCCCTTGTCCTCGTTGGATCCGTCGAGACCGGCCCGGTCCAGTGCCTGCTCCTCGGTGTCGCAGGTCAGCACGCCGAAGCCGATCGGGACGCCCGTGTCGATGGAGACCTGGGTCAGGCCCTGGGTGACGCCCTGGCACACGTACTCGAAGTGCGGTGTGCCGCCGCGGATGACGACGCCGAGCGCGACGATCGCGTCGTAACCGCGGCCCGCGAGCACCTTGGCGACCACCGGCAGCTCGAAGCTGCCGGGGACGCGCAGCAGCGTCGGCTCGTCGATGCCCAGCTCGTGCAGTGCGCGCAGGGCGCCGTCGACGAGGCCGTCCATGACCTTCTCGTGCCACTGGGCCGCGATCACCGCCACCCGCAGGTCGCCGCAGTTGCGTACGGACAGTTCGGGTGCACCCTTGCCGCTCATGTTTCTCCCTTGCCGCTTTCTGGCTTACTGGTTGCCGCAGGCCGACACGCCGGTGGGGTCGAGCCCGGGCAGGTCGTGTCCCATCCGGTCCCGCTTGGTGCGCAGATACCGGAGATTGTGCTCGCCCGCCTGGACGGGCATCGGCTCGCGGCCGTGGACCGTGAGGCCGTGCCGGACGAGCGCGTTGATCTTCTCGGGGTTGTTGGTCATCAGCCGCAGGCTGCGTACGCCGATGTCCTCGAGGATCTGCGCGCCCGCCGCGTAGTCGCGGGCGTCGGCGGGCAGGCCGAGTTCCAGGTTGGCGTCGAGGGTGTCGCGGCCGCGCTCCTGCAGTTCGTACGCGCGCAGCTTGGACACCAGGCCGATGCCACGGCCCTCGTGGCCGCGCAGATAGACCACGACACCGCGGCCGGCCTCCGTGATGTGCTGCATGGAGGCCTGCAGCTGGGGGCCGCAGTCGCAGCGCAGCGAGTGGAAGACGTCGCCGGTGAGGCACTCGGAGTGGACGCGTACGAGAACGTCCTCGCCGTCGCCGATCTCGCCGTGGACCAGCGCGACATGCTCGATGCCGTCAACGGTGGAGCGGTAGCCGTAGGCGGTGAACTGCCCGAAGGAGGTGGGCAGATTGACCTCGGCCTCGCGCTTGACGGTCGGCTCTGAGGTACGGCGGTAGGCGATCAGGTCCTCGATGGAGATGATCGTCAGGCCGTGCTTGCGGGCGAACGGGATCAGCTCGGGCAGCCGCAGCATCACCCCGTCCTCGCCCGCGATCTCGACGATGGCGCCGGCCGGGCGCAGGCCCGCGAGCCGGGCGAGGTCCACGGCGGCCTCGGTGTGGCCGTTGCGCACCAGCACCCCGCCGGGCTTGGCGCGCAGCGGGAAGACATGCCCGGGGCGTACGAAGTCGGAGGCCACGGCCTCGCCGCCGGCCAGCAGCCGGAGGGTGGTGGCACGGTCGGCCGCGGAGATGCCGGTGGTGACGCCGAACGCGGGCCCCGCGTCGACGGAGACGGTGAACGCCGTGCGCATCGACTCGGTGTTGCGCTCGACCATCTGGGGCAGGTCGAGCCGCTCCAGCTCCTCGCCCTCCATGGGAGCGCAGATCAGGCCTCGGCACTCGCTCATCATGAAGGCGATGATCTCGGGCGTGGCCTTCTCTGCGGCGATGACGAGGTCGCCCTCGTTCTCACGGTCCTCGTCGTCGACGACCACGACGGGCCGTCCCGCGGCGATGTCACGGACGGCCTGCTCGACCGGGTCGAGGGAGAAGTCCTCGACGTTGTCGGTGGAGTACCAGGTGGGCAGTGCACTCATGCCGCTGCTCCTTCCAGAGAGGGCTGGGCGCTCGCTCGCGAGCGCAGCCACCAGTCGCGCATGCCCCACAGGACGAGCGCGCCGTAAATGACGTAGACGAAACCGGAGAAGGCGAAGCCGTTGGCGAAGTTGAGCGGCACGCCTACGAGGTCGACGAGCAGCCACGCGAACCAGAACTCGACCATGCCCCGAGCCTGTGCGTACATGGCGACCAGAGTGCCGACGAAGATGTACGCGTCGGGCCACGGATCCCAGGACAGCGACGGGTAGAGGGTGAACAGTCCGCCGACGGCCAGGGTGCCGACCGCCGCACCGGCGGCGAGGGCGCCGCGCTCACGCCAGGTCGCGAAGCGGACGGCGATCGAGCCGTCCTGCGCCTGCTGCCTGCCGCGGGTCCACTGCAACCAGCCCCACGAAGCGACGGCCATGACCACTATCTGTTTGCCGGCGCTGCCACTCAGATGCGCGGAGGCGAACGCGACGAGGAGGATGACGCCGGAGGCGAACTGTGCGGGCCAGGTCCATATCGAGCGCCGCCAGCCGAGCGCGAGTGCGATCAGGCCGATGATGTTGCCGATCATGTCGGACCACTTGATGTGCTGGCCGAAGGCCGTGAAAGCCTCACCGCCCAGCCAGTCGACCGCGCTCACTTCGCGCGCTCCCCGGCGTCCGCGCCGAGCAGCCGCTCGACGTACTTGGCGATGACGTCGACCTCGAGGTTGACCGGGTCGCCGGGCTGCTTGATGCCCAGCGTGGTCAGGGCGAGGGTGGTGGGAATGAGGCTGATGGTGAAGTAGTCGGGGCCGGCGTCGACCACGGTGAGGCTGACCCCGTCGACGGTGATCGAGCCCTTCTCGACTACGTAGCGGGTCAGGTCGGCGGGGAGGGAGACCTTCACGATCTCCCAGTTCTCCGACGGCTTGCGCTCGAGGACGGTGCCGACGTTGTCGACATGTCCCTGCACGATGTGCCCGCCGAGCCGGTCACCGACGGCCATCGGCCGCTCCAGGTTGACGCGGGAGCCTTCCTCGAGCGCCCCGAGGCTGGAGCGGTTCAGCGTCTCGGCCATCACGTCTGCGGTGAACTCGCCGTCCCCGAAGTCGACGACCGTGAGGCAGACGCCGTTGACGGCGATGGAGTCGCCGTGTTTTGCGCCTTCGGTGACGAGGGGGCCTCGCAGTCGGAAGCGCGAGGCGTCGCCGAGGTTTTCGACGGCGGTGACCTCGCCCAGCTCTTCAACGATTCCGGTGAACACTCAGCGCTCCTTCGGGGCTGTGGCGGGGACGGCGGTGATACGCAGATCGGGGCCGATGCGCACGGTCTCGCTCACGTCGAGCCGCAACGCCTCGCCGATCGTGGAGATTCCGGCGTCGGCGAGGGCAGCGGGGCCTGCGCCGAGGAGTACGGGGGCGAGATAGCCGACGACCTTGTCGACTGCTCCCGCGGCGACGAAGGCTCCGGCGAGAGTGGGGCCGCCTTCGAGGAGTACGGAGCGGATGCCGCGCTGGTGCAGGGCGTCCAGCAGGGCCGGTACGGAGAGGCCGCGGCCCGCCCTCGGCAGCCGTACGACATCGGGAAGTCGGGTCTCGGCGTCCTCGGCGACCGCGATGAGAGTGGGCGCGGCGTCGTCGAGGACGCGGGCGCCGGGCTGCACGGCGGTGCCTTCGGTGTCTACGACCACCCGCAGCGGCTGTACGGCGTCGTCGATGCCGCGTACCGCGAGGTGCGGGTCGTCGGCGCGCATCGTGCCCGCGCCGACGATCACCGCGTCGGCCTCGGCGCGCAGCCGGTGGACGTCGGCGCGGGACTCGGGCGAGGTGATCCAGCGGCTGGTGCGGTCGCGTGCGGCGATGCGGCCGTCGAGGGTGGCTGCGTACTTCCACAGGACGTAGGGGCGGCCGAGACGTACGGAGGTGAGCCAGGCGATGTTGCCCGCTTCGGCCTTGTCGGCGAGCAGACCCTGCTCGACCTGTACCCCGGCCGCGCGCAGGGTGTCGGCGCCGCCTGTGGCCTGCGGGGTCGGGTCGGCGACCGCGTACACGACACGGCTGATTCCGGCCTCGATCAGCGCCTGGGCGCAGGGGCCGGTGCGGCCGGTGTGGTTGCAGGGTTCGAGGGTGATGTACGCGGTGCCGCCGCCGGCTCGGTCACCGGCGTCGCGCAGGGCGTGGATCTCGGCGTGCGGACCGCCGGCACGCTGGTGGTAGCCGACGCCGGCGGGCTGTCCGGAGGCATCGAGGATGACGCACCCGACGACCGGGTTGGGGCTGGTGGAGCCGAGTCCGCGGGCGGCGAGCAGGATCGCTCGGCGCATGGCGTCTTCGTCGGCTGCGGTGGCCACCGGGTCCTCCTGCCTTTTCTGGCACGGACTCCGGGGCCTGTCGATGACGACAGAAAGCGGGACAACGATTCACGTGGACGCCGGGACCGAGCACACCGATCGCCGGCGGACGGCGACCAGCCACTACGGCCGGCGTGCCGCAAAGGGCCGCCCGCCGCGCACTGCCTCCCATCCGGACTTTCACCGTCGGTCCAGGAATTTCACCTGGTCAACCGGCCGCTGGATGCGGACGGGTCGCGGACTGTAACCGCCGGTTCGGAATTACACCGACCCCGGAGTGCGCTGCTGCTGATACAGGGCAAGTCTGCCACGCCTGCTCGTGGGCCATGCGAGTGAACGGCTGTGGGCTGGCTCACAGGCTCCGCTCCCAGCCTCACTCACCACACGGGCCACAAGCGCCTGCGGGCTTTCTCGATCAGACCTCTTGACGCTTTGGTCTAGTCCTTTTAGTGTCTGCGGCACCTCCGCCGAGCGTGGGGTGTGGACCGCCCGGCGGCGGAGACCGGCCCTTGCCGCCGTCGGGCTTCGCACGTCTCTGGCACGCTGGTGCCATGACCTCGATCCTGGTGACGGGCGGTACGGGAACGCTGGGCCGACTGGTGAGCGACCGGCTGCGCGAGCGCGGACACGAGGTGCGGGTGCTCAGCCGCCATGCCCAGCCGTACACCGTCGACCTGCGGGTCGGCTCTGGGCTGGACGCGGCGGTCGAGGGCGTCGATGCGATCGTCCACTGCGCGTCCTCTCCGCGCGGCGGTGACGACCGGGCGGCCGCACATCTGCTCGCGGCCGCGCGCAGGGCCTCTGTGCCCCATCTGGTCTATATCTCCATCGTCGGCGTGGACCGGCTGCCGCTCGCCTACTACGGCGTGAAGCACAAGGTCGAGCGCATGATCGAGGAGGCCGGGGCGTCGGGTCAGGGCTGGACGGTGCTGCGGACGACCCAGTTCCACGATCTGGTGCTGCGCCTGCTGGCGGCCGAGGCACGACTGCCGGTGCTGCCACTGCCCTCGGGGGTGAGCGTGCAGCCGATCGACACGGGTGAAGTCGCCGACCGGCTGGCCGAGTTGGCCGTCGGCGCGCCCGCGGGACGGGTGGACGACATGGGCGGCCCCCAGATCCGCCCGCTGGCGGATCTCGCACGCGCGTACCTGCACGCCACCGGGCGGCGCCGCCCGATCGTGCCGATGCGGCTGGCCGGGAAGGCGTACGCGGGCTACCGCAGCGGTGCGCAGCTGACGCCGGAACGGGCCGTCGGGAAGGTCACCTTTGAGGAGTTCCTGGCGCGGCGGCTGGGCTGACCGGCCCGGCGTTCAGCCTTCCGCGGTCGGCGTTCGACGCCCTTCAGCGGGCGAAGAGTTCGTCCTGCGCCGCCTCGCGCGCGGTGATCAGGGCGCCGCTCAGAACCGCGGCGCCGCCCAGCTTTCCGGCGCGTACCTCCGTACGCAGCGGGGACAGCGCGGCCAGCCGGGACTCGACCCTGGCGGACAGCTCCGCGCCGCCCGCGTGGCCGACCTCACCGCCGAGGACCACACAGCCCGGGTCCAGCACGGCGGCGACCGCGGCCACGCCGAGGGAGAGCCGGTGGGCGAGGTCGTCGAGGAAGCCGCCGTGCCCTGTCGCCACGGCCTCGCGCACGAGCGCCGCGGCAGCGGGCTCCTGGGGCCGGTCCGCCTCGATGCCGTGCCGGGCGGCGAGCGCGCAGATCGCGGCGGATCCGGCGAGCGAGTGGAAGCCGCCTTCGCAGTCGGCCGCGGACGGAATGCCCTTCGTGCCCGGCACCGGCAGGAATCCGATCTCTCCGGCGCCGCCCGAGGCGCCCCGGCGGAGCCTGCCGTCCAGGAAGAGGGCGGCGCCCACGCCGTGGCCGAGCCACAGGAAGACGAATGTGTCGCGGTCGGCGGCCGCGCCGAGGCGCTTTTCCGCGACGGCCGCCAGATTGGTCTCGTTCTCGACGATGACCCGGGCCGGCAGCCGATCCTGGAGGGCGGCGACGAGGCTGCGGTGCCAGGCGGGCAGGCCGGTGGTGTCGCGCAGTTCGCCGCTGACCGGGTCGATCAGGCCTGGCGCGCCGATGCCGACGCTGTGCAGCCGGGCCGCGCCCGCTTCCCGGGCCGTACGCTCCAGCAGCGCGGCCGCCTGCTCCACCGCGGGTTCGGTGCCGGTGTCGCCGTCGATGGGAAGCGAGGCCTCGGCGAGGGTGACGCCGAGCAGATCGGCGACGACGACGGTGACGCTCTGGGTACGCACGTCGAGGGCGGCGAGGTGCGCACGGTCGGCGACGATCCCGTACACCCGGGCATTGGGGCCGCGGCGCAGCGCGCCCGCCTCGCCGACGATCTGGATCAGGCCGGATCCCTGGAGCCGCTCCACCAGGTCGGCGACGGTGGGACGGGAGAGCCCGGTCATGGTCTTCAGCTGCCCTGCCGTCAAGGGGCCTTCCTGCTGAAGCAGTTGAAGCGCGAGTCGGTCATTGATGGCCCGGGCGGTGCTCGGGGATGCAGGCATGCCGGAATCCTTCCAGATCGATGGCGCCACTATTTATCAGGCAGGGTTCCTGATAGTTTACGCCCGACATCGGCGGGAGGGGCATCGGCATGGTGAACGAAGTGGTCCTCGGGCAAGGGCGGTTGAAGCGGGCGCGGTACGCCGTCGCCGCGGTCTTCTGTGTGCACGGCGCGGTCACCGGCAGCTTCGCCACCCGTATCCCCTGGATCCAGGACCATGCGGCCGTCAGCGCCGGCCAGCTCGGTCTGGCGCTCGCCTTCCCCGCGCTCGGCGCATCCGTGGCGATGCCGCTGGCCGGGGCGGTCAGCCACCGCTTCGGCGCGCGAAACGCCCTGCGCGGGCTGCTCGCCCTGTGGACCCTCTCGCTGATCCTGCCGTCCTTCGCCCCGAATCTCCTCACCCTGTGCGCGGCGCTCTTCATGTTCGGGGCCTCGGCGGGGATGTCGGACGTCGCGATGAACGCCCTGGGCGTCGAGATCGAGAACCGCATGGACCGCTCGATCATGTCCGGGCTGCACGGCATGTGGAGCGCCGGCGCGCTGATCGGCTCGGCGGGCGGCACGCTGGCCGCGCACCTGGGCAGCGACGCACGGCTGCACCACGCGCTCGCGGCCACGACGCTGACCGCGCTCGGGCTGATCGCGTGTCAGGGCGTACTGGACCTGTGCAGCACGCCCGACGATGCGCCGCCGCCGAGGTTCGCGCTGCCGCCCAGGTCGGCGCTGGTCATCGGGGCGATCGGGTTCTGCGCGGTGTTCGCGGAGGGCGCGAGCCTGGACTGGTCGGCGGTGTATCTGCGGGACGTGATGGACACGTCGGCCGGTCTCGCGGCGGCGTCGACCACGGCTTTCGCGCTGACGATGGCGGTGGCGCGGTTCGCGGGCGACCGGATCGTGGACCGCTTCGGAGCGGTACGTACGGTACGGGTGGGCGGTGTGCTGGCCACCGCGGGCGGGCTGCTGGTGGTCGTGGCGCCGCATCCGGCCGTGGCGATGGTCGGCTTCGCCTTCATCGGGCTCGGTGTCGCCGTCGTCGTACCGCTGGCCTTCGCGGCGGCGGGACGCAGCGGCCCCAACCCCAGCCAGGCGATCGCGGGCGTCGCGACCATCACGTACACCTCGGGACTGATCGCCCCGTCGGCGATCGGCGCGGTCGCCGACGCGACGAGCCTGGTGGTCTCCTTCGGCCTGGTGACGGCGCTCGCGTTCGGCCTGGTGCTGGGGGCGGGGGTGCTGCGGTCGGCGGGACGGGAGAGCGCGAAGTCCGGCGCCGCGGACGCGGTTGCGGAGCCGCGGCTCTGAGCCCGGGCAGAGGCGACCTTCCCGTAACCGGGGCTCTGCCCCAGACCTCCCCCATAGCCCTTCGGGCATGGGAGGTGCCCCCACCCCCTACGCCCTGGCGAGCGCGAGCGCGGCGACTGCTGGACTCGGGCACCTCGACGTACGAGCCCGATCACGACACCCGTTCGCGGGTCCCCCGTTCTGGGGAAGCCCCGGCCCGGCACCGCGTGGTGGGGCCGGCGGCTGGGACCCTGCCTCCATGGCGCACACCGAACAGGTCCCGGTCGACACCGTGGTGGAGCGGATGCACTCCTTCCGCTCCAGCTGGCCGGACACGGACGGGGTGGCCGTCTTCAACCGCGTCTATCTGGTCGTGACGGAGGAGATCGACCAGCGCATCGACGGCGGCGAGTTCCCCGACCGGCGCGCCGCAGTCACGCTGGACGTACTTTTCGCCCGGCGATATCTGACCGCCGTGGACGCCGCGGCGGCGGGCCGTCGCCCGCCGGCCTGCTGGCGGCCGCTGTTCCAGTACCGGCGCCATCCCGGCGTACGACCGCTGCAGTTCGCCCTCGCCGGCATCAATGCGCACATCGGGCACGATCTGGCGCTCGCGGTGGTGGACACCTGTCATGCCCTCGGATGCGAACCGGCCGATCTGGAGGGCGAGTTCGACCGGGTGGGCGACATCCTCACCCTGTTGGAGGAGCGCATCCGCGAGGATCTGATGCCCGGCCCCGATCTGCTGGAGATCGCCGATCCGCTCACGCATCTGCTCGGCTCGTGGAGCCTGGACCGGGCCCGCGACGGCGCGTGGTCGGCGGCGCGGATGCTGTGGGGCGTACGGGAACTCCCTGGCCTGGCCGAGGAGTTCACCGAGCGGCTGGACACCGCGGTCGGACTCGTCGGGCGCTGTCTGCTCACGCCCTGGCCGTGAGGCGCGATCGTTGATGACCGTCCGGGGCCGGCCGGATCGCGGCCGTGCCCCGGACGGAAGCTCAGTGCCGGACTCAGTCCTCCGGCAGCTCGACCGGAGCGATCTCGTCGTAGAGGTCGCCCGGGCCCGGGTTGCTCGCGTCGGTCGTACCGCCGAAGTGGGTCATCACGCCCCACACCGCGTTCAGCGCGGTCTGCACGGCGCCCTCGGCCCAGCCCGCCGTCCACGAGATGTCGTCGCCCGCCAGGAAGATGCCGCGCTTGTCCTCGGGCAGCCGGTCCTGCATGAAGTGGGTGAACAGCCGCCGCTGGTAGCGGTAGTGGCCGGGCAGGTTCGCCTTGAACGCGCCCATGAAGTACGGCTCGTTCTCCCAGGACACGGTCACCGGGTTGCCGATGATGTGGCTGCGGATGTCGACCTTCGGGTAGATCTCGCCGAGCGACTTGAGCATGACCTCCATCCGCTCGTTCGCGGACAGCGGCAGCCACTTGAGGCTGTCGTCGCACCAGGTGTACGAGAGGCAGATGACGGCGGGCTTGTCAGGCCCGTGGTCCAGCAGATAGGTACCGCGGGTCATCCGGTCGGTGAGCGTCATCGACATGACGTCGCGGCCGGTCGGATTCCCCCTGTCGTCGACGGCCTTGTCGAGCCAGAAAGGCCGGTCGACCGGAACGAAGAGCTTGGACGACTCCATGTAGTGCGTCCGCTCCATCGCCGTCCAGTGGTCGATGGGGAAGAGCGAGTCGTCGCAGGCGATCTTGGACAGCAGCATCCAGGACTGCGCGGTGAAGATGGCGGCCTGGTACGTACGGATGTCGCCGGAGGCGTCGGTCACGGTGAAGCGGTTGCCCGCGGTGCGGTGCAGCCGGGTCACGGCCGGGCGTGGGTCCCCCTCGTGCAGGGACCTCAGGGACGTGCCCTGCGCCCAGTGCACGATCTTCTCGGGCTCGCGCTCCCAGAGCCGCAGCGGCAGCTGCTGGCTGCCCTCGACGATGCCACGGTGGTGGTCGTCGGCCTCGGAGTAGACGACGCGCAGGATCTCCAGGATGGAGTTGGGGAAGTCGGTGTCCCAGCCGCCCGTGCCGAAGCCGACCTGGCCGAAGATCTCGCGGTGCCGGAACGACTTGAAGGCCTCGGACTCGCAGAGGAAACCGTAGAAGGTCTGGTTGTCGAGCTTCTCCACCAGCTTCGCCCAGATCTCGCGGATGCGCGGCACATCGCGCTCGCGCATGGCGCGGTTCATGTCGGAGAAGTCGGCGCCCTCCTCCAGACAGGCGTTCCAGGCGTCCATCACATCGCGGTAGACCTGCGGCAGATCGTCGATGGTCTCGGCGTAGTGCGACTCGCCCTTGAGGTCGACGACGGTCGACGGGGTGCCGGGCGCAAGGGGGTTGGGGAAGGGCTGCGTGGTCAGGCCCACCAGGTCGATGTAGTGCTGCAGCGCGGTGGAGGAGGGCGGGAAGCGCATGGCGCCCATCTCGGCGGACAGCTCGGGATCGCAGCCGTCGAAGCCGACGGTGCGCAGCCGGCCACCGATCCGGTCCGCCTCGTAGACGACCGGCTTGAGGCCCATCTTCATCAGCTCGTACGCGGCGACCAGTCCGGAGAGACCGCCGCCGATCACCGCGACCTCGGTGCCGTGCTCGGTCGCCGGTATCTGGCCGAGGCCGGCCGGGTGGGCGAGGAAGTCGTCGTACGCGTACGGGAAGTCCGGACCGAACATGGTGATCGGCGGCTGTGCGTCGGTGTGCTGGACAGCGGTGGGCACCGTGGACGTCATGGGGTGCGGACTCCTTGCACGGAAAGGTGAGCGTTGAGCGGGGAGGCGGGAGGGGAGGGAGGGGAGGGGTCAGTAATCCGGTCGCCTGACGGCGACACCCTGTGTGCGTGAAAATCGGTGTGTGGTCGTCCGGCGGACGTCGTATCGCCTTGGCGCGTTC
>NZ_JBIAPW010000043.1:0-76812 GCF_042888505.1 Streptomyces sp. NPDC002870
TCAACGCGCACCGCTCCGGCACCATCAAGGGCCTGTCGGCCGAGGTCGGCGCGTCCATCTCGTCCGGCGCGATGATCTGCGAGATCAAGGACTGAGACTTCTTCCCGCGAAGCCCTTTTCTCACCGAGTGCGCACAGGCGCGGTCGGTTTATTCGGCCTGCACATGTGACTTCTGACCTGCACTCTTCCCTTGCACTTTCGGACGAAATCTGTCTGCAATCCTGCCTGTAATGCACCTCGCAGAGGTCTGACAGGTTCTGACAAAGCCCTGACCTAATGCGTATCGAAAAAAATGGCCGGAGCGAAGAGTCTAGTTGTCGGATTACCGGTCGTGGAGGAGTTGGATCCCATGCACAGCACGTTGATTGTGGCTCGAATGGACCGCGGTGCGAGCCTCGATGTCGCCAAACTGTTCGGTGACTTCGACGCCACTGAGATGCCTCATCTCATGGGGACGCGCCGCCGTCAGCTGTTTTTGTACCGGGGCCTGTATTTCCATCTTCAGGACTTCGAATCGGACAATGGCAGTGAGCGGATAGAGACGGCGAAAACCGACCCGCGTTTCGTCAGTATCAGCGACGACCTCAAGCCGTTCATCGAGGCGTACGACCCCAAGACGTGGCGCTCGCCGGCGGACGCGATGGCCACGCGCTTCTACAACTGGGAGGCGTCCGAGTGACCGGCCGACGCGTTGTCATCACCGGCATCGAGGTCCTGGCTCCCGGTGGGGTCGGCACCAAGGAATTCTGGAGCCTGCTGAGTGACGGAAGGACCGCCACGCGCGGCATCACCTTCTTCGATCCCTCACCCTTCCGTTCCCGGGTGGCCGCGGAGATCGACTTCTACCCCGAGATACATGGCCTGAGCCCACAGGAGGTCAGGCGGATGGACCGGGCCGCGCAGTTCGCCGTGGTCGCGGCGCGTGGGGCGGTCGCCAACAGCGGTATCGAGCTCGATGCGCTCGACCCGTACCGCCTCGGCGTCACCATCGGCAGTGCGGTGGGGGCCACGATGGGGCTCGACGAGGAGTACCGGACCGTCAGTGACGGCGGTCAGCTGACTCTGGTCGACCACACCTACGCTGTTCCGCACCTGTACGACTTCCTGGTGCCCAGCTCGTTCGCGGCCGAAGTGGCCTGGGCCGTGGGTGCCGAGGGACCGAGCACCGTGGTCTCCACAGGCTGCACCTCGGGCATCGACTCCGTGGGCCATGCCGTCGAGCTGATCCGCGAAGGTTCCGCCGACGTCATGATCGCAGGCTCCACCGACGCCCCGATCTCGCCGATCACGATGGCGTGCTTCGACGCAATCAAGGCGACCACGCCCCGCTACGACGAGCCGGAGCGCGCCTCACGGCCGTTCGACGCCACCCGCAACGGCTTCGTGCTCGGCGAGGGCTCCGCCGTCTTCGTACTGGAGGAACTGGTGAGCGCGCGGCGTCGCGGTGCGCACATCTACGCGGAGATCGCGGGCTATGCCACGCGCAGCAACGCCTACCACATGACCGGGCTGCGGCCGGACGGCCGCGAAATGGCGGAGGCGATCCGGGTCGCGCTCGACGAAGCGCGGATGAACCCCGAGGAGATTGACTACATCAACGCCCACGGCTCCGGCACCAAGCAGAACGACCGGCACGAGACGGCGGCGTTCAAGCGGAGTCTGGGACAGCACGCCTATCGCACGCCTGTGAGCTCCATCAAGTCCATGGTCGGGCACTCACTGGGGGCGATCGGCTCCATCGAGATCGCGGCCTCCGCACTTGCCATGGAACACAACGCGGTCCCTCCCACGGCCAATTTGCACAACCAGGACCCGGAGTGCGATCTCGACTATGTGCCACTGACCGCCCGCGACCAGCTCACCGATGCGGTCCTCTCGGTCGGCAGCGGCTTCGGTGGATTCCAGAGCGCGATGGTGCTGGCCCGGCCCGAGAGGATCGTGGCATGACCATGTCCGTGGTAGTGACGGGCCTGGGTATCGTCGCGCCCAACGGCCTCGGCACGGAGGAATACTGGGCGGCGACCCGCAGCGGCAAGGGCGGCATCGGCCGGATCACCCGCTTCGATCCGGCGCAGTACCCCGCCAAACTGGCCGGGCAGGTCACCGGCTTCGTGGCAGAGAGCCATCTGCCGAGCCGGCTGCTGCCGCAGACCGACCGGATGACCAGGCTCGCGCTGGTCGCCGCGGACTGGGCGCTCGCCGAGGCGGGCGTGACGCCCAAAGAGCTGCCCGAGTTCGACATGGGCGTCATCACCGCGAGTTCCTCCGGCGGATTCGAGTTCGGTCAGGGCGAGCTGGAGAAGCTGTGGAGCCAGGGCAGCCAGTTCGTCAGCGCCTATCAGTCGTTCGCCTGGTTCTACGCGGTCAACAGCGGCCAGATCTCCATCCGCAACGGCATGAAGGGGCCCAGCGGCGTGGTCGTCAGTGACCAGGCCGGCGGCCTGGACGCGGTGGCGCAGGCCCGCAGGCAGATACGCAAGGGGACACGGCTTATCGTCTCCGGCGCGGTCGACGCCTCCATATGTCCCTGGGGCTGGGTCGCTCAGCTGGCCGGCAAGCGGCTGAGCACCAGCGACGAAGTGACTCGCGCCTACCTGCCGTTCGACTCCGAGGCACGTGGGCACGTACCCGGCGAGGGCGGCGCGATTCTGATCCTGGAGGACGCATCGGCCGCGCGCAGCCGTGGTGCCAAGGTCTACGGCGAGATCTCCGGCTACGGAGCGACCTTCGACCCCAAGCCGGGCAGCGCACGTGAGCCCGGACTGCGCAAGGCGATCGAGCTGGCCCTGGCAGACGCGGATGCCGCTCCCGGCGATGTCGACGTGGTCTTCGCCGACGCCGCGGCCATCCCGGCGCTCGACCGTATCGAGGCCGAAGCCATCACCGCGGTTTTCGGGCCGAAGGGGGTACCGGTCACCGCGCCCAAGACGATGACCGGCCGGCTGTACTCGGGTGCCGCCCCGCTCGATCTCGCGGCCGCGTTCCTCGCCATGGAGGAGGGCCTCATTCCGCCCACCGTGCATGTGCAGCAGGCATCCGAGTACGACATCGACCTGGTGACGGCCCAGCCGCGTACCACCGAGGTGCGTACCGCGCTGGTCCTGGCCCGCGGCCACGGTGGCTTCAACTCCGCCATGGTCGTGCGGGCCAAGGACCCGGTCGCGTCCGGTTGATCCGGCCGGACAGGACCTGGGCGCGCCGCCCCGGATCAGAGCCCGCGGGCCGGGACCGCACATGCCCTGACCCGCCGGGCACACCACTCTCTGTACTTCATACCGATCATGAAGGAGCCCACGTGGCCAGCGACAGCTTCACCCTCGACAACCTCAAGCGGATCCTCCTCGAAGGCGCCGGCGCCGCCGACGGCGTGGACCTGGACGGCGACATCTACGACAAGGAGTTCGAGGAGCTCGGCTACGAGTCGCTCGCTCTGCTGGAGACCGGCAGCCGGATCGAGCGTGAGTACGGCATCACCCTCGACGACTCGGTCCTGACCGACGCGGTCACACCGCGCGCCCTCATCGACGCCGTCAACCAGCATCTGACCGTTTCTGCCGCCTGAGCACGCGCGTTGCGCCACCCGGCGGCAACCGCCACTCGCTCCAGGTCGCGCACATCAACAGGCCCCTACATCACCAGGAGAAGGAAGCATGCCGCAGCAGGACAAGCGGGTCGCCCTCGTCACCGGCGCCACCAGTGGAATCGGCCTCGCCATAGCCAGGCTTCTGGCCACTCAGGGCCATCAGGTGTTCATCGGCGCGCGCAACTCCGAGAACGTGGCCTCGATCGTCAAGCAGCTGCGTGAGGGGGGCCTCGACGTCGACGGCACCGCCGTCGACGTCCGCTCCAACGAAGCCGTGGCCACCTTCGTGCAGGGAGCCGTCGATCGTTTCGGTTCCGTCGACATCCTCGTCAACAACGCCGGCCGCAGCGGTGGCGGCGTCACCGCCGACATCGACGACGAGCTGTGGCACGACGTCATCGACACCAACCTCCACAGCGTCTTCCGGCTGACCCGGGAGGTCCTGAACACGGGCGGCCTGCGCAGCAAGAGCTGGGGCCGCATCATCAACATCGCCTCCACGGCGGGGAAGCAGGGTGTGGTGCTCGGCGCCCCCTACTCGGCGTCCAAGCACGGCGTGATCGGCTTCACCAAGGCGCTCGGCAATGAGCTCGCGCCGACCGGGATCACCGTCAACGCGGTCTGCCCGGGCTACGTCGAGACCCCCATGGCGCAGCGGGTGCGCGCCGGCTACGCGTCGGCGTACGACACCACCGAGGAGGCGATCCTCGACAAGTTCCAGGCGAAGATCCCGCTCGGCCGCTACTCGACGCCGGAGGAGGTCGCCGGGCTTGCCGGCTATCTCGCGTCGGACACCGCCGCCTCCATCACTGCGCAGGCCCTGAACGTCTGCGGCGGCCTGGGGAATTTCTGAGCCTGCCGGATCCGCGGCCGCTCACCGAGTACGACATACCGAGCCACACATACCGAGCGTGTACTGGAGCAGGAGGAAGAGCATGGCGCAGAACGGTTTGCGCGAGGTGGAGCACGAGATCACGGTCTCGGCCCCCGCCGGCGCCGTCTACCGGCTGATCGCCGACGTGGAGAACTGGCCGCGGATCTTTCCGCCCACCATTTACGTCGACCATGTCGAGTTGGGTGAGAACGAGGAGCGGATACGGATCTGGGCCACCGCCAACGGCGAGGCCAAGAACTGGACCTCACGCCGCGTCCTCGATCCGCAGGCCCTGCGGATCGACTTCCGCCAGGAGGTCTCGACCCCGCCCGTCGCCTCGATGGGCGGAACCTGGGTGATCGAACCGCTCTCGGACACCGAGTCGAGGATCCGGCTGCTGCACGACTACCGGGCCGTCGACGACGACCCCGAGGGCCTGGCGTGGATCGACGAGGCCGTCGACCGCAATTCACGCTCCGAGCTGGCGGCACTGAAGACGAATGTGGAGTTCGCGCACGCGTCCGAGGAGTTGACCTTCTCCTTCGAGGACACGGTGCGGATCGAGGGTTCGGCCAAGGACGTCTACGACTTTATAAACGAGGCGCACCTGTGGCGGGAGCGGTTGCCGCACGTGGCCAGCGTCCGGCTCGAAGAGGACACCCCGGGCCTGCAGACCCTGGAGATGGACACCCGCGCCAAAGACGGCTCGACGCACACGACGAAGTCGTACCGCGTGACCTTTCCGCATCACAAGATCGCCTACAAGCAGGTCACACTGCCGGCGCTGATGACGATGCACACCGGGTACTGGACCTTCGAGGAGACCGGGGACGCCGAGAACTCGGTCGCGGCCACCTCCCAGCACACCGTCGTCATCAACACCGGAAACATTGCGAGGATCCTCGGCGCCGAGGCGACCCTGGCCGACGCCAAGGAGTACGTCCAGACCGCGCTGAGCACCAACAGCCGCGCCACCTTGGGCCACTCCAAGAGCTACGCCGAGAACAAGCGCTGACCATGGCCGCGGACAGCCTGGACACCCAGGTCGTGGTCGTCGGCGCGGGGCCCGTCGGGCTGATGCTCGCGGGCGAACTGCGGCTCGGTGGCGTGAAGGTGGTCGTACTGGAGCGGCGTGGCGCCCCGACAACGGAGTCGAGGGCATCGACGCTGCACGCCCGCACCATGGAGATCCTCGACGGCCGGGGGCTGCTCGCGGCCCTCGGCACTCCGCCGAACGAGCCCCGCGGGCACTTCGGCGGCATCCCCCTCGATCTCACCCTGCCCAGCCCCTATCCAGGGCAGTGGAAGGTGCCGCAGACGCGCACCGAGGAACTGCTGGAGGGCTGGACCCGCTCACTTGGGACCGACCTGCGGCGCGATCATGAGCTGCGCGGGGTGACCATGGCCGGGGACCAGGTCCTGACCCAGGCGGCCGGCCCGGCGGGACCGGTGCGCATCCGCAGCCGGTACGTGGTGGGATGCGACGGCCAGGACAGCGCCCTGCGCCGGCTGACTGAAGCACGCTTTCCCGGCCAGGACGCACAGCGGGAACTGCTGCGGGCCGATGTCGCGGGCATCGACATCCCCGGCCGGCGCTTCGAGCGCCTCGAGCGGGGACTGGCCATCGCCGCCCGGCGCGGCGATGGAGTCACGCGGGTGATGGTGCACGCATTCGGCAGCGCGGCCCGGCCCCGCACCGCGGAGCCCGAGTTCGCCGAGGTCGCCGACGTCTGGAAGCGTGTCACCGGCGAGGACATCAGCCACGGCACACCGCTGTGGGTGAACGCGTTCGGCGATGCCAACCGCCAGCTCGCGCACTACCGAGTGGGGCGGGTGCTGTTCGCCGGGGACGCCGCGCACCAGCAGATGCCCATCGGCGGCCAGGCGCTGAACCTCGGGCTGCAGGACGCGGTCAACCTCGGCTGGAAGCTAGCGGCCGAGGTGGCGGGCACAGCCCCGGCGAGCCTGCTCGACAGCTACCACAGCGAACGGCACGAAGTGGGAAACAGGGTGCTCGCCAACATCAGCACCCAGGCGACACTGCTGCTCGGCGGAGCGGAAGTGGAGCCGGTACGCGGAGTGCTCGCGGAGCTCATCGCCCGTAGCCAGGTCCGCGAACACCTGGCCGGGATGATTTCCGGGCTCGACATCCGGTACGACGTCGGCGGCGGCAGCCACCCCCTACTGGGCGTCCGGCTGCCGCACGCGAACCTGGCAGTCGGCCAACGGCAGTGCACCACGACGTCGCTCTTGCGCGCCGGCCGCGGGGTGCTGCTCGGTCTCATCGGCTCCGCCGGCGGTGCCCGGCTGCGCACCATTGCCGGGCCGTGGCCGGGGCGGGTCGACACGGTGGTCGCGGAGCCCGTCCTTGGGGGGCCTTTGCACGGGGTCGACGCCATTCTCGTACGCCCGGACGGGCATATCGTGTGCGCCGGTTCCGGGGAGGGGGAGCTCCGGGACGCGCTGCGCCGCTGGTTCGGCGCACCCTCCACACAGACGCCGTAGGAGTGCGACCCAGGATCCGCGAAGAGCTGGGCTATGAGTCCCCCGCGGTGCCGGGGCCGCACAGGGCACCCGGGCAGCCGCTCGAACTGGACAGAACTCACGTCGGAACAGAATGAGGACAGTCATGGAGACGGATATGTTCGACGCGGACGTCATCATCGTGGGCGCCGGCCCGACTGGGCTGATGCTCGCCGGTGAGCTGCGCCTCGGTGGGGCGCAGGTGATCGTGACAGAGCGCCTTGCCCAGCCCACCGGGCAGTCGCGCGGCCTCGGCTTCACCGCACGGGCCATGGAGGTGTTCGACCAGCGGGGCCTCGTGCCGGCGTTCGGCGGTCTCGAGACCAGTCCGATGGGCCACTTCGGCGGCATCCAGTTCGACTACACGGTCCTGAAGGGGGCCCACTTCGGGGCCCGCGGCATACCGCAGTCCCAGACGGAGGCCGTGCTCGAACGGTGGGCGCTCTCGCTCGGCGCCGAGATCCGGCGCGGGTGGGAGTTCCTGGAGGCCGGCCACGACCAGGAGAGCGTGACGATCACCGTCGATACGCCGGAGGGCGTACGGCAGTTGAGGGCGCCGTACCTCGTCGGCTGCGACGGAGGCCACAGCCCGGTACGCAAGGCCGCCGGCTTCGACTTCCCCGGCACGGACGCGACGCGTGGGATGTACCTCGCCGACGTCGTCGGCTGCGACCTGAAGCCGAGGTTCCTCGGGGAGCAGCTACCCGGGGGCATGGTGATGGCCGCCCCGCTGGCCGAGGGAGTTGACCGCGTCATCGTGTGCGAGCACGGCACCCCGCCGCCCGGCCGCAGCGAGACACCGAGCTTCAGTGAGGTCGCCGACGCCTGGCAGCGGCTGACCGGTGAGGACATCCACGGCGGCAGCGCGGACTGGGTCAGCTCGTTCACCGACGCTACCCGTCAGGTCACCGAGTACCGCCGGGGCCGGGTCCTGCTCGCCGGCGACGCAGCTCACATCCACCTGCCGGCTGGCGGGCAGGGCCTGAGCACCGGCGTGCAGGACGCGGTCAACCTGGGCTGGAAGCTGGCCGCCGTGGTGCAGGGCTGGGCGCCGGCCAGCCTCCTGGACACCTACCACACCGAGCGCCACCCGGTGGGTGCGCGGCTGCTGATGAACACCCGGGCTCAGGGCATGGTGTTCCTCGGCGGCCCCGAGGCGGACCCGCTGCGCGCGCTGTTCGCCGAACTCATCGCCTACGACGACGTCAAGCGGCATCTCGCGGGCGCCGTGAGCCACATCGACATCCGCTACGAGGTCGGTGACGGCAGCCATGCGCTGCTCGGCCGGCGGATCGGTCACCACGTACTGCGCGGCGTGGCCGCTGCGACCAGCACGACGGAGCTGCTGCACGCCGCGCAGGGAGTGCTGCTCGACCTGGCCGATGACGCCGCCCTGCGGGACGCGGCGGCGGGCTGGAAGGACCGGGTGGCGACGGTGACCGCCACGCCGGAGTCCGACGCCGCCTTCGCCGGGGCGGGCGCCGTCCTCGTACGGCCCGACGGCCATGTTGTGTGGACTTCGCTGGGCACCGAGCAGCTGCCGGACACGCTGCGCCGGTGGTTCGGTACGCCCGCGAACATCGGTACGCCCGTGAAGAGCTGACGACCACGTGGCCGCAGGTGCTGGCCGAGCCGGCCGAGGACGGCATCAAGCTGGAGACCGAGGGCTACCGCCCGCTGGTCAACCCGACTGGGCAGTTCGAGATCGGCGGTCCGATGGGCGACGCGGGCCTGACCGGCCGCGAGATCATCATCGATACGTACGGCGGGATGGCCCGCCACGGCAGCGGCTCGCTTTCTCCGGCAAGGACCCGTCCAAGGTCGAAGGCTCGGCGGCGTACGCGATGCGCTGGGTCGCGAAGAACGTCGTCGCGGCCGGTCTCGCCTCGCGCTGCGAGGTCCAAGTCGCGTACGCGATCGGCTGCCCGAGCCGACGGGCCTGTTCATCGAGACCTTCGGCACCGCCGTGGTGCCGACCACAGCCATCGAGAAGGCCGTCACCGAGGTCTTCGACCTGCGCCCGGCCGCGATCATTCGCGACCTCGATCTGCTGCGCCCGATCTCGCCCGTCATTCCCGCCGCATCCGAAGGAGAACGCCGACGTGCCGAGCATCGTGGTGACCGGCTCCATCGCCACGGACCATCTCATGGTCTTTCCTGGGAAGTTCACCGACCAGCTGATCGCCGACCGGCTCGACCGGGTCTCCCTGTCGTTCCTGGTCGACACCCTGCACGTCAGGCGCGGGGGCGTGGCCGCAAACATTGCCTTCGGCCTGGCCGCGCTCGGGCTCACCCCCGTCCTCGCCGGTGCGGCCGGCAAGGACTTCGCCGATTACGGCGTCTGGCTGCGCGGGCACGGCGTCGACACGGACTCGGTGCGGATCAGTGAGAGCCGGCACACCGCCCGTTTCGTGTGCACGACCGACGCCGAGCAGAACCAGATCGCCACGTTCTACGCCGGGGCGATGGCCGAGGCCAGGGAGATCTCACTGGCCCCGGTGGCCGAACGATGCGGCACGCCGGGGCTGGTCGTCGTGGCGCACAATGATCCCGAGGCAATGCTGCGCCACACCGACGAGTGCCGCCGCGGCGGCATCCCGTTCGCGGCCGACCCCTCGCAGCAGCTCGCGCGGCTCAGCCGGGAGGAGACCCGCCGGCTCGTGGACGGTGCCCAGTACCTGTTCACCAACGAGTACGAGGCTGCCCTGCTCCAGGAGCGCGGTGGGTGGGCGCAGGACGAGGTGCTGCGCCACACCGCCACCTGGATCACCACCCGGGGGTCCGCCGGCGTGGAGATCGCACAGGCGGGGCGGGAGCCGCTGCACATCAGCGCCGTGCCCGTCGACACGGCGGTCGACCCCACCGGCGTCGGTGACGCCTTCCGGGCCGGATTCCTCGCCGGTACGTCATGGCACTGGCCCTTCTCCCGGGCCGCCCGCCTCGGTTGCGCGCTGGCCACGGTGGTCCTGGAGTCCGTCGGCACACAGGAGTACGCGATCACCGCCGATGCTCTGCTGCAGCACATCGGCAGGGCATACGGCCCGGCTGCGGCCGACGAGATCGCCCCGGGGATCAGGGCCGCGGTACGGGCCCGGGACATCGCGGGCGCCGTGGCCTGAGCCGACCCCGGCCCCCGGGGGCGAGGGGCGTGGCCCGTGGCACCCAGGGGAGACGCCTGGTGGTGGGTGTCACGGGCCACGCGTCGGGGCTACGCCCCCTGAGCCGCCTCGGACGGAACCTTCGCTGCCGAGACCCGCGCCTGGGCAAGCACCGCGTCGAGCATCGCAAGGACGTCCTTTGCCTTGAACTCCCTCGGCGCGAAGTCCGCGAAGTTCTGGAAGTCCTCGGGCAGGGTGAGCTCAACGGCGGGCTGTACGCCGGTGACCTTCAGGTCGTCGAGGATCACGCGCAGGTGCCCCACCGCGCGCACACCGCCCTCCATGCCGTAACCGACGAACCCGGCGGCTTTGTCATGCCACTCGGCGCAGAGGTAGTCGATCGCGTTCTTGAGCACGCCCGGGATCGAGGCGTTGTACTCCGGGGTCACGAAGACAAGGGCACCGAACGAGCCGATCTTCTCCGCCCACGCGAGCGTGTGCGGCTTGGAGTACTCGCCGGTCAGGGCCGGCATGGGCTCATCAAGGTGGGGCAGGTCGTAGTCGGCAATGTCCACGATCTCGAAGGTCGCTCCCTCGCGCTCCGCGGCGATGCCGTGGACCCATCCGGCCACGCTGTCGGCTTTGCGGCCCGGACGGGTGGCGCCGACGATGATCGCGACCTTGAGCGGGGTCTGGTCGGTCGATGAAGTCATGGTGATCCTGTCTCTCCGGAGTTGATGCTTCTTGCGGGCACATGCTTGTTACGGGACCAAGAACACGGAGCAGAGAGAGCCCGGCGCGAGAGCCTGCGGGCCCCGCCGACTCGTCATTCGGCGGTGTACTCGCCGACGCTGTGGAGCACAGTGACGGCTGGAGTCTCCTCGCACATCGCATCGAGGGCTGCCCGGTAGCGCTGGAAGGCCTGAAGGCCGCCAAGCATGGCCGGGCCTTCGTCCATCTCCACGAACGACACGAAGGTGACCTTGTCGTCGAGTTGGTAGGTGTCGTACCGCAGGCCCTTCGGCCTCACCGATCCCAGCTCCTCGTAGACGGTCTGGAGCATCTCCAGATTCCGCTCCACCTCACCGGGGTTGAGCTTCCACCGGATCATCACCTGCACGGCCACGCTTCATCCCTCCTCAACCAGCCAGGGCGCTGTCACCGAGGCACAGCCGCCCCCGTTTCATAAAACACTGTGCCTTTTGAAAAACATGGTGTCAAGTGAACTAGGATGGGGCCATGGCTATCCGGAAGTACGAGCAGCGCTTGCGCGCAGAGACGGCACAGGCAACCCGGCGTCGCATCCTCGATGCGGTCCATGAGCAGCTGCGTCAGGCGCCGACGAAGCCGGTCAGCATCGACCGCATCGCCCAGACGGCGCGGGTGGCGCGCCCCACCGTCTACCTGGTCTTCGGCTCCCGCGCAGGCTTGTTCGACGCGGTCGGCGCCGACCTCCTGCAGCGCGGCGGATTCGAGTCCATGATCGAGGTGGCGGACCATCCCGACGCCCGCGAGGGGCTGCGCGGCTGCCTCCGGGGGGTGGTCGAGATGTACGCCGCCCACCGGGACGTACTGCGTGTGCTGTTCTCGATGGCGCTACTGGACGCCGCCGCTGTCGGCGGGGCGATCCAAAGGCTCGAACAGGGCAGGGCAGCCGGAATGGCCCACCTCGCGCAGCGCCTGGCAGAGCAGGGGGCGCTGCGCCCGGACACCACCGCCGACCAAGCCAGCGACATTCTCTGGCTGATAACGAGCTTCGACAGCTTCGACTTGCTGTACACCGGCCGGAGCGCGTCGATCGACCAGGTCGCCGGGACACTGGTGGCGACCGCCGAGCGCAGTTTGTGCACCTGAGGCTCCCCGGAATTCAGTCGAACGCGAATCGGCGGGTCGATGAACGACCGGCGACAAATCCTGCGTGACGTCGGCCATTCACCTGCAAACCGGCAGCCCGCCCCGGGAATGGGATAGGCGCCGCAAGGAAGTCTCTTCGCCGGAACACTGGATTTCAATGGCCATTCGGTCAGGTCATTGTCAAGTTCCGTCAGAGCACTGTGACAGCGCACCGCGTCCGTCTTGCCCAACCGCAAGGGCAGGTGACAACGTGCGACCGCATGACCCACCGATGGAGGTAAACAGATGGCCACCCGAGCCGATGGACCGATCGCGGCGCTTCGCGCCGGCCATGAGGAGCTCACGTCCTTCGCGGCGCAGTTATCCCCCCACGAGCTGGAGCGTCTCTCCGCTGCCGACGAGTGGACGGTCGCGCAGGTACTGAGTCACCTGGGAAGCAGCGCGGAGATCGGTCTTGCCACGCTGGACGCGGCACTGGCCGGCTTCGCGGCGCCGGGGGCCGGGTTCAACGAGCAGGTGTGGGACCGCTGGAACCACATGACCGCCCAGGAACAGGCCGAGTCCTTCTCGAGGGCAAACGAGGCACTGGTCAGTCGCTACGAGGGACTCGACGAGGCCACGCGGAACGAACTCACCATCGATCTGGGGTTCTTGCCCGATCCGCTCGACGTCGCCGCCTCGGCGGCGCTGCGGCTCGGTGAGTTCACGTATCACACCTGGGACGTCCAGGTGGTGTTCGATCCCTCCGCGGCGCTGGCTCCCGGAGCCGTGGAGTACCTCTTCCGGCCACTGAGCATACTCATCGGCTTCCTGGGCAACACGGAAGTACTCAACGGCAAGCGGGCCTCCCTCGCCGTGCTCACCGATCGCCACGAGCTTTCCCTCGGGCTCCAGTTGGAGGACGCCGTCGCGCTCACCGACGCTCCGGCAAACCATGACGGCGTACTGCAGATCCCGGCCGAGGCCATGCTCCGCCTGACGGTCGGCCGACTCTCCCCGGAGCACACCCCGGCCGGCACCCGGCTGAGCAGCGACATCGTCTCGCTCGATGAGCTGAGGAAGGTCTTCCCGGGTTTCTGACACCGCGGGGCCCCACGATTACCTCCAGCCGGGCAGGCCCCAGCAGGTCTGCCCGGCCGCACGACGCCGGACAAACGGGTTCCGAGCACGCCGTTCCGGATTCCGTCCGCCCGTCCCGCCGCTGAATTGACGCCGGCACCACATAAGTTTGCGAAGACCTGTAAGAGAACTTCTTGACCATCTCGTCCACAGCGACCAAGAATGGCAGGGCATTTCCAGTCCATTGCCGCCACTGAAGCTTCATAAGCCCTAGCACAGATGGCCCAGATGCAATTCGCACATCTCCTTGTGCTCGGGCAGCCGGGAATAACTCCGCATCTCATGCGTGCCGTGGAAGCCCCATCAAAGAAGACGAGAAAGGCTGCCTGACGTGACGGTGACGACCCCCGCGACCGAAATAGACCTGTATACCGATGAGTCCGTGCTGGCACCGTACGAGAACTATCGGAAGTTGCGGAGCACAGGACCAGCTGTCTGGATGGAGAGGTACGGAGCGTGGGCGGTTCCGCGCTACCGCGAGGTGTACGAAGCCCTGCACGACCACGATTCGTTCTCCTCCGCGTCGGGCGTCGGGCTGAGTGAGGAACTCAACCGCGTCATGGCCGGCGGCACGATCGCCAGCGACCCGCCCGAGCACGACCGGATCCGTCGGGTGCTCGGTCGCCAGCTGACACCGAAGGCGCTGCGCCACCACCAGGAGTACGTCCGGGAGCGGGCCGCCGCACTCGTGGACGAACTCGTCGAGCGCCGTCGGTTCGACTCCGTCACCGACTTCGCGCAGGCGTTTCCCGTGTCGATGGTTCCCGATCTGCTCGGCTGGCCGGAGACGGAACGGGCGAACCTCCTGGAATGGGCCGCGGCCGGCTTCAATGCTCTCGGCCCCATGAACGAGCGGACACTGGCCGGGATGCCGGTGCTGAAGGGACTGTGGGAGTTCCTGGGGCAGCTGGCGTCCTCGCGCGATCTGCGCCCGGACAGCTGGGGAGCCAACCTGGTGGCGGCCGTCGACGCCGGAGAGGTACCGAAGGAACTGCTGCCGACTCTGCTCGGCGACTTCCTCGTGCCGTCACTGGACACCACGGTGAGCGCTCTGTCCTCCGCCATCTGGCTGCTCGGTACGCATCCCGAGCAGTGGAAGCAGATCCGCGAGGACCACTCGCTCATTCCCAACGCCTTCAATGAGATCGTCCGCATCGAGACGCCCGCACGAGGCTTCTGCCGCCTGGTGACCAGGGATCGCGAACTCGACGGTCTGATGCTCCCGGCCGGTTCACGGGTGTTTCTGCTCTACGCGTCCGCGAACCGGGACGAACGTCACTGGGAGGACCCGGACGCCTTCGACATCCGCCGCCCCAACGTCGCAGCCCATCTGGCCTTCGGCCATGGACTGCACGGTTGCGTGGGCCAGGGGCTGGCACGCATGGAAGCGCACGCCCTGCTCGAGGAACTCGCGAAGCGAGTGGAACGGATCGAGGTCGGCGAGCCGACGTGGAAACGCCACAACACCATTCGCGGCCTGGAAGCCCTGCCGACCACGCTGCACGTCTGACGACCTTCCCTACGACACTGAGAGGGGGCCCACGATGAGGGTGACCATTGACCGGGAGCGGTGCGAGGGACACGGGGTGTGCGAGGCAGTCGCCCCCGCTCTCTTCCAGCTCGACGACCAAGGCGATCTGGTCATGCTGCTCGAGGACCACGATATTCCGGCGGAACAGCACGACCCCGCGGTCCAGTCGGTTCTCACATGTCCCGTGGCCGCTTTGCGGATGGAGAACTGAGCTGATGGAGAGTACGACTCGGTCCGTGTTCCGGCCGGTCTCGCCGCGCACTCTGGAGCTGATCACCGCGCACAACCAGGACCAGCGGTGCAACTTCCTCATGGCAAGCAACTACGTGAACCCGGCGGCGGCCGGTCTCGGCTACCTGCTGAGCAACCTCGTTCCCGTCGGTCCGCAGGGACCGCGTGTCAGCTATCTCCTGAGCTCCGGCCTCGAGGCCCTGTCGGGCGCGATCAAGCTGGCCCGGCACTCGGCTGTCCGAGAGGGCCGCGACGAGGGCGGCTGGGTCCTGCTCATCGACGAGCTCGGCACGTACCAGGAGTTCATGGACCCCGTGGAGTCGGGCACCGAAGAGGCGCTGATCCCCCACGTGGTCACCGCGGCGTCGGCCGAAGACGCGGTGGAACGCCACGGCGCCGTTGCCTGGGAGGCAGTGGTCGTCATCCGTGAGGACCACACCGACCTGCGGAACGAGGCGCTGCTCAGCCTCGTGCGGGAGTGCCGCCTGCGGGGCAGCCTGGTGGTGCTGTGCAACACCGAACTGGAACTGTCGGCCGCCGGTATGTTCGCCAACCCCATCGACGCCGATGTGATGGTCTTCGGTGAGAGCCTGGCGGAACGCCAGGTACCGCTCGGCTTACTGACCATGTCCCCCGCCGCCCACAAGGTGTGGCACAACCGGGTGGACTGCTTCGCCCACACCTCGACCTACGGCGGCAACGTCATCTGCGCCTCCCTGGTGCGCGACGCGCTGGAGCGGGCGGGCCACGTCACCGAGGCGCATCGCAAGGTGCTGCGCGCCATCGACTCCGACCCGAAGACGGCACTCGAGTACTGGGGCCGGCACATCAACCCCGACATCGCCGGGATGGCACAGGTCTTCAACCTCAACGTCGATGTCGTACGCGCTGCCGGCGGAAGGTTCACCACCCGGCGTGGCCGCGAAGTCATCGACTGTGCCGGCGGGTTCGGCAGCAACCTGCGCGGCCACAACCCGCCCGATCTGGTGCCCGGCGTCTTACGCGAACACGACCCCGGCCACGACTACTTCGCCGACCTCGAACGCAAGCTCGCCGGGCTCACCGATCTGCCGCATGCCTTCCCCTCGGTGAGCGGCGCGGTCGCCAACCACATGGCCGTGACCCTTGCGGCGCTCGCCACACCGAAGCGGCGGACCGTCGTCACCTTCTCGGGCAACTACGGCGGCAAGACGCTGTTCTCGCTCAACCTGAGCAAGCAGGGTCCGCAGAAGACCGAGTCCGACGTGGACGCGTTCCGTCCCTACTACACCAACCTGGCCTATATCGACCCCTTCGCTCCGGACGCGGTGGACAAGCTCCTCGCGCTGCTGCGCACCAAGGATGTCGCCCTCGTCTGGTTCGAGCTGGTGCAGGGGGCGGCGTGCCGGCCGCTGCCGGAGGAACTGGTCCGGGCGATCGACCGGCACCGCGACGAGTACGGCTACCTGGTCGGCGTGGACGAGGTACTGACCGGCGGCTGGCGCACCGGTGAGCACTACCTCGCCCACAAGGACGTGATGCGCCGTGCCGATATCGTCACGCTCGGCAAGACCATCAGCGACATGACGATGCCGGCTGCCGTGGTCATGGTGTCCGAGGAAGTCCGTGCCAGGGCCGAGAAAACAGCACCGACGCATGTGGCCAGGCTGCGCACCGAGTTCCGGCACAACCTCGGGGCGCACATCTCGGTCCACGCCCTCGAAGCCGTGGATGACGCCACGACGCGTGCGGAACAGCTCGCGGCCTACGCCGAACTCCGGCAGTCCCTCGACCGCCTCTGCCGCACCTCGAAGGTCCTGGGTGGCGTGTCCGGGTCGAGGGCCCATCTGAAGCTCACGATGGGACACAGGCTGTTGTCGTTCCCGCACGGGTCCACTCCGGGCACCTTGCTGACCCTTGCCCTCTCGGACCTGATACATCAGCGCTGCCAGGTCTACATGCCACTGCTGGCCATCAGACATCGTGTCGCGGCCGACCGCGAGGACCTGCGCGAGCTGGCCGCCCGCCTTGAAGCGGGGACCAAGGGCATCACGCCGGTGATGATCTACCGCTACGCGATCGGGCGCATTCTCAGCGCCAAGTTGCCGCTCCTGAGCCGACTTCTCATCGGCGGGGCGGACCGCCCGCGAGTGAGCACCGAGGGCAGCCCCACCCCGCAGCCGGTCCACTCCTGAACGCATCCCCCGCGTTCCATTGGCCACCACACACGAAGGAAGTGCCGACCATGCCTGCTCAGACCAGCGACGTGCCGCCCCAATTCCGGATACTCGAGCTCGCCACCGCCAGTTGGATGTCCGCGGCCGTGAGCGCTGCGGCCGATCTGGGTGTCGCCGACCATCTCGCTTCCGGCCCGCGCCCCGTGGCCGACCTCGCCGAGGCGGTTGGCGCCGACGCACCGACGCTTTACCGCCTGCTGCGCGCCTGCGCCGACTTTGGTCTCTTCCGCGAATCGGCCGGTCAGGTCTTCGAATCGACCGAACTGGGCGACGCGCTGCGCAGCGACTCGCCGAACTCGATGCGCAACTTCGCCCGCTGGGTCGGTACGCCGGCCGACCGCTGGACCTGGTCGGGCCTGGCGGACACGATGCGGACCGGGGAGCCCGCCTTCGCAAAGGTGCACGGCATGGAGATCTGGGACCACTTCAACAACAACCCGAAAACGGCCACGGTGTTCGACGATGCCATGACCGAGCTGTCGCGCCAGGTGATCGCTCAGGCCGTCGATGCCTACGACTTCACCCCCTTCGGAAAGGTCGTCGACGTGGGCGGCGGCCACGGGACTCTCCTCTCGGAGATCCTGAAAGCCGTCCCGGGCACCCGGGGGGTGCTCTTCGACCGTCCCGAGGTCATCGGCGGCGCGGGCAGCGTCTTCGAGACAGCCGGAGTGAGCGACCGTGTGCAGCTGGAGAGTGGGGACTTCTTCGCCTCCGTGCCGGCCGGCGCCGACGCCTATGTACTGTCGAACATCATTCACGACTGGGACGACGCACCGTCGGTACAGATCCTGGCGAACTGCCGGCGCGCGATGGCACCGAGCGGCCGGGTGCTCCTGATCGAGGCAACGCTCCCCGACGGCACCGAGCCCGCGCCACTCGTCAAGCTCATCGACCTGGACATGCTGGTCCTCAGCGGTGGCCACCAGCGCTCCGCGGCACAGTTCGACGCGCTCTTCCAGCAGGCCGGGCTCAAGCTCTCCCGGGTCGTCAGCGGGGGCCTGTGCAGCGTCGTGGAAGCCGTCAGCGCCTAGTACGTATCCGGCAAACACTGGCCGCGGCCGACCGCGTCGGCAGCAGTGAAAACAAGGAGACCCATGCCACTCATCAAGGCCCACGACGGGTACCTGACGGTGTTCAACATGTTCGAGACGGACAGCGAGGAGCACCAGCAACGCCTTCTGGAGGAAATGCAGAAGATCATCGACACCGGCAACTTCACCGGCTGGGTGTCGTCGACGCTGCACGGCGGCCAGGACAAGCTGGGCACCGCCAACTACATCCAGTGGCGCAGCCTCCACGACCTCGAGAACCGGTACGCGGGTCAGAAGTACAAGAACGAAACGGTGCCACTGTTCAAGGAGATCTCGACCTCCGTCAACCTACTCAAGACCGAGGTGGTCTTCTCCCAGCACCATCCGGACCTGGACAAGATCGAGATCTCACCGGAACGCGATGACTGGACGGTCATCATCATCATGGACGTCGAGCCGGAGAACCAGCAGGAGCTGGTGGATCTCCTCGGCCGGCCGGACGACTGGCTGGTGACGGTGCCCGGCTACCGCTCGCACAGCATCTGCCGCGGGACCGACGGGACGTTCATCATCCTCTACGCCCAGTGGGCGAACAAGGAAGCCTACGACGCGTTCCACCACATGCCCGAGTCGGAGCGGCCGGCCGACGTACAGGAGATCCGGGCCGCGGTGGACAGGCTGGTGACGGCCCGGCGGGCGAACACCTACCGCGTCGTGCACAGCCGCGCCGCCAAGAACTAGAAGACCGCCAAGAACCAGAAGAACTCGAAGAACTCGAGGAACACGGACGGCCGAGCGGCCGGGAAACAAGGGGAGAGCGCATGTCGCGCGAGGGCAATCTCGCTGTTCTGAGGCGAGCAGTGGAACTCATCAACTCCGGTGACGTAGGCAACGGCGTGCGCACACTGTTCGCCGAGACGGCCGTCGACCACGACCTCGCTCCTGGCCAGGGCCCCGGCCGGGAGGGGCTCCTGGAATTCTTCGGCGCGCTGGCCGCAGGGTTCCCCGATCTGCGCCTTGTACCGCGGCACCTTTCCGCGGATGAGGAGCACGTGTCCATGGCGTTCACCGTGTCGGGCACCCACCGTGGCAAGTTCAACGGTGTCGCTCCTACCGGACGCCGATTCGAGGTCAGCGGGGTAGAGATCTTCCGGTTCGCCGATGGGCAGGCTGTCGAACGCTGGGGGCTGATCGACGACTTCGGCATTCTGACCCAGCTGGACCTGCTCCCGCTCACGCACCACTGAGCCCACCACGTCCCGGGGGTTCACCGGTACGAGCCGTACACCGCCCCGGTGGGCGGTCGTCCGCAGCAACGGGAAGGACTACACCAGTGCACAGCCGCACCGATCACGACGGCCGCCTCGTGGTCGTCGGGGCCTCTGTCGCGGGCCTGCGTGCCGTCGAGGCGGTGCGACAGGCCGGATTCGACGGCACCGTCACCCTCATCGGCGCCGAGCCGCATCTGCCCTACAACCGGCCACCGCTGTCGAAGGAGTTCCTGCGCGCGGACGTCGACGCGAAGGCACCGTACTTCCACAGTGAGGACTCATTGCGCTCCGGCCTGGGCGTGGACCTGCGCCTCGGCATGCCGGCGACCGCGTTGTGCGTGAACTCCCGGACCATCACGGTCGGCGAAGAGGAGATCCCCTATACGGCGACGGTGCTCGCCACCGGAGCGAGTGCGCGTACTCTGCCGGGCTCCTCACAACTGCGCGGGGTGCATACGCTGCGGACCCTCGACGACGCGCGGGACATCCGTGCCGCGCTCGTTCCCGGCGTCCGGCTCGTAGTGGTCGGTGCCGGCTTCGTCGGCGCGGAAGTCGCATTCACCGCGAGGGCCATGGGGGCCGACGTCACCGTCCTCGAGGTCGCGCAGACGCCTCTGGTGCGCGCGGTCGGCGAGGAGATGGGCGCAGCGCTCGGCGGACTGCTCAGCCGCTCCGGTATCACCCTGCGCTGCGGAACCGCCGTTGAGACGATCGAGGGCATCGGCCGGGTCGAATCGGTCCGCCTCGCCGACGGCAGCATCCTGCCCGCCGACCTCGTCGTCGTAGGGATCGGAGCGGCCCCGGCCACCGGCTGGCTCACGGCATCGGGCCTGGAGCTCGACGACGGTGTGGTCTGCGACCGCTATCTGCGTACCGGCGCACCCGGCGTGTACGCGGCAGGAGACCTGGCCCGCTGGTTCAATCCCGTCCTCGACCGTACGGTCCGCCTGGAGCACTGGACGACGGCGGCCGAGCAGGGTGCGCTGGCCGCGCGCAACGCTGTCGATCCCGCGGCGGCCAAGCAGTGCTCGACCGTTCCGTACTTCTGGTCGGACTGGGGGGAGCACCGGATTCAGTTCGTCGGGCTGCCGCACGCCGACGAGGTCTCGGTCGTCGTAGGAGATGCCGACTCCGAGGGCTTCCTCGCCCTCTACCGGCGTGACGAGCGAGTGATCGGCGCGCTCGGCCTGAACCAGCGCCGCGCCATCATGCGGCTGCGTACCGCGATCGCCGGGCGGGCCACCTGGGCCGAGGCCTGTGCCGACGTGAGGGAACCCGTCCGCGCCCGGCGCTGACCTGCCCGCCGCACCCGGTCCTCGTGGACCGCAGACGTCCTCGGGGGACTACCTGATCCGAGGGATCCGCAAGGCCGAAGGAGACACCAAGTGCCCACGCATCAGTCAGCCGACAGGCCTCTCGCCGGGCGGCGGGAATGGGCCGGTCTTGCGATGCTCACCCTCCCCGCCATGCTCGTGTCGATGGACCTGACGGTGCTGCACCTGGCGGTCCCCGCGATCAGCATGGACCTGGGGCCGAGCAGCTCCCAACTGCTGTGGATCGTCGATATCTACGGATTCGTGATCGCGGGATTCCTCATCACGATGGGAACGCTCGGCGACCGGATCGGCCGTCGCCGGTTGCTGCTGATCGGTGCGGCCGGGTTCGGTGCCGCGTCGGTACTCGCCGCATTCTCCGTCAGCGCGGAGATGCTCATCGCGGCCCGTGCCCTGCTGGGTGTATCCGGGGCCACGCTCGCGCCGTCGACCGTCGCACTGATCCGCAACATGTTCCACGACCCGCGGCAGCGGACGAGAGCCATCTCCATCTGGTTCATGAGCTTCATGACCGGCTCGGCGATCGGCCCGCTCGTCGGTGGCGTGCTGCTCGAGTTCTTCTGGTGGGGCGCGGCGTTCCTGATCGGCGTACCGGTGATGTTGCTCCTGCTCCTGGTGGGGCCGTCGGTGCTGCCCGAGTACCGTGACACGGCCCCCAGCCGGCTTGACCTGCCGAGCACCATGATCGCGCTGGCGGCGGTGTTCAGCGGGATGTACGGCCTCAAGAAGGCGGCGGAGAGCGGCCTGTCGACGTGGTCCGTCCTGGCGATGGCCGTCGGTGTGCTCGGTTGCGTGCTCTTCGTACGGCGCCAGCGCACGGCTGCGAACCCCCTGATCGACATCAGTCTGTTCCGTCGGCGAACCGTCGGCATCTCGCTCCTCGCGCTCACCATCGGCGCCATCGCCATCGGCGGAGTGGGGTACCTGACATCGCAGTATCTCCAACTCGTCCTCGACCTGACGCCGTTCGAGGCCGGCCTGTGGACGGTGCCACCGCTCCTGGCCGGGATTGTGACGACAATGGTCGCCCCGGCACTCATGAAACGGGTGCGTCAGGCCTCGGTGATCGCGGGCGGAATGGTGCTGGCCGCGCTCGGCCTTGCCGTGCTGGCCCTGCTCGAGGACAGCGGCGAGGAGCTCGTGATCGTGATCGGCGCCCTCGTGTTCCTCTTCGGCGGCCTGATGCCCGTGCTGGCGTTGGGCGTCGACATCGTGGTCGGGGCCGCACCGCCCGAACGGACGGGCGCGGCGTCCGCGATCTCCGAGACCACACAGGAACTCGGCATCGCCCTCGGAATCGCGCTCCTCGGCAGCTGCGCGACCTTCGTGTACCGGCGCGGAATGGACGATGTGCTCCTGCACTCCGGCGAGCGGCCCGAGGTGGTGGAAGCCGCCCGGTCCACGCTCGGCGGCGCCAAGGGAGTGGCCGGTGAACTGCCCGCCGATGTCCTGGCGGCAGCCGGGCAGGCGTTCGCGGATGGGGTGCGGGTAGCGGCGGCGCTGAGCTCAGTGATGCTGGTGATCGGTGCCGCGGTGGCTGCGGTCGCGCTGCGCCGGACGCCGGCGGAGCCCGCGGCCGAGGAGAACCGGGTGGAAAGCCCAGCCAAGCACTGACCGAAGAGACGGATGCCGCTCGTTCACTGAGCCCGCGATGCGCGGGAGTTGGAGCAGATCATGCCTTTTCCCGAGACGCAGCCCGCGACATCGCCCCCGGACGAACTCGTCCAGCGTATGGAGATCGGCGCACTCCTCGACCGGTATCTCATCGGCCTCGATGAGAAGGAAATCGACGACACCTGGGCCACATCCCTCTTCACGTCCGACGCTTGCGTCGAATTTCCCGTGGGCAAGCACGAAGGGATCGACGGACTCGTGGCGTTCCATCGCACGGCGATGGAGAAGTTCGTAAGAACCCAGCATCTGAACTCCGGTGCGGTCGTGGACATCGAGGGCGGCCACGCCACCGTGCGCGCCAACCTGATCTCCACCCAGGTGAACCGCACCCGTCCGGACACGGCTGTCACCGGCCCGGTGTCGCCCCCGGGGTCGCTGTTCACCACGGGTACGTACGTCCGCGGCGAGGCCCGGCACGGGGCGCACGGCTGGCGGTTCCAGCGTCTGTCCTTCCAGCTGGTGTGGGCCACCGGAGAGCCGCCGACGCTGCGCAATTGACCGGTTGGTCCCCGCGCGTATCCTCACCCAGGAGACCCATGTCCCGCACCACGCACCCCTCCTTTCCCGTTGGCGCCGAGCGGGGCCTGTCCGGCGGAGTACGCCGCGTCACCCTGGATGCCGCCGGTGCCACACTGTCCGGTCTGCTCGCCGAGCCGGACGGTGCCGCACCCCGCGCGGTGGTGATCGCGCTGCACGGCGGCGGGATGACGGCCGGATACTTCGACGGCCAGGCCCACACCGGCCTGTCACTGCTGACCCTCGGGGCGAGCCTGGGCCTGACTGTCCTCGCCCTCGACCGCCCCGGCTACGGAGACTCCGCCCACGCGTTCCCCGACGGGCAGACGCTCGTGGAACAGTCCACGAGCCTGCACGCGGCGCTCGACGACTTCACCAGCCGGTACGAGACGGGTGGCGGCCTGTTCCTCCTCGCCCACTCCTACGGCGGCAAGCTTGCCCTGACCGCCGCGGCCGACGACATCCGGGGCCGGCTGCTCGGCCTGGACATCTCAGGCTGCGGACACCGGTACGCCGTCACCACGGAAGAACTCCTGGGCGCCGACGGACATGTCCACTGGAAGCGGAACTGGGGTCCCCTGCGCCTCTATCCGCCCAATACCTTCCGCTTCAGCCAGGACCTCGTGACCCCCATGCCCCAGCGCGAACTACAGGAACTGATCTGCTGGCCGCAGCTCTTCCCCGAAGTCGCGGCCCGCGTCCGCGTCCCGGTCCGGCTGACCTTCTCCGAGCACGAGCAGCTGTGGCAGCACGACGACGAGGCCGTCGCCGAGCTCCGAGCGCTGCTGGCTGAAGCGCCCGAGGTCGTCGTCGACCGGCAGAGCGGAGCCGGGCACAACATCAGCCTCGGCTGGGCGGCCCGCGCCTACCACCTGCGGGCGCTGGCCTTCCTGGAGGAGTGCCTCGTGGGGCACGCGGCGACGGCCGCGCCCCGCTGACCATGGACAAGAAGCTCACCGGTATGTTCCGCTCCCTGTCCGTACGCAACTTCCGGCTCTTCGCGACCGGACAGGTCGTGTCCGTGGCCGGCACCTGGATGATGGTCATGGCCCAGGACTGGCTCGTCCTGTCGCTGACCGGCGACTCGGGGACCGCGCTCGGCACTGTCACCGCGCTGCAGTTCGCCCCGTTCCTGCTTCTGACGCTCCACGGCGGCCGACTTGCCGACCGCTACGACAAACGCCGGCTGCTCATCGCCGCCGGTCTGGTCTCCGGCACCCTGGCCGGCGCACTCACCGGGCTGGTGCTGTCCGGCGCAGTCGAGCTGTGGCACGTCTATCTGTTCGCCCTGGGGCTCGGCACCGTGAACGCCGTCGAGGTCCCTACCCGGATGGCTTTCGTCGGTGAACTGGTAGGGGCCGAGCTCCTGACCAACGCGTCGGCGCTGAGCGCGGCGTACTTCAACATCGCCAGGGTCATCGGCCCCGGCGTCGCCGGACTGCTCGTCAGCGTGGCCGGCACCGGCCCTGTCATGCTGCTCAACGCGGTCAGCTATGTGGCCACCGTGCTGGCACTGAGGATGATGCGGCCGGCCGAACTCCAGCTGTCGGCGAAGCCGTCGGACAGGCCCCGGACCGTCGACGGGCTGCGCCACGTGACGGGCCGTCCCGATCTGCTCCTGCCGATGGCGCTCGTCGCCGTGATCGGCCTCTTCGGATTCAACTTCCAGCTGACCCTGCCGCTCGTGGCCAAGACCGTGTTCCACACGGACGCCACCGGCTTCGGGCTGCTGACGACCGCCTTCGCCGCGGGCTCACTGCTCGCCGCGCTGGCGACCACCGCACGCCGCGGCCGGCCCTCCAGCCGTACGGTGATCACCGCGGCATTCGCGTTCGGGCTGCTCACCACCGTGGCCGGGTGGGCACCCGGGTTTCTCACCGCCGCGCTGCTGCTCGCCCTCACGGGCTTTGCCGCCATCTATTTCGCCCAGGCGGCGAACCACCGCATACAACTCGGCAGCGATCCGCGCTACCGCGGCCGGGTCATGGCTCTCTACACGCTGGTGTTCCAGGGCAGCACACCGCTGGGTGCCCTCTTTGTCGGCCGGCTCTCGCAGGAGTTCGGCGCCCGGTCCGGTCTGTACGTCGGAGGAATCGTCTCGCTCGCCGCTGCGACGGCCGCATATGGCGTGCAGCGTACCCGGCGCAGGCGCCCCCGATCCGAGCGGCCGACCCCGTCCCACCAGCCGTCGAGATCCGAGGGGGCGTACCGCCGATGACTCCCGTACTCCTGATGAGAGGCACGGTTCCCGTGGCAGCTGAGTCTCCACCCGGCCGCCCCGAGCCACATCCCGCTCTGCCCGGAGCGACGCTCACCGTCAGGCCCGGGGAGCTGCAGTTGTGGACGCTGAGCAGGCTCTGGACGGGTGAGGAGCTGCCGCCCATGGCGATCGGCGAACTCGACGAGGGCGAAAGGGAACGAGCCGCCTCCTTCGTACAGCCGAGGGACCGCCTTCTGTACGTGTCGGCGCATATCGCGCTGCGCCGTGTCCTTGCTCCGCACCTGGGGATCGAGCCTGCTCGGGTCGGGTTCGGCAGGGCCTCGTGCCCCTGCTGCGGCGGACCGCACGGCAGGCCAGTGCTGCTGGACGCCCCGGCGGACCTGCATTTCTCCCTCTCGCACAGTCATGGGCTAGCGGTCATCGCGGTGGCCCGGGCGCCGGTGGGAGCGGATGTACAGCGCATTCCGTCGCCGGGAACCACCGAACTGTGCCTGCCCGGCATGCATCCATGGGAGCAGAAGGAGATCGCCGAACTGCCATTGAAGGAACGTCCCCCGGCGTTCGCCGAGTTGTGGACCCGCAAAGAGGCCTATCTCAAGGGCATCGGCAGCGGACTCGGCCGCGTGCTCACCGCGGACTATCTGGGCGGTGACCTCCTCGCCAGGCCCCCGGGATGGATCGTCGCCAACGTGCCCGGTGGCCCGGGACATGCTGCCGCGGTGGCCTTGCTGACCGACGCCGACCACTGGGTCACCGCGCGGACGCTGCCCACCGAATGTCTGTACGTCGACGACGCGACCGATCTGATCGCCGCCCAGCCTGTGGAGCGTATGGCGCTGCCGACCACGGGTCGTACGGCGACCGCCACGGGCGACGGAGCGGGCTTCAACGGAAACGAAAGGGAACGAGTGACGCCATGACCACGACATCTTCTTCCGCCGGGGTCCAGGACCGCCTGGAGGAACTGCACCGGCTCAAGCAGCTGGCCCATGAGGGGCCGGAGCCCAAGGCGACCGAGCGACAGCATGCGAAGGGCAAGCTGACCGCCCTCGAGAGGATCGAGCTCCTCCTGGACAAGGGCAGCTTCGCCGAGGTGGAACCGCTGCGACGACACCGCGCGAGCGGCTTCGGCATGGAGGCCAGGCGGCCGTACGCCGATGGTGTCGTCACCGGCTGGGGCACCGTTGAGGGCCGAACGGTCTTCATCTACGCCCATGACTTCCGGGTCTTCGGCGGAGCGCTAGGCGAGGCGCACGCGCAGAAGATCCACAAGATCATGGACATGGCCATAGCTGCGGGCGCCCCGATCGTCTCCCTCAACGACGGGGCCGGGGCGCGCATCCAGGAAGGCGTCTCGGCCCTCGCCGGCTATGGCGGTATCTTCCGGCGCAACACCAGGGCATCGGGAGTGGTCCCGCAGATCAGCGTCATGCTCGGCCCGTGCGCCGGTGGCGCGGCCTACTCGCCCGCGCTCACCGACTTCGTCTTCGCCGTCCGCGGCATATCCCAGATGTTCATCACGGGCCCCGACGTCGTGCAGGCCGTGACCGGCGAAAAGGTCTCGCAGGACGGTCTCGGCGGCGCGGATGTGCACGCGGGAGTCTCCGGAGTCGCCCACTTCGTGTACGACGACGAGGAGACCTGCCTCGCCGAGGTGCGGTATCTGCTGTCCCTGCTGCCGGCCAACAACCGTGAACTGCCGCCGCGAATCCACAGCGAGGACACCGCCGACCGACCCGGCGAGGCGCTGCTCGAACTGGTCCCGGCCGGCGGCAACCACTCGTACGACATCCGTGCGGTGATCGAGGAACTCGTCGATGGCGGGGACCACATGGAGGTCCATGCCGTCTGGGCGCCCAACCTCGTGTGCACACTGACCCGGCTCGACGGGCAGGTCGTGGGCATCGTGGCGAACCAGCCCGCGACCATGGCCGGGGTGCTGGACATCAAAGCCAGCGAGAAGGGGGCGCGGTTCGTGCAGTTCTGCGACGCCTTCAACATTCCGCTCATCACTCTGGTCGATGTGCCGGGCTTCCTGCCGGGCGTGGACCAGGAGCACGAAGGCATCATCCGGCGCGGGGCCAAGCTGCTCTACGCGTACTGCAATGCGACCGTACCGAGGATCTCGGTGGTCCTGCGTAAGGCGTACGGCGGTGCCTATATCGTGATGGACTCACGCTCCATCGGCGCGGACATCGCCCTTGCCTGGCCCACCAATGAGATCGCGGTGATGGGCGCGGAGGGCGCGGCCAATGTGGTCTTCCGCCGGCAGATCGCAGCGGCCGACGATCCCGAGGCGATGCGCGCGCAGAAGATCGACGAGTACAAGCGCGAGCTGGTGCACCCGTACTACGCGGCCGAGCGCGGGCTCGTCGACGACGTCATCGACCCACGTGACACTCGCTCCATCCTGATCCGTGCGCTGTCGATGCTGGCTGCCAAGGACGTCGACCTGCCGCGCCGCAAGCACGGAAATCCGCCCCAGTGACAGGAGACACGGATATGCGGGACACGTCCCTGCTGAGCGTGGAGAAGGGCAACCCGAGCGCGGAGGAGCTGGCCGCGGTCACCGCGGTGCTCCTGGTCCGCTCTGCCGCCGCCGGAGCCGAGCCGGACGATGTGTCCCGTCGCGAACGGGCAGTGGCCAGCTGGCGCCGCCCGGAGCGTGCGACTGGTTTCCCCGACCCCAGAGCCTGGCGCAACAACGCTTGAGCCCCGCGGCCGGGCCCGGTCGTACAACTCCGCGACCTCATCGAACGTGTCACGCGGTACGACCACTCATCCTCCGCCCCCGGTCGGCCGTGCCGTCAGTGGTGGTCCATCACCGGCCTGCGTCGGATGCGGGCCGCCATCACCGCCACGTCGTCCTCTGCGTGCTCGGCGTCCAGTTCGTCGAGTACGACGTCGACCAGTTCGTCGACGGTGCATCCGGGGGCGGCGTGTACGTCCGCGAGACGGGCGAGCGAGGCGTCGATGTCCTCTCCGCGCCGTTCGACCAGGCCGTCGGTGAACAGCATCAGGGTGTCACCGGGTTCGAGGCTGCGCGAGATGATTTCGTATCCGCCCAGGCCGGTGCCGAGAGGCGGTCCGACGGGTACGCCGATCAGCTCCGCCGTGCCTTCCCGGCTGAATACGGCGGGCGGCAGATGGCCCGCGCTGGAGAAGGAGCCCATGCCGCGCGCCGGGTCCACGCGTACGAGCAGACAGGTGGCGGGCCGCCGGGTGACGGCCTCGGAGATGGCGTTGTCGAGCTGCCGCAGCACCCGGTGCGGTGGCAGGTCGTTGGCCGCTACCTCGCGCAGCGTGGAGCGGTAGCTGTTCATGTCGACAGCGGCTTCCACGCCGTGCCCCATCACGTCGCCCATCACGAGCAGCGTCCGGCCGAAGTGCAGGCGCACGGTCTCGAACCAGTCCCCGCCCACCAGGCTGCCCGATCCGGAGGGCAGGTACCGGGTGGCGACCTCGAGATTGGGGTGTGGGAGGCCGGGGTCGGTCAGCAGGGCTCGCTGCAGCTTGAAGGCGGTCCGCTGGGCCTGCTCGTACAGACGGGCGTGTTCGATGGCGATGGCTGCCCGCGCGGACACCGCCTGGACGCTCCGTACGTCGTCCTGACTGAATCTGCCGTGGGTGCGGGCGACCAGTACGGCGCCGATGGCCCCGTCGTCGGCGATGAGCGGCATGGCCAGTCTTCCCTCTTCGAGGACGGGGCGGCCGGCCCGCATCGCACGGACCGAGATCGGGACGGCGTCCGCAAAGGAGTCCGCGGAGGAGTGGACGAGCAACTCGTCCCGGCCCGACACGGCAGCGCGGTACACCCCGCGCAGCTCCTCCTTGCCCAGGTCACCGGTGGTGAGGGGAGAAATGGGCAGCAGGTCGACCGCCGCCGCGTCGGCAAGACCGGGACTGAGGTAGTTGACCACCTCCAGGCACGTGGTCTCCGCGTCGAGAGTCGTCCCGATGCCCTCGCCGGTCTCCGCCAGCGAGAGGTAGGACGGGGCTGCCTGCAGGCCGCCGGCCGACGGGGGCGCGATCTCTACGATGACGCCCAGGAGCCCGACGACTCCTCCGTGGATCGTCAGACGGTGCCATGTGCAGCGGCTGAGTGCGGTCACCTGCGTGCGGGACGCCCCGTCGGTGAGGACCTTGGTCATGAGCAGCGTGGAGCCGACCCGCGGCCGGGCTCCCCAGCTGACGGGGCTGCCCGCCAGCCCTTCGGGCTCCTCCCCCGCGATCCGGCAGTAGGCCGGGTCCGCGAAGACGTACCTCGTATCGGTGTCGAGGACGGCGAGACCCACGGAATCGGCCTGCGAGTAGGCGCCCTGATAGCCGCCGAGGGAGTCGGCACTCACGTGATCGCCTCCTCCGGGTCCGGCCTTTCTCTCCAGTCCCATGCGACTCACGTCTACCCCTATCGACACACTTCAGCCAGGTCGCGGGCCGGATTGTGGCGAGGTGGGGGGGCCGGGGCGAGCCTCAGGGCCCCGGGCTGATGCCCCCCTGCAGGCGTTCCAGGTCCGCGGGACGGACCTGGATGGCCAGAAGGGCGATCACCGCGGCGATCACCGTGAAGACGGCGGCCATGACGAAGGCGGCGGAGACCCCGGAGGTGAGCACTTCGTCGCCCCAGGGGGGTGGGAGTTGGCCGGTGCGTTCGAAGAACAGCCGCTCCCTCGGTCCGGCCTGGGCCATGAAGCGCGGGACCTGCTCCTGGGCCTCGTTGCGGCTGGCCGTGCCGAACACCGTGACCAGGATGGACAGGCCGAGAGAGCCGCCGACCTGCTGGGTGGCGTTGAGCATGCCGGATGCCGCACCCGACTCGTGCCTGGCCACTCCGGAGACGGCCATCAGCGTCAGCGAGACGAAGTTCATGCCCATGCCGAGGCCGAACAGCAGCATCGGACCCAGGATGCTGCCCAGATACGTGGAGTGGATGTCGGTCAGGGTCAGCCAGGACAGGCCCGCCGCGGCGAGGATCGCGCCGGTCACCATGAAGGGCTTCGGGCCGTATCTGGGCAGGAGTTGGGAGGCGATACCCGCGCCCACGGCGATGACCGCGCTCACCGGGAGGAAGGCGAGTCCGGCTCTCAGCGGGCTGAAGTCCAGCACGTTCTGCACGAAGAGCGTGAGGAAGAAGAACATGCCGAAGATCGCGGCGGCGAGGCTGAGCATGATTCCGTACGTGCCCGCGCGGTTACGGTCGGCGAACATGTGCAGCGGGGTGATCGGCTGTTTCGAGCGGCGTTCGACCAGGATGAACGTGGCCAGGAGCAGCAGCGCGGCGCCGAACGACGCGAGCGTGACGCTGTCGCGCCAGCCGTCCTGTGCGGCCCGGATGAAGCCGTAGACCAGCGCGACCATGCCGAGCGTGGAGGTTAGCGCGCCGGTCAGGTCGAAGTGGCCGGGATGGCGCTCGGACTCCTTGATGTGGCGGGGGGTCGCCAGAACGATGAGCAGGGCGATCGGCACATTGACGAAGAACACCCAACGCCAGTCGAGCCATTCGACGAGGATGCCGCCCGCCAGCAGACCGATCGCGCCGCCGCCCGCGGAGACCGCGGCGAAAACGCCGAACGCCCGGTTGCGGGCGGGGCCTTCGGTGAACGTCGTGGTGATCAGCGCGAGTGCGGTCGGTGAGGCGATGGCGCCCCCGGCGCCCTGAAGGGCGCGAGCGGCCAGGAGCTGGCCGGAGTCCTGGGACAGCCCGCCGAGCAGGGATGCGAGCGCGAACAGCAGAACGCCGAAGACGAAGACCCTGCGGCGGCCGAGGATGTCCCCGGCGCGGCCGCCGAGGAGCAGCAGACCGCCGAACGTGAGCGTATAGGCGCTGACCACCCACGACAGGCTCGTGGTTGAGAAGTCCAGCGAACTCTGGATGTGCGGGAGAGCGATGTTCACGATGGTGACGTCGAGAACCACCATCAACTGGCAGGAGGCGATGACGAGAAGCGCGATCCCATTAACGCCGCCTCTCTTCTTCGAGGCGGTGCTCTTGGAGGCGGGTGTCGGCTGCGCGGGCGTCATGGCGGATCGCGTCCCTCTTACGAGGGTCGGACGAGGGTCGGACGAGAGTCAGTAGACGAATCCGTCTACTAGTCGACGGTAAACCCGGCGCGGGGCCGCCACCAGTCGATCACGACCCGCCGTCGGCCGGCTCCGCGACGAAGGTACGCAGGGCCGTGGACAAAGCCTCCGGCTGGTCCTCGGCGATGAGCGTGCAGCTGTCCTCGATCTCCAACAGCCGCCCCTGCGGCAGCAGTTCGGCCAGCCGCCTGCCGTGTTCGCGCGGCATCATCCGGTCCTCGGCCGCCCATACGACCAGCGCGGGCCGGTCGAACTTCCGCAGCCCTTCGGCCGCTTCGAGGAGTTCGGTCTTGCGTACGCCTGCGTTGTAGCGCTTGAAGTCGGCCCTGATGGCCTTGTCGGTGAGCAGGGGCCGCAGCCAGCCGTCGGCGATCTCCCGCGGTACGGGGCGCTTGGTGAGCGCGCCGAGCCCGACCGGCAGGCGGCGCAGCGGCTTCAGCGCCAGGATCCGGGCCATCAGCGCGATGCCGCCCGGCACCTTGCAGACGAGGGAGATCATCTTGCCGGGTGCGCCCGGCGGGTAGTTGTCGAAGGCCTCGCAGGAGATGAGCACGAGCCGGGCGAGCCGCTCGGGATGGCGTCCTGCGACGGTCTGGGCGCGTCCGCAGTCGTTCTCGACGAGGGTCACATCGCGCAGGTCCAGGCGGTCCAGGAATTCCGCGATCAGCTCGTTGACGGAGTCGGGGGTGAGCGGGACGTCCGGGCGCATGGGGGTGCGGTGCGAGCCGTACGGCAGGGTCGGGGCGATACAGCGGTGGTCCCGCCCCAGGTCGGCGACCACCTTGCGCCAGACGGTCGCGTCGTGGACCAGCCCGTGCAGCAGAACCACGACCGGGCCCGGACCTCCGTTGTCCTCATATGCGATCGTCCCCGCGCCGAGCTCGATCTCCGGCATGGCGTCTCCCCTCCTACCGGTTCGGGCATAACGATGTTTCCGTCAGGGGAGCACGGCCATCCCCTCCAGCTCCACCAGCGCTACGTCGTCCCAGAGGCGGACCACCCCGATCACCGCCATCGCGGGGTAGTCGCGACCCGCCAACCGCCGCCAGATCCGGCCCAGTTCGTGCGCGTGCGCGCGGTAGTCGGCCACATCGGTGGCGTAGACGGTGACACGGGCAAGGTCCTGCGGGGCGCCGTCGGCGGCCGCGAGGGTGGTGAGGAGATTGGCCAGCGCGGTCTCGAACTGCTCCGGCAGCGTCTCGCCGACGATCTTGCCCTCGGTGTCGAGGGCGGTCTGCCCGGCCAGGAACACGATCCGCGTGCCGGTGGCGGTGACGGCGTGGGAGAAGCCGGTGGGCGGCGAGAGCTCGGCCGGATTGTGGCGGTGCAGGCTCATGCGTACGGCTCCTTCGTGCCCGTTGCGAACGGTCCCTCGGCGTGCGGCTCGCGGGCCTGCGGCTCCTCGGCGTGCAGCTCCTCCGCGTGCGCATCGTGAGCGTGCGCCTCGTGGGCGTGCAGCTCTTCGGCGTAGAGCTCCTTGGCGATGATCGCGCGCTGGACCTCGGTGGCACCCTCGTAGATCCGGGGCGCACGGACCTCACGGTACAGATGTTCCAGCAGATGGCCGCGCTGGAGGGCGCGCGCCCCGTGCAGCTGGACTGCGGCGTCCACGACGTACTGCGCGGTCTCCGTGGCGAGCAGCTTCGCCATCGCCGAGCGTTTCGGCACATCGGCGGCGCCTTCGTCGTACGCGGCGGCCGCAGCGTAGACGAGAAGCCGTGCGGCCTCGGTGCGGGTGGCCATCTCCGCGACCTGGTGGGCGACCGCCTGGAGGTCCTTGAGGCGGCCGCCGAAGGCGGTGCGGCGTGCGGTGTGGCCGAGCGCCGCATCCAGGGCGGCCTGGGCCATGCCGACGGCGAACGCTCCCACGCTGGGGCGGAAGAGGTTCAGGGTGTTCATCGCGACACGGAAGCCCCGGTCCTCGTCGCCGAGCACATCGTCCCTGGTCACCGGGACATCGGTGAAGGTCAGCGCGCCGATGGGGTGCGGCGAGAGCATCTCCAGCGCGGTCCCGGCAAGACCCGGCCGGTCGGCGGGGACGAGGAAGGCGGTCACACCCCGGGCGGCCGCGCCCTCGGTCGTACGGGCGAAGACGGTGTAGTAATCGGCCTCGGGAGCGTTGGAGATCCAGCGCTTCTCCCCGCTCAGCCGCCAACCCCCTTGGTCCGGAACGGCTTTGAGGGCGAGAGCGGCCGCGTCCGAGCCGGCGTCGGGCTCGCTGAGCGCGAAGGCGGCGACGGCGCGGCCCGCGATCACCTCGGGAAGCCAGCGCTCCCGCTGCGCGGCCGTACCCGCCTGGACGATGGGGTAGCTGCCCAGTCCCTGGAGGGCGAGGGCGGTCTCGGCCTCCGTGCATCCGTAGGCGAGGGACTCGCGCAGCAGGCACAGCTCGAGCGCTCTCGCTCCGGCTCGGGCTCGGGCTCCGGCTCCGGCTCCGGTTAGGGCTTCCCCCGCTGCGGCCCGGGAGCCCCCCGCCCCTCCGAACAGCCGCTCAAGCAGCCCCAGTTCACCGAGAGCGGCCACCAGGGGCCGGTTGACGCGGCCCGGCTCCGCTTTCTCCGCGAGCGGTCGCAGCTTCTCGGCGGCCAGCGTACGCAATTGCGCACACCAGGCGGTCTGTACCGGATCGAGCGAGAATACGGGCATTCGTGCCCCCACTTCTGACGCATCTATCGCGGACCGTTGACTGTCGTCACCTTCACGATACGCTCGATTCGCGACCCCACCACGAGAAGGGGGCGAACCATGGAGCTGTCACCCTCGGCCCACCGCGACACCTTTGCGCGCGACCATCTCCCGCCCGACGGGCAGTGGCCGGAACTCCTCTTCGAGCTGCCCTCCCTGCGCTATCCGCAGCGGCTCAACTGCGGGGCCGAGCTGCTGAACCGTACGATCGACCGTTTCGGCGCCCACCGGCCCGTCTTCCGCACCGGGGGCGGCGAGATCTGGACGTACGCAGAGCTGCGCGACCAGGTCGACCGGATCGCCCATGTCCTCACCTCCGGCCTGGGAGTCGTCCCGGGAAACCGCGTCCTGCTGCGCGGCCCCACCACGCCCTGGCTCGCGGCCTGCTGGCTGGCGGTGATGAAGGCCGGCGCGGTGGCGGTCACCGTCCTCGCCCAGCAGCGCGCCAAGGAGCTGGCCACGGTGTGCGAGATCGCCGCCGTCAGCCACGCCCTGTGCGACATCCGCTCGCTCGACGATCTGGCGAAGGCCGAGGTGCCGGGGCTGCGCATCACGGGCTACGGCGGCGACTCCCCCGACGATCTGCTGCGGCTCGCCGCCGCCGGGAGCGGTGAGCCGTACGAGGCGGTGGCGACCGCGGCCGATGATGTCGCGCTGATCGCCTTCACCTCGGGCACGACCGGCCGCCCCAAGGGGTGCATGCACTTCCACCGGGATGTGCTGGCCGTCGCGGACACCTTCTCCGCACAGGTGCTGCAGCCACAGCCCGACGACGTCTTCGCGGGCAGTCCGCCGCTGGGATTCACCTTCGGGCTCGGCGGTCTGGTGATCTTCCCGATGCGGGCAGGCGCGTCCGCACTGCTGCTCGAACAGGCGGGCCCGACACAGCTGTTGCCCGCGATCGCCGCGCACCGGGTGTCGGTCCTGTTCACCGCGCCCACCGCGTACCGCGCGATGCTGGCCGGCCTTGACGGGCACGACACCTCCTCGCTGCGGCGGTGTGTGTCGGCCGGCGAGAATCTGCCCGCCGCCACGTGGCAGGCCTGGCAGGAGCGGACCGGGCTGCGAATCATCAACGGCATCGGCGCGACCGAGCTGCTGCACATCTTCATCTCGGCGGCGGACGGGGCGATCCGACCGGGCACCACCGGGATTCCGGTTCCCGGCTGGCAGGCGCGCGTGGTGGACCGTTCCGGCCGGCCGGTAGCCGACGGGGAGCCGGGCCTGCTGGCCGTGCGCGGCCCGGTGGGCTGCCGCTATCTGACCGACCCACGGCAGCTGGAGTACGTGCACGACGGCTGGAATCTCACCGGTGACACGTATGTGCGTGAACCCGACGGCTACTTCCGCTACGTCGCCCGCGCCGACGACATGATCATTTCGGCGGGCTACAACGTCGCGGGGCCCGAGGTGGAGGACGCGCTGCTGCACCACCCGGACGTGGCGGAGGCCGCAGTGGTCGGCCGCCCCGATGACATGCGAGGACAGATCGTGGTGGCGTACGTCGTGCTGCGTGCGGGGGTCCCGGCCGACGAGGACACCGTCACCGCCCTCACCGACTCGGTGAAGCAGCGCCTGACGCCGTACAAATGCCCGCGCGAGATCGTCTTCCTCGACGCACTTCCGCGCACCCCCACCGGCAAGCTGCAGCGCTTCCGCCTACGGGCTCTAGAGTGATCACGTGGCCGAGCAGCACACCCCCCGTTCCCTGATCGTCACCCTCTACGGCGCCTACGGACGCGAACGGCAGGGGCCCATTCCCGTGGCCGAGCTCATTCGTCTGCTGGGGGTTCTCGGCGTGGACGCGCCGTCCGTGCGCTCCTCGGTCTCCCGGCTCAAACGCCGCGGCCTGCTCGTCCCCGGACGCACGCCGGACGGGGCGGCCGGTTATGCCCTGTCGCCCGCCGCCCGTCAGCTGCTCGACGACGGCGACCGGCGGATCTACGCCCGCAAGGCCCCGCTGCTGTCCGACGGCTGGGTGCTCGCCGTCTTCTCGGTGCCCGAGGCGGAGCGCCACAAGCGCCATCTGCTGCGCTCGCGGCTGGGGCGGCTCGGCTTCGGGTCGGCTGCGCCCGGGGTTTGGATCGCCCCCGCGTGGCTGTACGAAGAGACCCAGCACACACTGCGCCGCCTTCAGCTCGACCCGTACGTCGAACTGTTCCGCGGCGAGCATCTCGGCTTCGCGGCGACGGCGGAGGCAGTGGCGCGCTGGTGGGATCTGGGCGCGATCGCCAAGCAGCACGAGGAGTTTCTGGACGTGCACGAGCCGGTGCTGCGGGCGTGGGAGGCGCGCGGCGAGGCGCCGACGCGGGACGCCTACCGGGACTACCTGCCGGCGCTGGACTCCTGGCGGCAGCTGCCGTACATCGATCCGGGGCTGCCCGCCGAGCTGCTGCCACAGGGCTGGCCCGGCGGACGGTCGGCGGAGGTCTTCGCCCGGCTGCACGAGCTGCTGCGGGACGCGGGCGCGGAGTTCGTACGGCTCAGCTCAGAGTGAGCCGCGGTTTCGGGGCGTCGGTGCGGCCGGTCGGGGGTTTGCGGCTGCCCGCCCGGTAGGGATCCGGCCACGGCGCCGCCGCTCCCGCGTAGTCCTGCTCCGCCGCCGCGTGCAGGGTCCAGTGGGGGTCGTACAGATGCGGCCTGGCCAGCGCGCAGAGGTCTGCGCGGCCCGCCAGCAGGAGCGAGTTGACGTCGTCCCAGGAGGAGATCGCGCCGACCGCGATGACGGGGACGCCGAGGGCGTTGCGGATCCGGTCGGCGTACGGGGTCTGGTACGAGCGGCCGTACTCCGGCCGTTCCTCGGGGACGACCTGTCCCGTCGAGACGTCGATCGCGTCCGCGCCATGGGCGACGAAGGCGCGGGCGATCTCTACCGCGTCCTCGGCTGTGGTGCCGCCGCGTGCCCAGTCGGTGGCGGAGATACGGACGGTCATGGGCCGGTCGTCGGGCCAGACGCCGCGCATCGCGTCGAAGACTTCGAGCGGGAAGCGGAGACGGTTTTCCAGCGAGCCGCCATAGGCGTCCGTCCGCCGGTTGGTGAGCGGGGAGAGGAAGCCTGAGAGGAGGTAGCCGTGGGCGCAGTGGAGTTCGAGCAGGTCGAACCCGCAGTCGGCGGCGCGCCCGGTCGCGGCGGCGAACTGCTCGCGGATGCCGGTGAGTCCGGCGCGGTCCAGGGCGTGCGGGACCTGGTTGACGCCGGGGCGGTACGGCAGCGGTGAGGCGGCGGCGAGAGGCCAGTTCCCCTCGTCCAGCGGCTGGTCGATGCCGTCCCACATCAGCTTGGTGGAGCCCTTGCGGCCGGAGTGGCCGAGCTGGACGCCGATCGCCGTGCCGGGTGAGTGGTGGTGCACGAAGTCGGTGACGCGCCGCCAGGCGGCGGCCTGTTCGGGGGTGTAGAGGCCGGTGCACCCCGGGGTGATGCGGCCCTCGGCGCTTACACAGACCATCTCGGTCATCACCAGGCCGGCTCCGCCGAGGGCCCGTGAACCGAGGTGTACGAGGTGGAAGTCGCCGGGGACGCCGTCCACGGCGGAGTACATGTCCATGGGCGAGACGACGACCCGGTTGCGGAGGGTCAGTCCGCGCAGTCTGAAGGGGGTGAACATCGGCGGGGTGCCGGGCGGGCAGCCGAAGTCGCGCTCGACGGCGTCGGTGAAGGCCGCGTCGCGCAGTCGCAGATTGTCGTGAGTGACGCGGCGGCTGCGGGTGAGGAGATTGAAGGCGAACTGCCGCGGCGGCTGGTCGAGATACCCGGCGAGCTCCTCGAACCAGCGGAGGCTGGCGGCCGCCGCGCGCTGCGTGGACTCGACGACCGGGCGGCGCTCGGTCTCGTACGCGGCGAGTGCGGCGGGCAGGTCGGGCTGTTCCTCGACGCACGCGGCGAGCGCGAGGGCGTCCTCGACGGCGAGCTTGGTGCCGGAGCCGATGGAGAAGTGGGCGGTGTGGGCGGCGTCGCCAAGAAGCACCGTGTTGCCGTGGGACCAGCGGTCGTTGACGACGGTGCGGAAGGCGATCCAGGAGGAGCTGTTGGAGCGGAGGCCGCGGCCGCCGAGGGCCTCGGCGAAGATCTTGGCGCAGAGGTCGGTGGACTCCTGCTCATCGGCCGTGTCGAAGCCGGCGGCCCGCCACACCTCTTCGCGCATCTCGACGATGACGGTGCTGGCATCGGGGGCGTACGGGTAGCCGTGCAGCTGCATCACGCCGTGCTCTGTCTCGGCGATCTCGAAGCGGAAGGCGTCGAAGGCGAAGTCGGCAGCGAGCCAGATGTAGCGGCAGCGGTGGGTGGTGACACGCGGCGCGAATGTGTCCGCGTGCGCCTCGCGGGTGGAGCTGTGCACCCCGTCCGCGGCGATGACCAGGTCGTACGCGGCGGCGAGCTCGGCGGCGGGCGGCGCGGGGGTGCGGAAGCGGAGGCGTACGCCGAGGGATTCGCAGCGGCCGTGCAGTATCTCCAGCAGCCTGCGCCGCCCGAGGGCGGCGAAGCCGTGCCCGCCGGAGGTGAGGGTGCGGCCGCGGTGGACGATGTCGATGTCGTCCCACCGTACGAACTCGTCCTGGAGCGCGCGGTAGATGACAGGGTCGGCGTGCTCGATCCCGCCGAGGGTCTCGTCGGAGAGGACGACGCCGAAGCCGAAGGTGTCGTCGGGGGCGTTGCGCTCCCAGACGGTGACGTCGCGCTGGGGCCCGAGCCGCTTGAGCAGCGCGGCGGCATACAGCCCACCGGGCCCACCGCCGACAACGGCAACGCGAAGGCCACGACCGGGACGGGGGGCGGACGCGGACTGCGGCGCGGCGGGGGCCGGGGCCCGCTCGTCGTCCGCGGAGGCGGAGGGGGCGGCGGGTGGGACGGGCGCGTCTGCGAGCGCGGGCGGCGTCGCGGCGAAGCCCGCGACGGGGGTCTGGGGGACACGCCCCCCAGTTTCGGGAAGGGGCGGGGTGGGGGAAGGAACCCCGGCCGGAGCCGCAACCTCGGCAGCCCGGGCAGCGGCCGCACCCGCGGGTGGCGTCGCCGCCAAGCCTGCGGCGGGGGCCTGGGAGGCTTGCCCCGAAAGGGCCGGGGCCGCGGCAGTCGGCGGCATCCTCAGCGCCCCCGCCACTTCGGCGGGCGCTTCTCCGTGAAAGCCGCGTGGAACTCCGCGTAGTCCTCGCCGTTCATCAGCAGCGCCTGCGTCGCCGCGTCGAGTTCGACCGACGCCGCGAGCGGCATGTCGAGCTCGGCCGTGAGCAGCGCCTTCGTCTGCGCGTACGCCAGCGCCGGTCCCTGTGCGAGGTGGCGGGCCAGCTCCGCCGCCCGCTCGTCCGACCGGCCCTCGTCCGTCAACTCGCTGATCAGGCCGATCCGTTCCGCCTCGGGTGCGCGGACCGGTTCGCCGAGCATCAGCAGCCGGGTGGCGTGGCCGAGGCCGACCACCCTCGGCAGCAGATACGCCGCGCCCATGTCGCCGCCCGAGAGCCCCACCTTGGTGAAGAGGAACGCGAAACGGGCCGACGGGTCCGCGACACGGAAATCCGCGGCCAGCGCCAGCACCGCGCCGGCCCCCGCCGCGACGCCGTGCACCGCCGCGATCACCGGGAAGGGGCATTCGCGCAGCGCCCGTACGACCTGCCCGGTCATCCGGTTGAAGTCGAGGAGCTGGGCGGTGTCCATGGAGAGCGTCGCGCCGATGATCTCGTCGACGTCACCGCCGGAGCAGAACCCGCGCCCTTCCCCGCCCAGCACCAGTGCTCGTACGGACCGCTCCCGCGCCAGCTCGGCCAGCAGATCACGCAGGTCGGCGTAGGCGCCGAAGGTGAGGGCGTTGAGCTTCTCTGGACGGGCGAGGGTGACGGTCGCGACCCCGTCGTCCGTCGTGAGCCGCAGATGGCGCCACCGTTCGGTGCGCTGCGCGGAGCTGGAAAAGGGGCTCATGGAGTGTGGCCTCCTTCAGCGGGCGGGCTGCTGCCTGCCCCTTGAAGCTATCACCCCTACGTGACTCCCGTCACGAGTACGCGATACGCGATTGTACCGATGCAAGGGTCCCGTCCCAGTTGTGGCACAGGTCGCATCCAGGAAGGGCCTCAGCCCCTTGTCCCGCGTCTTGCGCTTCATAGGGTTGAAAACGCGACGCCGAACCCCGAATGGACCCCCGCCTTGCCAGAACGATCCGGCCTGCCCGTCACCGCCTCGTGGCGCATCACGCTGCCGCACACCGCGGCCGCCGTGCCCATCGCCCGCGCCCTGATCCGTACGGCGCTGGCGGACGTCGAGGTGTCGGCGGACAGCGACACGGCAGAGCTGCTCACGGCGGAGCTCGTCGCCAACGCGGTGGAGCACACCGTTGGCGAGGCCCCCATCGAGCTGGTGGTGGAACTCCTGCCGGCGGGCTGTCAGGTGGAGGTCCATGACGGCGACCCGGCCCCGCCGGGCGATTGGTACGGGCCGGAGCCCGGCCCGGCGCCGGACGCCTGGCAGGAGCACGGCCGGGGGCTGCTGCTGATCCGCGCGCTGAGCTCGGCCTGCGGGCACCGCCTCACCGACGGGGGCAAGGCGGTCTGGTTCACGCTCCCGTCGAGGAGTCGGCCCTCCGCCGCATGACTGTCCGGCTCAGGCCAGTGTGGCGACCATGACCGCCTTGATCGTGTGCATACGGTTCTCCGCTTCGTCGAAGACGACGGAGTGCTCCGACTCGAAGACCTCGTCGGTGACTTCCAGCTCGGTCAGGCCGTGGCTCTCATGGATCTCGCGAGCGACTTTGGTACCCAGGTCGTGGAAGGCGGGGAGGCAGTGCAGGAACTTCACGTCCGCGTTGCCGGTGACGCGCAGCACGTCCATGGTCACGGCATACGGACCGAGCAGCTTGATGCGCTCGTCCCAGATCTCCTTGGGCTCACCCATCGACACCCACACGTCGGTGGCGACGAAGTCCACACCCTGAACGCCCTCGGCGATGTCCTCGGTGAGGGTGATCCGGGCGCCGCTGGTCTCGGCGGCCGCACGGGCACGGGTCACGATCTCCTCGGCCGGCCAGTACGACCTGGGCGCGACGATCCGTACGTCCATGCCCAGCAGCGCACCGGTGACCAGGTAGGAGTTGCCCATGTTGAAGCGGGCGTCCCCGAGGTAGGCGAAGGAGATCCGCTCGAGCGGCTTGTCACTGTGCTCGGTCATGGTGAGCACATCGGCAAGCATCTGGGTGGGGTGCCAGTCGTCGGTGAGGCCGTTGTAGACCGGCACCCCGGCGTACGCGGCGAGCTCCTCGACGGTGGCCTGGCCGTCACCGCGGAATTCGATGGCGTCGAACATGCGGCCGAGCACCCGCGCGGTGTCCTTGGCGGACTCCTTGCTGCCGATGTGCGAACCGGCCGGGTCGATGTATGTCGTCGAAGCGCCCTGGTCGGCGGCCGCCACCTCGAACGAGCAGCGCGTCCGGGTCGATGACTTCTCGAAGATCAGCGCGATGTTCTTGCCGCGCAGCCGCTGGACCTCGGTCCCCGCTCGCTTGGCGGCCTTGAGCTCGGCGGCCAGATCGATCAGGCCGCGGAACTCCTCGGCCGTGAAGTCCAGCTCCTTGAGGAAGTGGCGGCCTTCGAGATGTATCGCCATGGTGGCTGCTCCTGGGTCGCGAATGCGTGACCGTGGAAGTATATACGAGCCCTTGCATTGCTATACGGCTATCTCGCCCGGCTGCCGGGCCCGGGGTACGGCACTACACGGCATCACGTTCGAACGGACAGCTCATACAGCGAGGGCCGCCGCGGCCCCTGCCCAGTTCACTGCCGGGGATCTCGATCACTTCGATGCCCTGTTTGCGCAGATGGGTGTTTGTGGTGACATTACGCTCGTACGCCACGACGACACCCGGCTCGACGGCGAGCACATTGCAGCCGTCGTCCCACTGCTCGCGCTCCGCCGAGTGCACGTCCTGCGTCGCCGTCAGCACCCGGATCTCCTTCAGCCCCAGCGCGGCGGCGATCGCGCTGTGCATGTGCTCGGGCGGATGGTCGGAGACCTTGAGTGCCTGAGGTCCGACGGCCGGTTCGATGGTGTACGAGCGGAGCATGCCGAGCCCCGCGTACTGGGTGAAGGTGTCACGATCGACCATCGTCATCACGGTGTCGAGATGCATCAGGGCCCGTCGCTTGGGCATGTCCAGCGCCACGATGGTCCGGGCGGAGCCGGCCGCGAACAGCCCGCGCGCCAGCATCTCCACGGCCTGCGGAGTGGTGCGCTCACTCATCCCGATCAGCACAGCGCCGTTGCCGATGACCAGGACGTCGCCGCCCTCGATGGTGGAGGGGAAGTCGTCCTGCCCCTCCGACCAGTGGTGGAACTCCCCCGCCCGCGGGCTGGTGAACAGCGGGTGGTGCTTGTAGATCGCTTCGAAGTGGACGGTCTCGCGCTGCCGGGCCGGCCAGCGCATGGCGTTGATGGAGACGCCGTCGTAGATCCAGGCGGAGGTGTCCCGGGTGAAGAGGTGGTTGGGCAGCGGACGGAGGAGGAAGTCGTCCAGGTCCATCACATGGAAGCGGACGGAGGTCGGCTCGGGATGACCGGCGAGGAACTCCCGCTTGGTCATCCCGCCGACGAGCGCCTCGACCAGGTCGGCCGTGGGCAGCTCGTCGAAGACGGCTCTGAGGTGATCGGTGGCGAGCGGCCCGTACTCCTTCTCGGCGAAGACCCGGTCCAGGACGAGCTTTCTGGCTTCCGGGATCTCCAGCGACTCGCGCAGCAGATCCCCGAAGAGGTGCACCTCCACCCCACGGTCACGCAGGACGTCCGCAAATCCGTCATGCTCATGACGAGCGCGGCGCACCCACAGCACATCGTCGAAGAGCAGAGCGTCCTTGTTACTGGGGGTGAGGCGCTTCAGCTCCAGATCTGGCCGGTGCAGTATGACCTGGCGCAGCCGCCCGGTCTCGGAGTCGACGTGGAATCCCATGTCCCCATCCTCACCGCGCGGAGCGCCCTTCACCCGGCGAACGGTCCACCAGATCCACCCGAACAGTTCACAGCCGCGGGTCGACCGGCTCCGACTCCAGTGCCAGCACGGCGAAGACCGCCTCGTGGACCCGCCACAGCGGCTCCCCGTCGGCCAGCCGGTCCAGGGCCTCGAGGCCCAGCGCGTACTCCCGCAGCGCCAGCGAGCGCTTGTGGTTCAGGAACCGGTTGCGCAGCCGCTCCAGGTTCTCCGGGCGGGTGTACTCGGGACCGTAGATGATCCGCAGGTACTCGCGGCCGCGAACCTTGATGCCCGGCTGCACGAGCCGGCCCTTCCCGTCCCTGGCGAGTGCCTGGAGCGGCTTGACGACCATGCCTTCGCCGCCCCTTCCGGTCATCTCCAGCCACCAGTCGACACCGGCGCCGACCGAGGCCGCCTCGCCGGTCTCCACAACCAGCCGCCGGGTGACCTGGAGCAGGCCCGTGGGGTCGTGCTCCACCAGCCTGTCCAGCCACGCCAGTTGCTCGTCGTGCGGCACGGACGCCAGCGAACGCCCCTGCACGGCGAGGATCTGGAACGGAGCGAGCCGCACTCCGTCAAGCCCCTCGGTCGTCCAGCAGTAGCGCCGGTACGCCTCGGTGAACGCGGCGGCGTCACCGGCGCGGCCGCGCTGCTCGGCCAGCAGTCCCTCCACCTCGACTCCGCGCGCGACCGCCGCTTCGAGGGCCGCCGTGGCGCCGGGGAAGACAGCACCGGAAGCGGCGCCGACCGCCGCGTACTGCGAGCGCAGCAGCCCGGACGCCTTGAGCGACCAAGGCATCAGCTCGGCATCCAGCAACAGCCAGTCGGTGTCGAGCTCCTGCCAGAGACCGGCGGCGGTGACAGCCGTGCGCAGCCGGTCCAGGATCTCCTCTGTGACGGCCTCGTCATCGAAGAACGGCCGTCCGGTACGGGTGTGCAGCGCGCCGGTCGGTCCTCCCCCGTAGCCTCCGGCCCGGGTGGGGGTGCCCCCGGCGCAGCCAGGGGGAATACCCCCAACCCCGAAGCGCTCCCGTGCGGCCGCCGCGTCACGGCAGACGAGCGCCACCGCCCGCGAGCCCATGTGCTTCTCCTCGCACACGACCTTCGCGACGCCGTCTGCCCGGTACTGCGCGAAGGCCTCGGCCGGGTGCTCCAAATAGCCTGCTTCCCTCGAGGTCGCGGTCGGCGACATCGTCGGCGGCAGATAGGCGAGCAGCCGCGGGTCGACCGCGAAACGGCTCATGACTTCGAGCGCCGCCGCGGCGTTCTCCTCGCGTACGCCGATGCGCGCCATGTGCCGGGTCTCCACGACCCGCCGCCCCTGCACATCGGCGAGGTCCAGCGGACGGCCCTCGCGGCCGCCCGGTGCCTCGGTGGCGAGCGGCCGCACCGGCTCGTACCAGACCTTCTCGGCCGGTACGTCGACGAGCTCGCGCTCCGGCCAGCGCAGCGCGGTCATCCTGCCGCCGAAGACCGCTCCGGTGTCCAGACAGATGGTGTTGTTGATCCACGATGTGCTGGGCACGGGTGTGTGGCCGTAGACCACGGCGGCGCGTCCCCGGTAGTCCTCCGCCCACGCGTAGCGCACGGGCAGGCCGAACTCGTCGGTCTCGCCGGTCGTGTCGCCGTACAGCGCGTGCGAGCGGACCCGGCCGGAGGTGCGCCCGTGGTACTTCTCGGGCAGACCGGCGTGGCAGACGACCAGCTTGCCCTCGTCCAGGACGTAGTGGCTGACCAGGCCGTCGATGAATTCCCGCACCTGCTCGCGGAAGGAGTCGTCCTCCTTCTCCAACTGCTCGATGGTCTCGGCCAGTCCGTGCGTGTGCTGGACGTTCCTGCCCTTCAGGTAGCGGCCGAGCTTGTTCTCATGGTTCCCGGGCACACACAGGGCATTGCCCGACACGACCATGCTCATCACCCGGCGCAGCACACCGGGGCTGTCCGGTCCCCGGTCGACGAGGTCGCCGACGAAGACGGCCGTACGCCCTGCGGGGTGTGCGCCGTCCACATAACCGAGCTTGGCGAGCAGGGTCTCCAGCTCGGAGCTGCAGCCGTGGATGTCACCGATGATGTCGAAGGGGCCCGTGAGGTGCCTGAGGTCGTTGTAGCGACGCTCCAGGATGACCTCGGCGGCCTCGACCTCCTCCACGCTGCGCAGGATGTGCACCTTGCGGAAGCCTTCGCGCTCCAGTCCGCGCAGCGAACGGCGCAGTTCACGGCGGTGACGCTGGATAACATGGCGCGGCATCCCGGCCCGGTCGGGGCGTACCGCATTGCGCTCGGCGCACACCTCTTCCGGCAGGTCGAGGACGATCGCGATCGGCAGCACGTCGTACTGGCGCGCCAGCTGCACCAGCTGCCTGCGGCTCTCGGACTGCACGCTGGTGGCGTCGACGACGGTCAGCCGCCCGGCCGCGAGCCGCTTGCCCGCTATGTAGTGCAGTACGTCGAAGGCGTCGCCGCTCGCGCTCTGGTCGTTCTCGTCGTCGGCGACGAGGCCGCGGCAGAAGTCGGAGGAGATGACCTCGGTGGGCTTGAAGTGCTTGCGGGCGAAGGTGGACTTGCCGGATCCGGTGGCGCCGATGAGGACGACGAGGGACAGGTCGGTCACCGGGAGTCTGCGCCTCGCCGGCGCGGCGGTCGTGGTGGTCATGCGGCCTTCGCCTCCTTCTCGGTCTGCGTGTCGCTGTGGGTCTCGGCCTTGTCGGTCCTGTTGAAGACGGCCATCTGGGTCGGCGGCCCGACCTCGGGGTCGTCCGGCCCCACGGGTACGAACTCGACGACGTAGCCGTCCCGTTCTGCGATGGCCTCCGCCCAGGTGCGGAACTCGTCCCTCGTCCACTCGAAGCGGTGGTCCCCGTGGCGCACATGCCCGGCGGGCAGGGTCTCCCAGCGGACGTTGTACTCGACGTTCGGCGTCGTCACGATCACGGTGTGCGGCCGGGCGGATCCGAACACCGCGTACTCCAGCGCGGGCAGCCGCGGCAGATCGAGGTGCTCGATGACCTCGCTGAGCACGGCCGCGTCATAGCCGGTCAGCCTCTTGTCGGTGTAGGTGAGCGAGCCCTGCATCAGCTTGACCCGCGCGGCCTGCCGCTCGCCCATCCGGTCCAGCTTGAGCCTGCGGCCGGCGATGGTAAGCGCACGCACCGACACATCCACTCCCACTATCTCGGTGAAGCGCACGTCCTTGAGCAGCGCCTGCACCAACTGGCCCTGTCCGCAGCCCAGGTCGAGCACCCGGCTCGCCCCGGCCCCGCGCAGCGCCTCAAGAATCGCGTCCCGCCGCTGCTCGGCGAGCGGAACCGGCTTCTCTTCGGTGTCCGTCGTCTCGTCCACGGCGTTGTCCACGTCCTCGACTTCGAGGTCGTCGGTCTCGGCCAGCCGTACCAGCTCAAGACGTTCCATCGCCTGCCTGGTGAGCCCCCAGCGGCGGGACAGATAGCGGCTGGTGATCAGCTTCTGCTCGGGGTGCTCGGCCAGCCAGCCCTCGCCGGCCCGCAGCAGCTTGTCCACCTCGTCGGGCGCGACCCAGTAGTGCTTCGCGTCGTCGAGCACTGGCAGCAGCACGTACAGCTGCCGCAGCGCGTCGGCGAGCCGCAGCTCCCCCTCCAGCGTCAGCTGGACGTAGCGCGAGTCGCCCCACTCCGGGAACTGCTGGTCCAGCGCGACCGGCTCTGCCTCGACCGATGTCCAGCCCAGCGGCCCAAACAGCTTCCGAACCAGTTCCGCACCACCACGCGCGGGCAGCGCGGGCACCGCGACGCGCAGCGGCATGGGGGCCTCGGCTCGTCCGGGCAGCGCGGCGCACACACCGCGCAGCGCGCTCTTGAAGACCGTGCTCAGCGCGACGGCCAGCAGTGAGGAGGCGGCGTACGGGCGGTCGTTGACGTACTGCGCGAGCGCCGAATCGGGCGCCCCGCCACGGCCTTTGCCCTTGCCGCGCCGCACCAGCGCCACCGGATCCACCTCCAGCAGCAGCGCGGCCGTGCAGCGCTCGGCGGACGCCTCGGGGTAGAAGACGTGCGCCGTGCCGTGCGAGGTGGAGAACTTCTGAGCCTTGTCGGGATGCTTGTGCAACAGAAAGCCGAGGTCGCTTGCGGGACGTTCTGGGGTACCGGTCGTACTGATCGTCAGGAACATCCGACGCACCTCTTTGGCTTCTGCTTACACGGGTCGAAATGGCTGTGACCTGCTAGGACACGGGTTTCAGAGGCTATAGGAGACAGCCGGAGCCAACCACTGGGTTTCGAACCCCGATTCGACCCGGCCCGCACGGCGCATCGTCCTCCCGCGCACGCTCAGCCGTTCCGCGTCGCCCCGAAGACGCGTCGCTGACGGGACCCGTCGAATGCAGCGCCGCCCGCGCGCTCCGGTCTCCCCGCCTTCTCCGGCACACAGCCGCCCCGCTCGCGCACGGCGCCGTCCACCGCCCCGTACTCCGCCAGGCGCGCCACAGCGGCGACAAGGTCCGCCTCCCCCGCCGCGATGTCCTGGCGCGCAGCCCCCTCCGAGCCCTTCCAGGGGCCAGAGGCCTCGCCCTTCCAGTGTGGTACCGAGACCGGAACCGGCAGGTCCGGCGGGAAAGGGCCGGTCGGCGGAAGCGGAGCCGGTGGGATCGGGTGTCGATGGTTCCACACCGCGTTCGCCGCGAAGTGCAAGCAGTTCACCGTCAGAATCGCCGGGGCCACGATCGCCACCGCCTCCGGGAACATCGGCTGCAGCGACAGCGCCAGGATGATCGCCGTCACCCCGTTCTGCTGACCCAGCGCGAGCGCGACCCGGTCGGTACGGTCCAGCTTCCGGGCGAGCACCGAGCCCACCACGATCTGGGCGCCATAGGCGGCGACTCCCAGGACCATGCCCTGGACCAGGTCGATGCCATTGATCAGCAGCAGGCCCAGCGTGAACGCCGCGACGACATACGCACCCTGGGTGATCTTGCCGATGTGCCGCTGGAGCACCCGGGGGCGGAAGAAGAGGCCGATGACCGCGACACCGAGCATCAGCGCGAAACCGGCAGCAGTCGCAACCAGTGCCAGCAGAAGCAGTACGGCGACGGTCTGGGCCGTACGGGACCAGCGGAACGGGTCCGCTCCTCCCGTGCGCCGCAGCATCAGCCACGCCACCGCCGCCACGGCCACCAGCGCGGCGTTGCCCCCCAACTGGGCGGCGTAGTCCAGGAGATCGGCTCCCGTCGTGATCCCCATGCCGCCCGTGGCGGCGGAGCCGTCCAGCGCCCGGAGGGCAATGGGAGCGGTGTACGCGGTCAGCAGTACCGTCACGGGGTCGTCGAAGGAGGCCCAGACGGACAGGACCGCCTTGCCCCGCGGGGACATCCGGGAGGTGTCACGTAACGCAGCGACCGACAGCGGGTCGATCTGGGCGACGGCGACAGCGAGAATGAGGTACGCCGGTTCGCTCAGCGCGGACCAGAAGACCAGGGCGATCAGCGCGGCCTTGGCGATGACGCCGACCGTGACCGCGAGCAGCAGCAGGCGCAGGTCGTTGCGCGCCTCGCTCAGCGAGATGTCGGATGTGCTGCCGTACAGGCCGACCGCCAGCAGGAGCGTGGTGAGGAAGAGATACGCCGGGGAATCGCTGAGGCTGCCCGTTCCGGCTCCCGCCCCTGTCGCCCAGCCGGCTCCCACGATCCCGAACATGATCCACAGATGCCTGGTCGCACCGAGGAAACCGCCAGGGGATCCCCCGCGGGTCATATTTCTGAGCATGGAGGCCGCCTCCCCGTCCGGCGCTCGTATCACCGGAGCACCGATGACCTTAGGGTTTCCCGCCCGCCGATACCTGAGAACCGGGGAGGTGCGCCGACAAGGGAGCGATAAACCACTCAATATGGTCCAACACCGACCGCCACAGCGTCAATTGATGTTTTCGCCATTCTCTTTGACGATTCGTTGAACGGAATGCGTCAACACGGTCATGCGGCGGTCGGCGTATGCAACACGGTCCTGATGCAGCGTGACACCGAGCAGGAATGCGCCATTCCCGACTGCGCAATAGTAGAGAGCGCCTTCGTCCACATCGAGCACTGTCCGCGTCAGCCGCCCCGGCAGTACCGCCTTCAGAGAATGATCCAGACGGGCCACGACGAAGTGCAGCCGACGTGCCAGTTCCTGGTAGCGGTCCCGACGCTCCTGCCGGGTGATGCTGGCGAAGTAAGCGGTGAGAGAATCGTCCTCCAGCAGGTCCGCCGACAGGAATTCCGAGGCCGGATCGACGTACGCCACATAGTGAAGATCCTCGGCGAACAGCGACGAGGCGCACAGCACGCGAATCTGCTCAGTGCTCGGCCCAGGGTCGCCGACCTCTTCCGTGTGGAGCGCTTCCTTGTGCGAGGCAGGTCCCGGGATGGCGAAGGCGGGAGAGATCCCCTCCGCCCGTTCCTCAGCGTGCGCCTGTTCCTCGGCGTGCGTCGGCTCCTTCGCGTGCGCCGACTCCCCCGCCCCCAGCTCCGCCCCCTGCGCTTCTTCGACAGCCTCGATATCGATGAAGCCGCCGTAGTCGATCCGCAGTTGACGCAACTGGTTCCGGAATTGCGTCGCAAGCCGCGTCATCGCCCGGTCACCGGCTTCGGCGGCGTCCCGGCCCAGCGAGACGCCCGTCAGATACTCACCGGGCCGTACGTAGTAGTGGAAGACGGACGCCTCTTCCAGGCGCAGTACGGTACGGATCAGCCGACCGCTCTCCACCGGGCGCAGCGACCGGTCCATGCGCCCCAGCAGGAAGTTCAGCTGGCGTCCCACCCGGACGTACAGCTCCCGGCTGGTCCGGGGGTCCTTGTCGCCGGAGAAGAAGCCGGACAGCGCGGTACTGTCCAGGATGTCCACGGAGTAGTTGAAGACTCCCCGGTGGTACGCGGCCACATGGTGCAGGCTCTCCGGTTTCAGCACGCCGGAGCACAGCGCGATGAAGGCCTCGCTGTCGGAGGTGACATGGCCGGCCCGGCGTGGTTCCGGAGCCACCCGACTCGGCATCGAACCCGGATACGTCACCGCACCCGCCCTCGGGCCGGTCGGCGAAGAGCCTCGATCGGCCGCGTCCGAGCGTTCGGGGTCGGCATTGTCCACCACACGCCCTCCTCAGTAGATGTCGAAGCCCGAGCGGAACAGGACCGGTTCGAGTGCCTCCATACCCTGTCTGAGGACAGCCCCGAAGGGGGCCTCCGCATCAGGCAGCTGTCCGTCCCGGACTGCCGCGGCGACGTGGGGATCGTACGGCAGATCAACGAACGTTCTCAGCGGAAATGTGCCATTGTCCGGTTCGGCGTCGGCGTCGGGATGCGGGCCCCGATCGGGAAGATTCCGGACGTACCCAATGGTCTTGCGCAGTAATCCGTGTTCCTTCAGGTGGTCCAGCAGCCGCAGGGTCTCGTCACCCGCACGGTCCTTCGGTCCCCCGATCAGGGCAATGAACTCGACGGCGTTGCAGACCTCAAGCGTCTGAGCTCCCCAGCCCGCACCGCAGTCCACCAGCAGACAGCCCGCCAGTTCCCTCAGCAGCTCCACCGATCTGCCCATGATCTGCGGCAGGTCGGGCAGGCGCGCCAGATCAGGATTGCCCGGGGTGGAAAGTCCGAGCAGGCACATGTCGCCGACTCGCCCGTCGGGCGACCGGAGTTCTTGAAGCCGCCCCTGGACGGAACGCTCGTGGAAGCTGCCCGTATCCAGGGCGAAGCCGGCCAGTCCGTCCACGCACCCACCCCCCGCGGTCCAGCCGCGCAGCAGAGCGGTCAGCCCTCCCGTACGCAGATCGGCGTCCATCAGGATCACGTTCTGCCCCACGGGACCGACCGCGGCGTCGACGAGCGCCCCGGAGGCTGCCGTGATCAGGGTCGCGCCCACGCCCGGACGCCCGGAGAGAACTGCCACCGACCAGGGCCCGCCCAGCCTCTTCCGCGTCGCTTGGTCCACCGACCATCCTCCTTGCCGTGCATGACACGCTCGCGTTCCGTCTCAGATGTAGGGCATGTCGAGGTCGATCTCGTTGCGTTCCACCCCTGTCAGAGTCCCGATGCCCTGCACGCGGGCCTCGCTGTCCTGCAGATTCGTCGCCGCGCACAGCGTCAGCGGGTGCTCGTCCGTGAGGCGGTCCTTCAGCCGCATGTACGTGTCCCGGTCCCGCTCCAGGGCCGCCTCCGACTCCCCTGCGAACACCAGGGCGTTCGCGTGGTCGAGTGCCGCGACGAGGGTGATCGGATGGTCGGAGCCGAGCGTCGCGACAAGGCCCTGCCAGCCCTCGTCGCTGAGTTCCGTGCTGTCGACGAGGTTCGCCGAGCGCTCGCACAGGGCGAGGTTCACCTGGCAGATCCGCTGGAACGGATGGCCGCTCTCCCATGTCGCGTACTGCTCCAGGCACTCCCGCGCGAGGCCGCGCGCCTTGTCGTGGTCGCCCATGCGCCGCAGGTCCGCGGCGAGCGCCAGCTTCGTGGCAAGAGTCTCGTGGTGACCCGGGCCGCCGTACGCCAGACAGCCCGCCACCGTGTCCGAGTCGAGCTTGCGAGCCGCGCTGATCTCCTCCGGGCTGCCGAGGCGGCGCAGCGTCGCGGCGAGACCGCGGGCCGCGCCAAGTGTCGTCGGATCAGACTCACCGAACCGGGCGACGGCCTCGTTGTAGACGTACTGCAGCCGCCGCAGCGAGGTGCCGTACTCGCCCGACTCCCGGTAGCGGTTGCCGAGTTGAGCCGCCGCGCGCCAGGTCAGGGGATTGTCGACGCCGAGCACCCGCTTACGGCGTCCGTACGTCTCCCGGGTCAGATCCAGGGCCTCGGCCGTCATGCCGACCATGGCCAGCGACAGCGCGAGATTGCCCTCCGCCATCATGGTGAACGGGTTGTCGGGGCCGAACGTCTCGGCGAGGATCTCGTGGGTGGACTGGTCCTCTGCGAAGGCCTCCTGGACCTGGCCGAGGGCGCGCAGCTCCGCGCCGCGCCCCAGTGCGCTGCGCAGCGTGTACGGGTGGTTCAGTCCCAGGGTGGCGCGCAGCCGCTCCAGCGCCTGCACGTTCACCCTCTCCGCCTCCCGGAACCGGCTCGCGTCGCGGTGGATGTTGGCGAGCTCCACACTCAACCGCAGCAGCAGCACATCGTCGGGGTCGTACTGCGGGTCCCAGTGTTCGCGCAGCCGGGTGGCGAGTTCGAGAGCCCAGTCGAGACGCCGCGCCTGCCGCCGCGAGCGGACCTGGTTGACCAGCCACCGCCGTACTTCGGGGTCGTCGCTCCGCTCGGCGCCCGACGGACCGACATGCTGGTCGAGTTCCGCGAAGACGGGCACGTGGCGCGGCTCGTCGACCTCAGGATCGCTCGGTGAGAAGGCTGCCAGTATCCGGTGGACCGCCGCACGGGATTCCGAGGCCTCCTCCTGCGTCATTGTGTCCCGCAGGAACGCCAGCCCCATCGCGTCGCCCACCACCCGCTCCGACGCATAGTTGACCTGGGCCAGCACCAGGTCGGCCAGCGCGCGGAACGCTGCCCCGGCCGTCACCGGAGTGGGCGGCTCATTGGGTGACAGGCTCAGCCACTCCAGCGCGACGGGGGAGCGCAGCAGGTCCATGGACACACCGCTCGGGGACAAATGGGCCAGCAGCCGGAGCACCCGCTCCGCGACGGGCTCCTGCTCCCGCAGCGCCTCGAGCGACAGCACCCAGGTACGCCGGGCCTCCGCCGGATATCCGGCGGCCGAGAGCGTTCCGGAGCCGTCGGTCATCTGCCGGCGGTAGCGGGTGACCGCTTCCCTGGGCGGCAGTCCGGTGCCCTTGATGAGGGCGGCTGCTTGTTCGACGGTCTGCGGCAGGCGGCCGGACACGTCGAGGATGTCGGTCGCCAGTGCCGCGGGGAGTCCGGGGAAATGGACTCCGAGCAGTTGCCGTGCCTCGGCCTCGGTGGGCATGACGACGTCGAGCTGCCGCCCCACACTGCTCCAGTCGTCGGTGTCCGACGTGATCAGGACATGGGTGCTGCCGCCGCTCGGCAGCAGGCCGGCCAGATCGGAGGGACGGCGCGCGTTGTCGTACACGGCCAGGAACCGGCGGTGCTGCTGGGTACCGTCGGCCAGCACGTCCAGCGCGTCCTGCACTGCGGCGGGCGAGGTGCGCGTGGTGACTTCCAGCCTGTCGACGAGGCCCGCCAGCTCCTCGCGTACGCACTCGACGCTGTCGGCGGTGATCCACCACACGACGTCGTAGTCCGCCGCGAAGCGGTACGCGAACTCGAGGGCGATCTGGCTCTTGCCGACGCCCAGCTGGCCGGTGAGGACGACCGGCATGGCCTGCCGGCCGGGAACGAGCGCATCGCGGAGCTGTTCGATGTACTGCTCGCGGCCCTGGAAGGTGAAGTTGCGCTGCGGGCTCTTCCACGGCTTGGGCATGCGCCCCGGGAAACGTGCCCCGCCGTCTGCGGGCTGACGCGGCGCGGAGACCTCTTTGGAGTCATGTTCGCCCGGGCCGAACCAGCCGAGCAGCAGGCCGCGCGCGGCCTGCTCGTCCTGGCCCTGCAGGTCGGGGCCCTGCAGTGAGGCGACGGGTTCCCCCACTCGCGCGTCCTCGACCCTGACCGCCACGATCGACGGGGTGCGATGCCCCGCTCCGAGCCGCCGGGAGGTCTTCAGATACTGGTCGCTGAGGGTTCCGTATTCGGGCGCGGAAGGCAGCGCGGGTGAGACCACGACGACTGTGAACGTCGGTTCCCCACTGGGCCGTTCGGGCCCGGCGCCGCTGCCGTTGACCATCTCGCAGTTGATGCCGATGCGGGCCAGCTCGGCGCGGATCCAGTCGGCCCACTGGCGGTCCCGCGGCGCGTGGACGATCTTGGCCGTACGCTGCCCGGACGGCCTCACCTCCTCGAACCGGCGCTGGAATTCCTGCCGCGGCGTCTCCGGCACCGGCCGGACCGCGGCCACCTTGCCACGGCTGATCTCCTGGGCGATCCGCAGATATGCCTGGAGCTGGAGGGACGGCTCACCGGGGTCCAGGGTGAACGGAAGCAGCACCTCCTCGTACGCGACGCCGGCGGAGTGCGGCACCTCCACCTGGCGCCAGTAGCCCTCGGCGGCTCCGGCGAGCAGCGGGCCGACGATCCCCGCGAACTGCCGTTCCATATAGGTCCGCCGCCGGGCCGCCTTGCCGCGGTCGACGGCCTCCACCCTCATGGGCACCGGCAGGATGCGGATGTCCCTGCCGGTCCTCCTGGAGTCCTCGTGCACCTGGCGGGCGACCGCGGCGGTGCCCTCTATCGACTGGTTGCTGAGATTGAAGCCGGCGACGACGACGTCCGGCAGCCACAGCGTGCACACCCCGGCGTTGTCCGAGTGGCCAGTGCGGCTGTCGATGAGGACGTAGTCGTAGTCGTCGCCGCGCAGCCGGTCGCGCAGGGTCTGGATAAACCGCTTGCCCGCCTGCTGCTCGTAGAAGCGGGCCCAGTCGAACAGGGCCACCCTGCCGCTGTACGAGCCGTCCTGCAGGCCCGGTCCGAGGAAGTCGATACTGCCGCGCTCGACCGGGAAGTGGCTCCATCGCACGGTGTCAGAGTGTCGCCCGACGTCGGTGTGGACGTCGAGCAGGGCGAGCAACCGCTGCTCGTACTCCGCCTCCTCCAGCCCCATGGCGGCCAGTTGTTCGACGGCTTCGCCGTAGTCGCGCACCATTTCGACCACGCCGGTGAGCCGCGCCAGTTCGGGGTCGCTCAGGAAGGGCCGCAGGAAGCGGTGCAGCCCCGGTGACTCCAGGTCCCAGTCGACGACGAGTACTTTGCAGCCCTCACCGGCCAGGAGCCAGGCGACATTGGCGAGGGCCATGGTGCGGCCCACTCCGCCCTTGTATGAGTAGAAAGTGACAATGGTCGCCGGTTCATGGGCGGCCCCGGCGCCGGGTGCGACCGGCTCCACGCTGCTCATTGATGCTGCTCCACGTGTTCACATCAGCTGTGCGGCCCCCGGAGGATGGGACGCTCACCTTCCTCCGGGGAGGAGAACCACGATCTTGTACGGGGAAGCGACTCCTGTCGTACGAGAGGGGCGGGGTCCTGTCCGGACCCGGCACGCTTGGTGTGCCACGCTACCGGCACGGGCGCAACGTTCATATCCCACGAGAAGACCGGCGTACTGGAAATAGCGGGGAATTGGGTGAGGTAGTCGACATCGTGGGAGGTCATCACCGGCGGTGGATGGCCGGCTGCGCCCACCACCCGCTCCGCGACGCTGCGCAGCACTTTGACATATCCGCCACGGGCGGCGGAGTCCCGTATGAACCGGCCGACGCCGCGCCGGGCGTAGTCGCTGCCCACCGCGCCGGCCTGTTGTCCTGCCTCCTCGGCCAGCCGCTCGGGTAACCCTGACGCATTCCACACCACGCCCACCGGGGTGACCGAGGCATCGCCCGTGCGGTGCAGCCGCCACCCCATGCGTTCCTTGAACACCGACAGGTCGTATGCGCACCGGGCGCTGCGGAAGAACTCCTCGGAGTACAGCACGACCAGGGACCGGCACGACATCGCCGGAGTGCTCCGCGGCGGACCGGCGCGGGCGCCCTCCTTGCGGTGGTCGGCGAGCGTCCCCTCGAACCGGGACTCGTGCCCCAGCCAGCCGTACAACTCCGACTGGAGATCGGCATGGAACTGCTCGACGTACTGTCTGCCGCTGCCGCTCACGGCATGGCTAATGAAGAAGTACGGGACCATCCGCCCCCCGTTCCCGCCCCTGGACCAATCTTCTGATCACCGCAACGGTTTCTTATCGAGAGGCATCCCCAAGCCAGGGAAGAATCCACCTTCTGTGACCTCCTCGTGACGAGAACGTGCAAGAGAGTGCAGACTGCGGGTGATTCGTGCGCGCACATGCTCGATGAGGGCGCGCAGATCCGCGCAGTAGCACGAAGGGTTGTCGAACCCGTTCTCCGGCCGGTAGCGGTGGACGCGCAGACCGCCGCCGCAGATGCCGACCACCGGGCAGGCCCGGCACTGCGCGCACAGTCCCGCCGGCCCCGCCCGCTCGGCGGCGAAGCCGGGATGGGCCGCGGCTTCGTCGAAATCGTGCGAGTCGATGTGGCAGCCGGTGTGGGCAGCGTTGTCGTGGACCGCCTTGAGGATGTCGTTCTGCTCGATGCTCCCGTCCGGCTGCACGACAACGACGTCGGAACCGACCGGCCCCCACACCTCACTGGTGCTTGCGCCCCCCAGATGCAGTTCGACGAGCGAGTCGAACAGCCGCACGGGGACCTCGCGCACCGGAGCGTCGAACCAGCGGTCGAAGGCGGCGACGAGCCAGCGTGCGTACGGCAGTTCACGGGCCTGCGGGCGACCGCTCCCCGAGCGGGGACCCGGCGTCAGCCCGGGCGGCGGGAACTCCCACGTGCCGTGCGGTATCAGCAGATCCAGTGCCGGCGGCTCGTGCGCAAGCAGCGCCTCATAGGTGTCCACCGGATCATCCGCGAGATTCACCGTGCACAGCAGACCCGCGTACAGATGGCGGTAGCGGGGCGTACGCAGCAGATCGAGCGCTCGTACGACGTCATCGTGGCTGCTCCGCCCGGATCGGTAGCGGCGGCGCCGGTCGTGGGACTCGCGGGTCCCGTCCAGGCTCACCCCCACCCGGATGCCCAACTGCCGGAAGACGTCGAGGTACCGCCGGTCTATGAGCGCCCCATTGGTCTGTACGACCAGATCGAGCGCGGTGTCCAGACCTGTCCAGGCGGTACGCAGCGCTTCGGCCAGCCCTCGGATGCGTTCCGGCCCGGCGAGCAGCGGTTCGCCACCGTGGAGCATCACGCGTGCCTCGCGCGGCCTATGGCGGCGTATGTGCTCCGCTATCCGCCGCGCGGCGCGGTCCATCACAGCGCGCGGCATCACCCGGGGCTGGGCGGACCAGCTGCTGTCCCGCAACTCGTAGATGTAGCAGTCGGGGCAGGCGAAGTTGCACCTGCTGTGCAGCTTGACCACGAACTGGGTGAATCCCACGGGAGGTTCGGAGCCGCCGGGTCGTGCTCCGCCCGGACCCGGGCGGAGCCTTACCGGATGCGGGCGCCCCTCACAGGGCACTGTCCCACCTCGGACAGCTGGGACCGAACGCCTCACCGGCCGCTTCGCTGCTCCGCATCCGCAGCAGGGCCTCTACGACGGCGGAGCGCGGCAGCCGCTCCAGCCGATCGGCCGGGACCCGCCCTGCCAGGGCGCATAACTCCCGTACGCCCCCCGAGTCCCGTAAGTCCGCCAACTCCCGCACCTCGCGGGGCTCATGGGGAGCACCGCTCCCGGTCCCACTCCTCATGGCACTCAGGCCCCCACTCCCCACACTCCCCCGCTCGCCCGACTCCCCGTCCACGGAGCGCTTGCCGCGACCGGACACGCGCCGGTGGCAGCCGAACACCCCTCCCGGTCCTGGTGTAAGGTCCGGAAGTCGTGAACTGCCGACGAATATCCGCCCCATACGCCTGACGTGCTGCCCGCACGCCTGACGTGTGCACCCGTCAGGTACTTCTCACTGTACCCAGGGCGGTCAAGGGAGCCTATCCTCAGCATCGGGGAGGGTTCACCGGATCGACTGGAGCGGAGTTGCCGCTGACCTCATGTCCATGCCAGTGAGAGTTTCGCCCTGCCGGGCTCCCGGCGGCAGTCTGCGAGGGGCGCGTGGATCAACGCGTGGATCAAGCATCCGTCTTCTACTTTTTCACCAGCTGCACGCGGAGCGACGGCTGGCCCACCATCACCCGCTTCCACGCGGATCTTGAGTACCGGCTGAGAGTCCAGGAAGGACTCTGGGTGAGCGGCTCCCTCGGTGCGCAGACGGACACCGACTCCTTACTCCAGTGCGGTGTCACCGAGGTCGGAGTGATGATCGCGCTCTACTCGCCGCTGTACTTCCAGAACCCCGTGTGCGGGCTTGAGTGGGCGGTCTTCCGGGACCGGATGAAACACCACGCACTCCTGAGGAACCGCGACGCGTCCTCGTGTCTGATTCCGCTGTCCTGGAAACCGGTGCCCGAGGACGCCCGGCCCCCCGGAATCCCGGCCCCGGAGTTGTGGCCGGACGCCGAGAGCCGGGACCAGCAACACCCCGGCCATCGGCAGTCCTGGACGGGGCAGGGGTTGTTCGAGCTGATGAACGCGGACTCCCCGGAGGCGGACGACATGTACTTCGCCCTGATAGGGCGGCTCGCCAGGCGGATCGTCGAGGCACGGCAGATCGGTCTCACCGGCTTCGACACCGCCGAACTCCCCCGTTCCAGACCGGCGTTCGGCTCAATCACCCCGCAGGGCACCTCACCGGGCCGGCCGGCCCTCACGGGCACATACGACCGGCAGAGCAGAACCCACGACTACTCGCACCCGCCGTCCTCTCCGGTGAGCGTCGCCATCAACTATGTGGGCGCGGACCAGCCCTGGGCGGACTGGATGACCGCGGTCCTGGAGAGCGACGGGAATCTGCCGATCCGGCAGGTGCGGTGGGAGACAGAGGCCGAGTCACTGAGCGACACCGTGAACCGGGCGCAGGCGACGGGCGAACGGGTGGTGGTGATCTTCTCTCGCAGTTACTACGAGTCGGGTGAGACCCAGCCGACGGAGTGGGAAGAGGTCTTCGCCGGCCCGGACAAGGACTGGCTGATCCCGGTGCAGATCGACGCGCAGCCCCGGCCCGTGCTGGTGCGCCGCGGGGTTCCGGTCCTCCAGCTCAACGGCTCGGGCGAGCAGGCGGCGCGTCAGCTGTGCGAGGCGGTACGCGAACCGAGCACCCCCGTGCCCGGCGGGCGCGGGGGGAACCACTGGTGAGCATTCCTTTCCAGGGCCCGGAACCCGACCCGGTGGGCGGTCCCATTCAGGGGGCGTTCCAGACGCCGGCCCCCAGTCCGCCGCAAGGCGCTCTCTCAGGTCCGCTCAGTGGCCCGGGGCAGGACCGGCAGGGGCAGGACCGGCAGGCGCTGGACCGGCAGGCGCTGGACCGGCAGGCGCTGGAGCAGGGCTTGGAACGGGGCCTGGTGACAAGCCCGCTGTCCGGCCCGACCCGGTCTCCGACCGGAGGACTGCCCCCGATATCCAACTTCCCCGATCAGGCTCTCCCCTTCGAGGGCCGCGACGATCAGATCGCCGAGCTGGTCGAACTCTTCGGTCGCTACGGCCATGTGCTCCTGCACGACCAGAAGGAATGGCGGCACGGCTTCGGCAAATCACAGATGGCCATCGCCTATTGCCGGCGCTACACCATCCGCTACGACGTCGCGTGGTGGTTCTCGTGCGAGGGCGAGACCGACGAGGAGGGCCTGCGGCGGCTGATCGACGACCAATACCGGCAGTTGCGGGAGCTGTGTGAACGAACGTCCGGGTCCCCCCACGAAGTCAGGCCGGACCAGCGATGGCTGTTCGTCTACGACGGCGTACCGAACCCCGACCGCATCGTCGAGTACTTCGTCCCCGGCTCCAGTCACCGGCTCGTCACCTGCCGGTCGGCAGGCGAGACCTGGGGCAAGAACCGGCTCGCACTCGGCGGGCTCACCGAGCGGCAGGCGAAGGCACTGCTGCTCAAACAGGCGGAGACCCTGACCGTTCAGGAGGCGGGGCAGCTGGCGAGCCTGATGAACGGCAACCCCGGGCAGCTGCTGCTGGTCGCCGACATGGCACGTGAGAGAGGCTTCGAGTCCTGCTTGAGAGCGCTGACGCCGGTGCCGGGAGGCGACGATGACACCCCACCCGGCGGCATCGCGGTACCGTTTCCCGCGCCTCGCCGCGAACGGGGCATGCGGCTCGGTCCGGAGGACAGACGGACCCTCATCGAGACGCTGCTGAACTCCGAGGTGGGCCGGACCCGGGAGACGTACGACGTGTGGATCGATTCCATTCGGATCGCGATCAGTCCCGAGACCCTGCCGTCGGTGAACGACGGGGGATTCGTCAGGACCCGGATCGTCTCGGTCGTCAACTCCGCCGTGCGCCACGCCTCCCCGAAGCTGCTGGTCGCCATCGCGGAGGCCACGAGTGATCAGGCGGACGAGGAGGCCGGCGCTGTCGTACGCCGTTTGGTCGACAACGCTGTGCGCACGTGGGACGACCACTAGCATCACCGGATATACGCGGCGAATGCACGGGGAGAAGCCATGCCGGACAAGCCGTTCTTCTTCACCAGTTACGCGGTACGACGGGCGGACAGCGCGCTGGTCGCGGAGTTCCACGCCAAGTTGGAGCAGGAAATACAGATCAAGCGCGGGCGTACCGCGGCCACTGAAGGGTTCCTCGATACCCGGTCGCTGGGGTTCGGGGCGCCCTGGCGCCCGCAGCTCGTGGACGCGGTGGGCACCACCCGGCTACTGATTGCTCTGCTCTCCGACGACTACTTCGACAGCGAGTGGTGCGGCCGGGAATGGGCGGTGATGGAGGAACGGGCCCGCAGGGCCACCCAGGCGGGCGGCCGGGCGCCCGTCGCCATTCTGCCGCTGTTCTGGGTGCCGGTCACCCGGCGGCTGCCCGACAGGGTGGCCGATCTCCAGTACCGGGCGCCGCGGCTGGGCGACGCGTATGCCGACAGCTGCCTGATCGATGTCATGCGCAGCGACCCTCAGGCGTACCACAAGTTCGTCGTCGAGCTGACGGACTACATGGTCGATGTAGCGGGGCTGCCGCTGCCGGAGCTGGATGCGGACACGGTCGAGCGGACGGTTCCAGCCTTCGGCCCGTCGGTTTCCGCGGCTCCTTCCGCGGCTCCCGTCAGTGCCCCACCAACCCCGGGCCCGACAAGCCCGGTCGGTGGAACGGTTTCTGACGATCCGTCGACGTTTCCTGCCTGGGCGACGCAGAACGTGGGGCGGATGCCGATGAGTCCCGAGGAGAAACGCAGACTCATCAATTTGCTGGTGCTCTCCGATGTGGGCGCTCGGCGTGACGCCTGGGACGTGTTCACCGACTCCATCCGGGTCGCCATCAGGCCGGCGCAGTTGAATACGCAGACCGACGGGGGCTCTGCCAGGATGCGCGCCGTCGCACTCGTCAACTTCGCTCTGAGGCAGCGCACTCCGGACGTCCTGCTGGTCCTTGCCGACGCCTTCGAGGAGCAAGCGGCGCAGGATGCAGCCGACGCGGTCCGCCGACTGGTGGAGGAGGCCGCAGCCCAGTGGCCGGAGAAGTGACGGGCGACATGACGGCGCAGGACACCGGCTGTGAGTTCTGCCGGATCGCGGAGGGCTCGGCCTTCGCCCGTGTCGTCGACGAGGACCGGGAGACGGTGGCCTTTCTGCCCCTTCAGCCCGTCGGGGACGGACATGTGCTCGTCGTTCCCCGACGTCATGTGAGGGATCTCTGGGGCCTGGACGAGGCGACAGCCATGGCGCTGACGCGGAGCGTACTGCGGGTCGCGCACGCCGTACGGTCCGCGTTCCGGCCGGCCGGGCTGAACGTCATCCATTCGTCGGGCGAGGCCGCGTCCCAGACCGTGATGCACCTTCATGTCCATGTGGTGGCGCGGTACGAGGGCGACCGGATGGGCAGCATCTGGCCGCCACCGCTGTCCCCGGAGCCGGGCAGGCTGGACGTGGTGGCCGAGCGGTTGCGTACGGCGCTGGCAGCGGGCGCGACGACCCGCTCAGCCGAACAGGACAGCGATGAGAACGGTGAGATGGGCGAGCGACAAGCCACCGTAGAAGAGTGAGAGCGTCGGCGAGAATGCGGCCCGGCGCCAGCCTCCGCCGCCCGCGTACGGCCCGGGATTCATGGAGAACGGCTCGACCGTGCTCCCCGCCCGCCGGACCTCGTCGTACAGCTTGCGGAACGAGCGCTCCTGCTGGAGGAAATAGCCGTCCAGAAACCAGAAGGCGACGAGCGACGTCAGGGCCGTGACTGCCATGGGCCGACTGGCGTTGGCCGCGGCGAAGGCGAGGAGGGCACCGGTCAGGGTCAGCGCCCAGCTCTTGACCAGGAAGGAGTTGTTGGCGAGCCGCGCGATGACGGCCTGCAGAAACTCAAGGTGCTTGATCTGGTCCTGGCCAAGTGGCTCTCGCCGCAGGGTGGTTGGCGAGGACTCTTCTTCTCCGATGCTCACCGGGGGAGACTACCCGCCGGTCCGGCCGCCGCACTCCGGGTGTCCGCCGCCTTCGAGGGTCGCTGTGAGTTCCGCGATCTGCCCGGGCCCCACCCGGCAGCAGCCGCCGACCAGTCGGGCCCCGGAGGCCAGCCAGTCCGGCACCCGGCCCAGGTCGTACGTGGCCCCGCCCCGCCACTCCCGCTCGTCGGCGTCCCAGCGCTCCCCGCTGTTCGGATAGACGACCACCGGCTTGCCGGTCACCGACGCCGCGAGCTCCACCGCGGGGCCCGCGTCACCGGGCTCGCAGCAGTTCACCCCGACGGCGACCACCTGGTCCCGTCCGGCGGCCAGGGCGAACGCCGCCGCCAGCTCCTGGCCTGCCCGGGTGCGCTTGCCGGTGATGCTGTACGAGAGCCAGACCGGCACGCCGCACCCGTCGACCGCCCGCAGCAACGCCTCCGCCTCGTCCGTGTCCGGCACCGTCTCCAGCGCGAGCACATCGGGGCCCGCCGCCACCAGGGCCTCGATCCTTGGCCGGTGGAAACGCTCCAGCTCCCGCACGGACAGCCCGTACCGGCCGCGGTACTCGCTGCCGTCCGCGAGCATCGCGCCGTACGGCCCGACGGAGGCCGCCACCCACACCTCCCGCTGGACCGACTCGCCCGCGCTGCGGGCCAGTTCGACACTGCGGGCCAGCAGCCCGGCTGCCTCCTCCCGCGCGACTCCACGCCGCGCGAACCCCTCGAACGTGGCCTGGTAGCTGGAGGTGATCAGCACCTGCGCGCCTGCCCGCACATACGCCGCATGCGCCGCCTCGATCTGACGCGGACCGTCGGCGAGCAGCCGCGCCGACCAGAGATCGTCCGACAGGTCGCAGCCCTGCGCCTGAAGTTGGTTGGAGAGGCCGCCGTCGAGGACGACCACCCCTTCGGCGAGGGCGGCGGCGAGTGTACGGGCGGGGCGCACGGCAATCAGCTCAGCTGGGACTGGATCTGGGCGGAGATCAGCTCCAGGTGGTCGAGATCATCGAGGTCCAGGACCTGGAGGTAGATCCGGGATGCTCCGACGGCGCCGTACCGCCCGATCTTGTCGACCACTTCGGCGGGCGAGCCTGCCAGCCCGTTCGCCTTCAGCTCGTCCACCTCACGTCCGATGGCGGCCGCTCGGCGCGCCACCTCCGCGTCGTCCTTGCCCACACAGACGACCAGGGCGGTGGAGTACACAAGGTCGTCCGCTCCTCGCCCGGCCGCCTCAGCGGCGGCCCGGACCCGGCCGAACTGCCGCTCGCCGGCCTCGATCGACGCGAAGGGGATGTTGAACTCGTCGGCGTACCGCGCGGCCAGCCGGGGGGTGCGGGTCGCGCCGTGCCCGCCGATCAGCACCGGCAGCTTCCTCTGGGCGGGCTTGGGCAGCGCCGGCGAGTCGACGAGCTGGTAGTGCGCACCCTCGTACGAGAAGGTCTTGCCGACCTCCGTGGCCCACAGCCCGGTGACGATCGCCAGCTGCTCCTCCAGCCGCGCGAACCGCTGTTTGGGGAACGGGATGCCGTACGCCTTGTGCTCCTCCTCGAACCAGCCGGCGCCCAGCCCCAGCTCGACCCGGCCGCCCGACATCTGGTCGACCTGCGCGACCTGGATGGCCAGCATGCCGGGCAGCCGGAACGTACCGGCGGTCATGAGCGTGCCGAGGCGGATCCGCTTGGTCTCGCGGGCCAGCCCGGCCAGGGTGATCCAGGCGTCGGTGGGGCCGGGCAGCCCGTCGGCGGACCCCATGGGGAGGTAGTGGTCGGAACGGAAGAAGGCGTCGAAGCCGAGGTCTTCGGTGGCCTTGGCAACGGTCAGCAGAGCGTCGTAGCTCGCCCCCTGCTGGGGCTCGGTGAAGATTCGAAGATCCATGCATCCATCCTGCACCTTCGAAAGGCCGCGAGGTCATGACGGCCCCGCCGCCGAGTCCACAGCGTCCACGACGCCCACCGAGCCGGACGAGCCGCAGGAGCCGGACGGGTCGAACGAGTCCGACGGCTCCGGTAGATCCGGCGCATCGGGCGGCTCCATCGGCGGCTCCAGCGGTTCCACCAGCTCCAGCGGCCCCGCCACGGCCACCGGATCGGCTCTGCCCCGGATCGTGTCGGGCGGTCTCTCCGCAAGCCGGCGCAGCATGCCCCGCACCCGGTCGCTCGACTCGTCCGCGGCATCTATGGCCTCGATGCACTGCCAGTACAACCCCTCTTCGTCAGTGGCGCACGCGACCCCGACCAGGGCGATTCCCACCTCTCCCAACAGCAAGCCCAGCCCGATCAACGTCCCCCGCGCATCCGCCACTTCGGACAGCTGCGCGGCTCTGACCCCGCCGCTGCGCACCATCGGATGGTCGAGCACTCCGCATGCGCGTCCACCGATCTCGCAGAGCCCGCGCGCCTCGCCTCTCAGCTCCAGCGGTCCGCAAACCGCCAGCCTGCTCCCGATCGCCTGCGCGAGGGCCTGCGCCTGCCAGGCCTCCGCCACAATGTCCGGCACCGCCCGGCTCTGCGCCAGGGCATGCCGACTGACTCCGATGAGTCGCTGCGCATCCATCTACGCCGCCCCCGTTCGTACGACTTACTGCCCACTCAGTTCATTACCCAGAGTGAAGGCTCTTGAGCCTGAACACCAAGGGAATTCGGAAATCTGTGGACACCAAGGCCGTTGTGGATAACCAGCCCACTCCATAGAGTGACGAAGGCGTGTGCAGCGGATCATCGGACCCGCCGAGGATCACTGCACCGGGAACCGAATCTCGTTCCGGTCGATCTTGTCGGAGAGCGCGGCAAGCACGTCGATTCCGAGCACTTCGCAGAACTGCAGCAGGTACGCCAGCACGTCCGCGACCTCGTCCCGCACCCGGTGCGCCGACCGCTCCTCGTCCATCACTCGCGCAGACTGCTCCGGCGTCAGCCACTGGAAGATCTCCACCAGTTCGGAAGCCTCGACGCTCAGCGCCACCGCCAGGTTCTTCGGGGTGTGGTACGGCTCCCAGCCGCGCGCCGCCGCGAACTCGGCCAGCCTGCGCTGCAATCCCGCCACATCGAGCCCGTCCACCCCGCCCGCCCCGTCCACCGTGTCCGCCCCGTCCGCCCCGCCCGGCCCGTCCCGTCCATCCCGCCCGTCATCTGTCGTCACGGCACCAGGTCTACCACCGTCACGCCGTCCACTCCGCGCGCGTACGACGCATCGGCGACCGCCCCCACCAGCCGGACATGGCCCCGCGCGCACACCTCCGCACCCAGCGACACCAGCTCACGCGCCTGTCGCGGGTCCAGACAGCGGTCGAAGCCGTCCGCGAGAACGGTCAGAGCCTGGTACGCCGACGGCACCTCGGCCGCCTGGTCCATGGCCAGCACGCCCGGCCCGGTCAGCAGCACCAGCGCGAGCGCCAGATACCTCAACTCGCCCTCGCCGAGCCGCCCCACGGGAGTGGCTCCCCGCCTGCCGCCCCGGCCCAGCAACGCCCGCACCGTCCCGTCGCCCAACTCCTCGACGGCCAGTTCCTCCACCGCCCCCGCGCACCCCACCCGCGCCGCCGCGGCCAGTCGCGCATGGCGCTTGGCGCACTCGCTCCGGGTCCGGTGCAGCACCTCCGCGAGGTTGTCGCACCCGCGCCTCAGCCGCCCCTCCCCCGCCGCCACCGGCTTGCGCATCCGATGCGGCTGCGGGTCGCAGGCGAAGACGGACCGCAGCGCCACCACCACCTGCTCGGCCGCCGCAAGCACTTGGAGCTGGCCCTGCGTCTTGCCTGCCACGCGTAACGGCAGCAGGGCCGTGCCGAGCCGGTCGTCCGGCAGCGGCGCACGCGTCACCGACGCCGCCCCGGCAGTGTGCCAGGCGGCCTGCACGGAGGACCGTCCGGGATCGCGCAGCGCGGTGGTCAGCAGGGTCCGCCCGCCGCTGGTCAACCGCTCGCCCACCACCCGCAGTTCAGGTTCCGCCTGTACGGCGAGATCAAGCTGTACGGGGCCGGCCGGGCCGTCCACCGTGCAGCCGATCCTGAATCCCCGCCGCCCCTGCCCGTCGGCCTCCGCCCGCTCGGGCACACACGACGAGGGATCGGGGAACGCGGCCTCGAGGTCGTCGCCCGCGCCCAGCCGCGCCAGCGCCTCGTACGCCTGCAGGGCACTCGACTTGCCGCTGCCGCTCGCCCCCGCGAAGAGCGTCAGCGGACCGAGGGGAAAAGCCGCGCCACGGTGTGTCCTGAAGGCGGAGAGCCGCAGTTCCGTGAGGGTGGGGCGGGCGCCGTTCGCGCCGTTGAGCGGAGTGTTTGCGTCCATGAGCCGGACGGTACGCAGCGCGCAAGGCGCCGAACCGTTCCGCCTCGACAGCCTTCCTACGAACGGGGGACGGCGGCGGCCGCGATCCCCTCGACCTCCGTACCGATCGGCGCCAGCAGGAAGACGTTCCTGTCGACCCGGTGCATCCCGCTGCCGAGCCCGAAGACGACACCACTGCTGAAGTCCAGGATGCGTTTGGCGACATCGGTGTCGGCGCCGGTGAGGTCGAGCAGCACCGGGATCTGGGCGATGAGGTACTCGGCGACCTCACGCGCGTCGGCGAAGACCTGCACCCGCAGCACGACGAAACGACGCTGCTCCGCCACCGCGTAGTCCTGCGGGATGGTGCGGTGGTCGACCCGCGACGGCCACTCGTTACGGCTGCGCAGGGGGACGACCTGGGCCAGGCCCTCCCACTGCTCGTCGGTGACGTCGTACCTCTCGTACCTACTCATGCGACCATCCTCGCGCTCCTCACCCGTTCGGCCCAACAGCGACACGGGCGAGTCGGCCGCGGATCGGTCCGGGGCTGCTTTTCTGGGCTGTCCGGGGCGGTCGCTCAGTGCCCGGCGGGATCGGGGACGAGGCCGTCGGCGACCAGCCCGGCGAGCACCGCCTCGCTCAATGCCTGGACCGCGGACATGGGGCGGACCATCACAGTGAACTCCTTGATCCGGCCCGCCTCGTCGAACTGCAGCAGGTCGATGCCGTGGATCTGCTTGCCGTTGACGGCAGCCCGGAAGAGCAGGATCTCCGAGGGAGCCTCCTCACCGTCCGTACTGGTCTCGGCCGCGCCGGCGAACCTGCCGACGTAGCGGAAGTCCTCGAAGGTGCGCAGCAGGACGCCGAGGAGGCCGCGGACCATCGGCCTGCCTTCGAAGGGGGTGAACTTCACCGGACTGTAGAAGCGGATGTCCTCGGTGAACAGGTCGTCCACGGCGGTCAGGTCCTGCTTCTCGACGGCCGCGCGGAAGCGCTCGGCAGTGTCCATGTCTCCTCCTGAAAGTGTGACCACTGATAGTCGCAATAGTCAAGAATCTGACTAGTCACTTTCTTGGGTATCATGCGGAGGACACCAAGCGGAAGGGGGCTGCGTGCGATGGCCCTGCGACATGCCGTGCTGGCCGCGCTGCTGGACGGCGAGTACAGCGGATACCAACTGGCCAAGGCGTTCGACGTCGGCGTCGCGAACTTCTGGCACGCGCTGCCCCAGCAGCTGTACGCCGAACTGGCCAGGCTGGAGAAGGAAGGGCTGGTCACGGGTCGGCAGGTGGTCCAGGAAACCCGGCCCAACAAGCGCCTGTTCAAGGTCACCGATGCCGGTCTCGCCGAGCTGGAGCAGTTCGCCGCGTCCGCGTCGAAACCCTCGTTCATCAGGGACGACCTGCTCGTCAAGGTCCAGGCCGCCGACCGCGTCGGCACCGGCCCGGTGATCGAGCAGCTCGAAGAGCGCGCGGCCGTCGCCGAGGCCAAGATCGAGCTCTTCGGCAAGCTGCTGCGGCAGATCCGGGGCGAGGCGGACGAGGACGAATTCCTTCTCCGGGGCGAGCGGATCGGACCGTATCTGACCTGTCTGCGCGGTCTCGCCTTCGAACGGGACAACCGGCACTGGTGCCTGCGGATCGCCACGGTCCTGAGGGAACGACAGCCGGACCGTCACCGCATCCCATAGCGCTGATCTGCGCCCGATCGCTGAGTTCGGTCATTGAGTTCGGTCATCACGGGACTCCTTGTCCGAGCCGGGGTGCGGTGGCTGCCGCCAGGGCTACACCCGTGAGCAGTAGGAGAGCCGGCGCAAGCGCGGCCGCCGTGCCGTGGTTGAGCTGGAGCAGACCGCCGACGAGGGCGCCGGTGAACATCGCGGTGACCGACAGCAGTCGGGGCAGGGTGGCGGGCCCCGGACGGTCGGCCGCCATGCCGGTCAGAGTGAGGGTGAGGACCGTGGTGGTGATGTCGGGTACGGCGAGCTTGCGGACCACGGCGTTCTGCGCGCCCATGCCGAGCGCGAGCAGCACGATCAGTACGTGCTTCGTGGCATCGGCGAGATCGGCCACCAGAGCCGCCGCGACCAGGGCCGCGTGCGCCGCGACGAGCAGCGCGAACAGCCGCACGGGCTCAGCGACCCTGGGCGCGATCCGCCCTCCGGCGAACGCACCGGCGAAGAAGGCCGTTGCCGCCAGGACGGAGGCGAAGGCGGACAGTTCCCTGTCGCCCGCCAGCGCGAAGCCCAGGAAGACCAAGTTGCCTGTCATGTTGGCGACGAAGACATGGTCGAGGCCCAGATAGCTGACGGCGTCCACCATGCCGGTGACGAAAGTCAGCAGGACGAGCAGCGGAGGCAGTACGCCGTGATGTCCGGGGGCGCCGGGGAAGAGGCGGGCGGCGGCTCGGCCGAGCAATGTGTTCATGGTCTTCCTTCGGCGGAAACCCCGTGCAGTGCAAGCCGGGTCAGCAACCCGCCGGCCACACAGAGGGCGCGACGTCTGAGCGGTGGCGACGAGCCTCTCAGGGCGTCAGGTAGGAGTGGAAGACGCCCTCCGGGTCGTACCGCGCCCTCAGGGCCTGCAGCCGCTGCCAGTCGCTCGCCGTGAACGACCGCTCGGCGCGGGTCGGACTGGCGGTGAGGTCGGCCTCGGCGATGTAGTGCCCTGTCCCGAGCGGCTCCACGGCACTCATCGCCTCGCGCAGCCAGCGCACGTTGATGTCATCCTCCGCGGGGTCGTCCCAGACGGCGTAGGGGACGACATAGCTCTCGCCGAGCACCGAGAACGCCATGCCGCGCAGCAGATCCTCGTCGTTCGACGCGGGCGATACGGGCGCCAGGACGAGGGACTTGTCGGAGGGGGCCCTTTCGACCGCATTGCTGAGCTTGGGCAGCAGCGTGCCGAAGTCCGCCTGGGACCACAGAGTGTCGGCCGCGTAGCGGTGCTGTCCGGGCCAGAGGTCGCCGGAGGCGTCGTAGAGGGCATCGAGGGACGTCGGCTCCTCCGCCTCCCGGAAAAGAGAGCGGCCGGCGAACGGGCAGTTCTGGAGCGGCCGTAGGGCCTGGACGGCCTGCTCTCTCGAATCCGCGAAAGCGGTGGCGGCGACGACGTTCACCTTCGGCCGTGGCCTTTCCTTCGTCATGTGCGGGGCGGCCGTTGCGAGTACGAGAGTCAATTCCACGGTCGGCTCGAGTTCGCCGGCGGCCTCTATGGCCCAGTTCGACACCTCTTCTACGTCCGCGAGGGGAAAGGCGTATGTGGTCGACATGACCGTCCCGGGAAGCCGGTGCAGGCGAAGGCGGAAGCTGGTGACGACAGCGAAGAAACCCGGCCCGGCTCCACGCGCCGCCCAGAGCAGGTCGGCATTCTCGTCCTCGTTGCACCGGACGACTTCGCCGTCCGCCGTGACGGCTTCAATCTCGTACACACTCCGGCAAGCCGGCCCCAGGGCACCGGAATTCCACCCGAGACCACCACTGAGGAGATAACCGCCGACAGCGACCGATCCACAATGCCCCATGGGAAAGGCAAGACCGCGCGTGGTGAGTTCCGGAGCGAGTTCACCACCGGTGACAGCGGGCTGCACGGTCGCCGTCGCGGAAGCCACGTCGATGTCCCACCGGCGGAGCCCGGAGAGGTCGATGAGCATGCCGTCGGAGCGGACGGACGACCCGCACCAACTGTGCCCGCCCGCCCGTACGGCGACGCGGAGACCGCGGGAGCGAGCCAGGCGGATGGCTTCGGGAACGTCCCGCTCGGAGGCGGTCCGGACGATCACCTCCGGGAATCGCTCGGGCTTGAGCCCGTTCCACACCATGCTCGTCCGGACGGCTTCGTAATCGGCGTCGCCTCGCTGGACGAGCGTCCCCTCAATGCCTCGGGCCTGCCCGTGCTCGCGTCGCATCATGGACTCCAGGACTCGCGCCGGCCGCGGATGCGGCTGAAGGCTGAAGGCTGAAGAGCCGGTGTGAAGTGCCTGCCGTCCAACCGGTGCGGTCTAACCCGTGGTCAGACCGAAGATGGTGATGATCACCAGACAGCACACCGCCACGACGGCAGCGCCCGCCACATGGATGCGGAGGGATCGCGCCCGGCTGGGCAGCAACCAGAAGGCGAGCGCCCGGTTGACCAGCGGCATCAGCAACCACGTCAGGATGCTGACGCTCAGTGCGTTGCCGATGAAGAGTGCCAAATACCCGGGCATTCCCAGGCTGTTGAACCAGTCGCCGACCGTCAGGTTCAGGATCATCACCGTGGGATACAGGGCCAGCACCACGGACATGGCCTGTTTCCAGTTGGGCGGAATGCCTTCGTCCGCGCCCTCCCCGAAGCGGAACCAGCCGCCGAACGCCGACCCGATCTTGCGCACGTCGTACGAGCGGAAGTAGCCGCGGCCTTCCTCCAGAAGCTTCTCGCGGGACTCGGAGTCGAGCCACCCTTCGAGGTGTTCGCGCGTGTCGAAGCGGAAGGCGACCACCCAACGGTCCTGAACGCCCTCCACCGGCTTGAACAACTCCGACCCCATGAAACCGGGATACCTCTCCTGCGCTTTCAGGACCTTGTCCTCCCAGCGCATGAAATCCCCCTCCCGCCCCGGCATCACATCGTGCGAGATGACCGCCGTGACGACATCGTGGGCATCATGGGCCGGGGTCCCGCCGGTGAGCACCTCTTGCGTCGGGGCCCCGTCGAACAACGGGCGGCCCTCATCGAGAAGTTGTCGACGCGCACCCGAATCCAGCCATGCGGTCAGCTGTTCGACACGGGAGAAGCGGAATACGACGACCCACTCGTTCTCTTCGCCAGCGCCCGGCGGGTACAACTCCGTGCCCTGGAACCCGTCGAAGCCTCGCACGACCTGGTTGGTCTTCTCCTGCCAGCGTTTGTAGTCGTGGTCCCGGCCCGCCCGGACCTTCTGGGAGGTCACGACCGTAGCGCTGTCGCTCAGGTCACGGCTTGCACGGGTACCCATACGGAGTAGTCTAGATCGAAAGGTATTTATCGGACAAATTGGGGAAATTTGCGCTGGTTGACGAGCGGGAGGATTCCGAGATGGGACAGAAGGAGTTCATGGCCGAAGCGGTTCGGCTGGCCACAGAGTCCGTGGAGAAGGGCTGGGGCGGGCCGTTCGGCGCGGTGATCACCGATGACGGTGAGATCATCGCTCGCGGCCAGAATCGCGTACTCCTCACAGCGGACCCGACCGCGCACGGCGAAGTGGAGGCCATCCGCAAGGCCGTCGAGGTGCTCAATCCTGAGGCGCCCAGCATCGCCGAGGAGCACCAGAACAGGTACACCCTGGAGTTGGTGCCGCGTCCTGAGGGCTCCCCCGACCTCGTACCGGAGCGCGCTCGCATGCTGCAAGGGTGCACGATCTACACCAGTGGCGCCCCGTGCCCGATGTGCATGAGCGCCATCTACTGGGCCCGGATAGACACCGTCTACTACAGCTGCGACTGGAAGGCGACTCAGGGGATCGGTTTCGACGACGCCTTCCAGTACGAGGACTTCGCGAAGCCCCCGGACCATCGGAGCATCACCCTCGAGCAGCTCCACCCCGAGTTGGGGGCCACGTCCTACGAGGCATGGGCGAAGAAGCCGAACAATCACCCGTACTGACACGGAGTCCCTGAACTGCTCCCTGGCCGGCGTATCCTCCGCCGCACCTGAGGAGGACTCCCGCCGGAGCGCGGGGCAGGAAGGGGAACACGATGGAGCTGTTCCCGCCGATACCGCTCACGGAGTGGCAGGACACCAAAGAAACGCTGCACCGATTCGCGCAAGTCGTCGGCAAGATCCGCCTAGCCGCGAGTGCCCGGCGCAACCACTGGTGGAATGTTCCGTTTCATCTCACCGGACGCGGCATCACCACGCGCCCCATGGGACAGGTCGACGGTAATCCGGTCTTCACGATCGACTTCGACTTCGTCAACCACCAACTGGTCGTCGCGACCTTGGACGGCAGAGCGATCTCCCTCCCCCTCGAGGGCCAGTCCGTGGCGTCCTTCCACGACAACGCCCTTGACGCTCTGGCCCAATTGGGCGTCCGGGCGAGGATCGCCATTCCCAGGCCGTATGACCTCCCCGACGCCGGTCGGCCGTTCGCCGAGGACACCGAGCACGCGGCCTACGATCCTGTAATGGCCAACCGCTACTGGCAGGTCCTCAGCCAGGTGGCGTTGGTGCTGGAGGAATTCGCAGCCGGCTTCTCGGGTAAGGCCAGTCCCGTACACCATTTCTGGCATACCTTCGACATCGCCCACAGCCGGTTCTCGGGGCGTCACATCCACCAGCCGCCACAGGTCGATCCGGTGACGCGGGAGGCGTACTCCCGCGAGCTGATCAGCTTCGGATTCTGGTTCGGTGACGATACGTTCGCCGAACCCGCTTTCTACTCCTATACCGCCCCCGAGCCCCCGGCACTGACCGGGGAGCCGCTCAAGCCCGCTACAGCACACTGGGTTTCACGCGATGACACCCACCTGGCCGTGCTGCCCTACGACGCGGCCCGCGCGGAAAGCGATCCTCGTGCTGCCGTCCTCGCCTTCTACGAGAGCGCGTACCAGGCCGGATCCCGGCGCGCAGGCTGGGACACCGCCCGGTTCGGCTCCCCGGGCGGGATCACGGACCCGCACCTGCAGGTCCCACGTCCCTGATTCCCGACGCCGCGACGCCGGGTTCGCTCGACCGTCAGCGCACGTGCTGCTGCCAGTCCGCGGGCACCTTGCCCTGCGGGCCGGGTGTCGGCTGGGAGGCCGGGTGCGAGGTGGGTGGGAGCAGCTGCGGGCCCTCGTAGTACTGCCCGGTCTCGATGTTCCAGAACCAGCTCTCTCCCGGCTCGAAGCTGGTCAGGAAGGCATGTCCCGCCTCGCGTGCATGCTTCGTACCGTGCTGCGAGGGTGAGGAATCGCAGCATCCGATGTGCCCGCACGCGGCGCAGCGCCGCAGGTGCAACCACCATCCCGGACCGTCGCCCGCCAGGCATTCCACGCAGCCGTTTCCGCTCGGAGTCACAGTTGGATCGATGCCTGGGATCTGGTCATGTGCCATGTGGCATGCCTCTCTGGGTGAGGCTCGGCAGGTGCCCTTGGGGACCCGTTCGGCGTGCTGAGGCCGGCGACCTGCCCTTATTGCATCGTAACCGGCCGGCCGGCACGGAGCGCGCCCATCGCCATGGGCCACGGACGGCCTGGCCGGCACGTACCGGCAGAGGAGGTCAGCCCTGGCAGAGGACCGTAGGGCGTGCGGATGCGCAGCGGTACGACGAGGCCCATGGGCTCCCGGGGGGCGGGGCTCGGGGTCGAGACCCGGCGGGGGCGGGTAGGCGGACACCTCCTCGTACAGCTCCCGCAGATCGCGGTGGCCGGTGGCGTTGACCTGGTGGAGGAGGCGGCCGAGGGCATGGGGGCGTACCTCGGCGAAGTTCCGGCACTGGGAGGCCAGGCCGTCCGATAGCCGTTCTGGTCGACGACCAGAACGGCGTCGGTGTCGCCGAGGTGCTCCACGACGTATTCGCGTACGTCGTCGCGGACTGCCTCGGCGTCCCGCTTGGCCCATGCCGGCAGGTTCTGCAGGCCGTCCGGTGTGGCATGCCCGGCATGCCCGGCGATGGTCCAGCAGTTCTTCCGCGGCAGGCCGGACAGCAGTCCTACAACGAGCGACCGTGCCCGGCGTCGGGGTTCGGTCCGCGTGAAACGGCCCGCGATCCGGCCCATCAGGGCATCGAACATGTCCCGCGAGCGAGCGGGGTCTACGCTATGGCCTGCGGCCAGCTCTTGATCTTCGTTTGTCCACACAGCACGCGATGTTCACCGGTGGCCGCACCTGTCCTCACACCGCCCCTAGCCAGCGAGATCGCGGTCTACGGCTGGGATACTTACGATAAGCGTGGTGGTCAATCTCGGCGCCTTCGGTCGGAGGAGGTTCGCGATGACGCACGATGGCGGGCTGAGGCTGCATCTGCAGCGTGTCCTCCGTGCACCGCGCTCGGTCGTATTCCGAGCGTTGACCGAACCGCGGGAACTGGCCAAGTGGTGGGGCCCTGACGGGTTCACCATCCCAAGCGTGGAAAGCGACCTTCGGCCAGGCGGTAGCTATCGGATCGCGATGCAGCCTCCGGAGGGCGATCCGTTCTGCCTGGTGGGGGAATTCGTTGAGGTCGACCCTCCGGAACGCCTTTCCTACACCTTCCGGTGGGAGGATCCCGATCCCGAGGATCGGGAGACGGTGGTGACGCTGTCGCTTCGCGATATCGGCGGTACACGGGCCGAGTTGGTCTTCAGCCAGGGGGACTTCGCCACTGAGGGGCGCCAAGCTCTTCACTTGGAGGGCTGGACTCAGAGTCTCAACAAGCTGGAGGAGCTGATGTCGTCGGCTGCGTCGGCCGGAGATCTTTGCCGCGGGGAGGGGCCCTGACGGTGGCCGTACCTGTCTTCGCACCGCCCCTGAACAGCAAGATCGCGATCTACGGCCACTGACTTCACGACAGGACACCAGGCCGACGGCCGGGGAGTCACGGTGAGCCTCCGGATCCCGGACTCGTCATGGCCGATGATCAGCCTGACAGCGCCGTCGGGCAGGGCACGAGACCGTGGGAGACGCAGTGGCAGAGCATCCGGTGATCGGCTACCTCGTCTGGGCTCTGCTTTTCGGCGTCATCTTCGCCTGGGAAGGCATCGGCCTGCTGCGGCCGCACGACGGCTTTCCCACCCTCAGCGACGCAACCAGGGCCGTCATGAGCCACCCCGTCGGCCGCTGGGCCCTGTTCGCCCTGTGGCTGTGGTTCGGCTGGCACACCTTCGTCCGCGGCTGGCACTTCCTTCTCCAAGACCCCTCCTGAAAGCGATCACCACGAGGAGCCGGCCATGCTGCCCGTGTCCCTCAACATCACGCTCATGCTGAGCGGCTATCTCCTGGTCATGGGCTATCTCGGCCTCGGCCTGCTCATCATGCGACGCCACCCGACCAGACCCTGGACCGCTGCGCGACGGCTCGCGCCGGCACCGGCCGGGCGCGGCTGGCCCGAACTGGTCCGCCGAGTCGTGGGCACCGCGCTCGGCGGATACATGCTGCTTGTGGCTGTGGCGGTCGGCTACTACCACGGCGTCGCTCACCTGGGACGCCGATTCCTCTTGAGCGCGGTCACGGGCCCCGCGCTGCTGATCGGCATCACCCTGCCCGCGTTCCTTCTCACCTCATGGGTCGCCACACGCCGGCGCAGATAAAACCGGCCACCGGCGTGCAGTGGTAGATCCGCGACCTCTCTCCCACGGCCCACTGCTTCGATGACCTCACCGGCGGCGCGCCGCGTGCGAACGAGCCCGGGCGCGGCAGTGGGGGAAGGCGACTCACACCTTCTCGAAGACCATACGAACGACGGTGAAGCGGCCCTCGCGCATGAACCGGAGTGCGGTCTTCTGCTCCCTGATGATGTCGGACACCGCGCTCTCACCGATGAGTTCCGCGCCGCGTCTCCGGTTGGCCTCAGCCCGCTCCAACCAGCTCGCCACCGTGGACACGCCGTCGCTCGGATCGCTTCGCGTCTCCACCATGCGGAACAGGCCCCGGCCGGCTTCGGTCAGTTCGCCCCGGGTCGGCAGGAAGCACTCGGGGAACACCTTCCGCGACGCGTGAAGACCTTCGCGTACGTTCTTGACACCGCCGTAAACGCCCTTGAGGCCGAGGTGTTCCTTGACGCCATGACTCCCGCCTTGCGGGGCCAGTTGCTGGGGAGGAAGCACCAGGGAAGCAAGCCAGCCGCGGTCGTTCCAGGCGTTGGCCTGCAACGACAGACGCCCCGCCGGCCGCAGCCAGGAATGGCAGCGCTGAAAGAACTCCCGGTATCGGGCGACACGCTTCGACCGCCACATGGTATTCCCGGCGAAGTGCTCGATTGCCTCGATGGCGATGATGGCGTCATACGCCCCGTCCGGTTCGTGATCGAACCAGTTCTCGAGCCGAACCTCGCAGCCCGGCCAGTGCTGGTCACGGGCCCACGCGGCCTGCGCAGGACTCATCGTGATCCCTACCGCGCGCCTGACGTGGTGGGTCTCCACCAGTCGGTGCAGGAGGCTGCCGTAGCCGCAGCCCACGTCGAGCACCCGTTGCGCGCCCACTGCATGCGCCGCCTCGGCGTGGTGGTCGAGTTTGCGCAGCTGGGCCGATTCGAGTGTGTCGCCCTCCTCCCACATGCCGTAGGAGAAGACGAGGTCGGGGCCCAGCGTCAGCCGGTAGAAGTCGCCCAGGAAATCGTACTGATGAAGGATCGCCTTCGACGACGTCCCCTTATAAGAGGATCGCTTCTTAGCTCCGTGCGTCACGCTAACCACCCGTGTCCCTTTCCGGCAACGAAGGCCAGAAGGCCAACGCAGGCCACCCGCTCCATATAACCGTGCTCCAGGACCAGACCGGTGTCACACGCCCGGCCTCGGATCTCAGCCCGCCCGATCGGATGCAACTCTGACCACGAGCGGCGGGTTCGTTCTTCCCCCGGATCGCGAAGATCCCCTGACCGCACCGAAGCCGGCGGCCGGCCAGAGGGAAAGGGTCGAAGTCCACAACGGACCTCCGTCACCCACTACAGCCCGCCCCGCTGCACAGCATTGCCAGCGACCTCGTTGAGCGGCGGATTCGGCAGAGGTTCCTAGTAGGACTCCGTTAAGTCTGTCTGGATCTTGGTGCTTTGTTGGGCAGGGGTTGGTGGCAGGTGTTGCAGACGCCGGTCCAGCACCTCAGTAC
>NZ_JBIAPW010000044.1:0-72104 GCF_042888505.1 Streptomyces sp. NPDC002870
CCGTCATCGAAGGAGCCCCCCACGGCCTCCTATGGACCCACGCCCAAGAAGTCAACAACGCCCTCCTCACCTTCCTCACCAAGTAACAACCCACCCACAACCCCACCACCACACCCTCGGACTCCGTACCCCCCACAACACGGAGTCCGAAGGCGCCGGCGTTCCGCGTCGCCTGCCAGGACATCCGCGTGTGGATGAAGAGCCTTGGGTAGTTCTTCGCCGGCACGCGGGCTCGTCGTCAGTCCCGACGCAGAGCGAGGCGTGACGAATCATCAGATGTCCATGCGATACCGCCGGATGTCCGGGTCGGTAGGAGTTCCCACCGCCGCGCGCTGGTGGCCGGGGTCACCACGGCGACGCGGGGCCCGTAGATGCGGGGTCGGCCCGAGCCGCCGGGTGCGGACGGGTCGCCCAGTCCGGCTTCGCCGGCGGGTATGCGCCCGGCGGTCGGCAGCAGGAACGGGCGGACCGACCAGTCGGCATCCGTTCCTTCCTCCGCCCCGTTCCGTCACGCCCGCCCGACGCCGAGAGTTCGTGGTCCTCCATGCATGCATTTGCAGGACTGGCAATTTTGTTTGCCGACGGAAGTCACGTGGTGCGACCGTGATCGAGGAGGTGGTCACCATGACCCGCAACGGTGAGAACAATGTGACCGGAGCCCTCGATGCGGCGGACGCATCGTCCGGGCACAGCGCCTACGACGTGGTCATCGTCGGTGGTGGGGCTGCAGGCCTGAGCGCGGCACTGGTTCTCGGCCGCGCACGGCGCAGCGTCCTCGTGGTGGACGCCGGTGAGCCCCGCAACGCGCCGGCCGCGTACATGCAGGGGTACCTGACACGGGACGGGATGCCTCCCGCTCAGTTTCTCGCCGAGGGGCGGCGGGAGGTGGAGGCGTACGGCGTTCGGCTTGTCCATGACGAGGTGATGGCAGTACTGCCTGACGGGGACGGGGAGTTCGACGTCGCGCTGGCGAACGGCGGTACGGTGCACGCGCGCCGGGTCGTGGTGGCCACCGGCCTGGTCGACGAGCTCCCGGACATCCCCGGCATTGCCGAGCGCTGGGGCCGTGATGTCCTGCACTGTCCCTACTGCCACGGCTGGGAGGTGAGGGATCAGCCCCTCGCAGTGCTGGCTTCGCCGGTTCTCGGGGCTCACCAGGCTCTTCTGCTCACCCAGTGGTCGAAGGACGTGACGCTCTTCCTGCACACGGTCCAGGAACTGCCGGAGGCCGAGTGGCAGCAGCTGGCGGCGGCGGGCGTCACCGTGGTGGAGGGCGAGATAGCTGCTCTTGAAGTCGAGGACGACCGGCTGACCGGGATCCGGCTCGCGAGCGGCGCCGTTCTCCTGCGGCCCGTTCTGTTCGCGGGAGGCCTCCCCGTGGCGCGGGACTCCCTGCTCCGTGCGCTCGGTGCGCAGACGACGGAGACCCCGGTGGGCCCTTACCCCCAGGTGGACGCGACAGGCCGTACGAGCGTGCCCGGCGTCTGGGCCGTCGGGAACGCCGCCGGACCCACGGAGCAGGTGATCAATGCCGCGAGCGCGGGGTACCGGGCCGGCGTCACCATCAACGCGGAGCTGCTCTTCGGCGACCTCGAACAGGCCGCAGCACGCACCCGGGACGAGGGCGGCACGGCAGAGGCCTAGGGGGAACTCCCCGCCCAGGCTCCGTGAGGCGACCGCGCGAAGAGCCGGGCGGAATCGCGCGTCGGCCGCCGTGAACCGTCCGCCTCGTAGGGACGTGGAAGCGAATGCAGGGCCGCGTAGCAGGTTGGACGCCATGGGTAGCTACGCGGCCCTGTTTGACCCGTGACGCAGACGGCTGTCACCACACTTTTCGGCCAGCTTTCGTATAGCTACGGCGAGGGGACAAGTAGCCCCGCGTAACCGTCGTCGGTGGCGTCTTCGACGCAGGAGATCCTGTTCGTGCTGACGCTGGGCGGGCTGGCGTACCTGCGGCGCCGTGGGTGGCTGCGGCGGTGATGCTGCTGGCTGTGGCGGTGCTGTCGTATCGGCAGGGGGTGCAGGCCTACCCCGTCCGGCGGTGGGTCCTACGTTGGTCCAGCAGGGCGGGCAGCGTGACGTCCGCTCCTTGCCGGGGATCCGTCAGTTCGGTGGCCAGCAGGTCGACCGCGGCGCGCAGGGCCGGATGGCGGCCGGGCCGGGCGGGAACGTGGACGACCTCGGGAAGCGCACGCAGGAACGGGTGCGCCTGACCGCGGTCCAGCCGGTACGCGCCGCACAGCAGGAGCGTGTCATCGGGAGCCGGCTCGTCGTTGAGGTTGCCGTTCAGCTCGTTGTCCACGCCGCCGGAGAGGCCGTATACCCCCTCTGGTTGCGGCTGCGCTGGCAGGTCCGCCGCCGCCCGGTCCGGGCTGTCGCTCATGCCGTGCATCGTTCTGGGACACAACCTCGTCTTCGACGACAACGCCCTGGTGCTCGAAGGCGACTGGCACCCCAAGTCCCTGGTCGTCCACCAGTTCGCATCCAAGGCCGCACTCCAGGAGTTCTGGGACTCCCCGGAGTACCAGCCGTTGAAGGAGCTCCGCCGCAGGTACTCCACGGTGAAGGTGGTCGTCGGCGAAAACACCTGACGCCGCGGTCGCGTTCCCTCGCCCCCAAGTGCCCTGGCCACGGCTGAAGACCTGCCGGCCCAGGTGGAGGCCGTGAACGCGCCGCAGCCAGGCGGACGGTGACCACCGTCTGCCAACTGAGCACCGCGAAGCATCAATGGAGCAGAAGGTGAACAGGGACTCGGCCTGCCGAACCGCCCGCCGAGCCGAAGCCGGGCCCCTGCTCAGCGCACGCATCTGGGGGTGCGTCGGCGGGACCGGCAGGAGAGTCCCGACCCACGCACCGTCCGCAGGGCCTCGGAAAGGGTCAGGGCGTCGGCAGCTGGAACAGCTGATACTCCGCGACCGTTTCGAATCCCATCCGCCGGTAGACCGGTTCCCCCATCGCGCTCGCCTGGAGCGTGCCGACCCGCAGTCCGCGTTCCTGTCCGGCGCGCAGGGCTGCCGCGGTCAGTGCCGCACCGATGCCCTGGCGCCGGTGGGCCTCGGCGGTCGTGACCACGTAGATACCCGCCACTCCGTGTGCCTCCAGCATGAGGGCGGTCCCCACCGCCTCCCCGTCGAGCCGTCCGGTCAGCCGGACGACGCGGGCGGTGTCCGTCCGTCCGGCCTCGAGCCGTACCGCGTCGTCCCGAAGGTGCGGGGCAACGCCGAAGGACGGGCTGTAGGCGTGCACCCACTCGGTGAGTGCGGCGGCAGTGTCCACCGTCTCGATCTTGAGTCCGGCGGGCCTGTCCAGTTCGGTGAGTCTGTCCGGCCGGACGGCCATTACCGGCATCTCGCCGACCTTCACCGCCCCGCGGTCGGCGAGCACGTCCGCAACGCCCGGCGCGCTGTCGGGCCCCACCCACCACATCCACGGAACCCCGTCCAGCCGATCGGTGGCGTGCTCGACGGCGAGGCCGGCCTGTTCCCTGCGCCGTAGGCGCAGCACCCCGTTGAGCTGGGGATGCGGCAACCCGCTTCGGTAGTAGGCGAGGCCCTCGTCCTGGCTGCCCTCTTGCCCCCAACCCAACCAGTAGTCACGGCAATTGGCCAGCTGGGACTCTATGTCTCCCACGTCATTCACTCCGTTGTCCGTACCTCGGTGACAGCCCGCTCCTCGCGGCAGTCGATACGGCACAGTGCGCGAGGGGGATCCAGCAACAGGGAGAGGTCGGAGGGGACCAGCGATACCCTCGGCGGCAGGCGGCCGCCTCGGGCCCTGTTCCGTACGGTGGGCCGCTCCTCACGTCCTGCGGGCGGGCCCTGATGACCGGGATCTTCGCACGGACGGTGCTCCTCTTCCTTCTCCTCCAACGGTGGCGGACACCCCACGGTTCAGATGGGCACCGCGGTCCGCACCCGACCCGCGCACCGAGCAGGGCAGCCACAGCGCGGCGGCCCGGGGCGGGTGCTGCGGCTCAACGCACCGAAGCCTGACGACGGCGCCCGGCCTCGCCTGCGGAAGCCGCTCAGGTCTCCTGACCGGCCTCGCGGCCACCGGGCTCCGCTCCATGCGGCCGCTCCGGGGCGTGCAGCCCCCGGGTGAGCGCGTCGGCAGGTGAGGAGGGCTCGTGCCGCGGCTGCTTGTTGATACGGCGCCGCAGTTCGGCCGAGCGTCGGTAGACCTCCCTGCGGAGGCGGTTGAGTTCGCCGAGCGGCGCGTGCTCCGGCCTCGTGCGCCAGGGATTGATCGCGGTGGCGTCAGCGGCCTCGATATTCCGCTCGTCCGAAATATCCTGGGCCGGAATGCGCAGCAGCGCGACCGCGCGAAAGGGGGAGAGTTCCTCTGGCCATGCCACGGAGCTGTTGTCCACCGGCGTCGTCGAAAGGCTCGTGCACAGCTGGGCCTCCAGTGTGAACGTGTGGGCGCGCTCGGCCGTCTCGGCCACGAGCGTCCGGCGGAACGGCTCGTCCTCGGCATCCGTGTCGACGCCGCGGTGGACCACGGAGGACACCGTGTCCGTCGTGGGAGCCATGCGAAGCCTGGCGATGTAGCGCCCGAAGCGGACGGCGCCGATGTTGTAGTAGCGGTACAGGAAAAGGTGCTGCCGCTCGATGCGCAGCAGGGACACGAAGGCGAGCAGTTCGTCCCACCGCCAGTCATCCGGTTCTGCCGTTCCCCCGCTGGTGAGCAGTTGCTCCAGGACCTTGTTGCGCGATGCGGTGGTGGCCAGCGAGTCCGGCAGCTCCTCCAACAGCCGTTGGGTGGTCACGTAGTCGTGCGCCGTGTTGGAGAAGAACACCGGGGAGTTGACCATCGGGATGTCGAGCGTTCCGCTGTCCTCTCCGTTCAGCAGCGACCGTCCTGGAACGCCGAAGAGCTTGACGCCCATGCCCAGGATGGGGCCGAGATACCGGTCCGCCCGGATGTGCGCGACACCGTTCGAGTACCGGACCACGGCGTCGTAGGTACGGGGATGGGAGAAGAGCCCCTGGGCGTACTGCTTCGGCAGGCCGTCGAGCACCTCGAGTTCGCCCGCCACCAGGCCGAACGATTCTGCGTGCGCGCCCCGCAGGGCACGGCCACCCTCGTCGTACACCCGGCCGCGCATGAAGGCCTCCATGTCGTCGACCAGCCGCTTCTCGTTCCTTTGGTAGTCGGGGGGCAGGCTCTGCTGATAGGCGGAGAAGGGTACGAGAGACATGGCTATCTTCCTGTTCTCCGGCTCTACCGATGCGTTGCGTGTCCGTCGCGGCGCATCGGCGACGGGCATACGGCGCGTAGGTGCGGCCGGGGTAGTGCGTCGACAGGACGGACCTCGCGTACGGCTGGGACGCTGGTGTGGATCGCTGGTCCGTCGGCTGGCGGCGCGCGGGTAGGAACGTCCGCCCGGAGCACTGGATCGAAGCGCCGGGCAGCCCGGGCTGCAAGGCTGGAGGCGGGCTGAGATGCGCCGTTCCCGGCCTCCCCCCCGGGGGAGCCGCAGTGCGGCCCACTGACCAGGCCCGCTCCGCTGCTCCATTGACTGTTACGGCCACTGGTTGCAGCGGGTTCACACTGCTCGGGACACGCCCCCGGCAGCGGGGCGGACGTAGCCGCCGGCACCCACCGGACAGCACTCGCGCCTGACAGGTCCACGGCGCTGAGGGGTACGCCGTAACCTGGGCGGCGTGCACGCTAAGGAAGAGAGGTCATGGAATTTATGAGCAGGGGCGAAGGCGTCATCGACGACAGCCTGGCTGCCGGCCGGGATCGCGCCTTCGTCGGGCGCCAGGCAGAACTCTCGCTGTTCAAGGCTGCGTTGACGGGCGAGACTCGAGCGTGCCCCATCCACTACCTGCACGGGCCGGGCGGAATCGGCAAGTCGATGCTGTTGCGCCGGCTCGCCAGGGAGGCCCGCCAGGCGGGCCGTACGGTCGTCGAGGTGGACGGCCGGACCGCCATCCCCACGCCAGAGGGCTTCGCCGAGGCGGCCGGGCCGGATGTGACCGCTCCGGGAGTGGTGCTGCTCGTGGACACCTTCGAGAAGTGCCAGGGGCTCGAGGGCTGGCTGTGGGAACGCTTCCTGCCGCAGCTGCCCGTCGGCGCAGTCGTGGTCGTGGCCGGCCGGAGCGCTCCCGACCTGCGTTGGGCCGCCGATCCCGGGTGGGACGGCCTGCTGCAGGTCACTTCCCTGCGAAACCTGGCGCCACCGGATGCCGCCGCGTTCCTCACCGCGCGGGGCGTGCCGCCCCGTGTCCACACGACGCTGCTGTCGTTCACCGGCGGCAACCCTCTCGCGCTCGCGCTGGCGGCCGCCCTCGCGGTGAAGGACGAGGCGTCGACACCCAGTTGGCGGCCCGATCAGGACGCCCTCGCCTTCCTCCTCCCCCAGCTCATCGGGGACACGCCGAGTCCCCTGCACCGCCGGGCGCTCGAGATCTGCGCCCATGCCTACGTCACCTCCGAGTCCCTGCTGCGGGTTCTCATGGGCGACGATGCGCCGGAGCTGTTCTCCTGGCTGCGCGTCCAGCCGTACATAGAGACGTCGGCCGCCGGGCTCTTCCCTCACGACGCCGTCCGGGAGTCACTGGAGGCGGACCTGCGGTGGCGGGACCCGGACGGGTTCGCCGCGATGCACGGGCAGATGCGCCGGTACTTCCTCTCTCGAGTCCGCTCCGCGCCCGAGTCCCAGATACTCCGGGCCACCGGCGCACTGACCTACCTCTACCGCAGTGACGGCCACATGTCGGAGTTCAACGACTGGCGCGAGGCGGGCCTGTTCGAGGACCAGCCGTACCGTCCGGCCCAGCGCGAGCGTGTCCTGGAGCTGACACGCAAGGCCGAGGGCGAGGAGTCCGCGGCGGTCGCGGCCTTCTGGCTGGACCGCCGGCCAGAGGCGTTCCGCGTGTACCGGTCGACCCAGACCGGTGAGGTCGTCGCGTTCTCCGCCTGGCTGCGCATCGAGGAGCCGGAGGGTCTGGACGTCGATCCGGTGGTCGCCGCGGCCTGGCGGCACGCGCGGGCGAACGGGCCGCTCAGACCGGGCGAGCACCTGGCGCTGGCCCGCTTCTCGGTGTACCCCGAGGAGTACCAGCGCCCGTCGGCCCCGATGACTTTCATACAGTGGCGCGCCACCGGAGAATATGTCCGGGCCAACCAGCTCGCCTGGACGTACGCCGTGCTGCGGGACAACGGATCCTGGAACGACTATCTGCGCGACCTCAACCTGCTGCCCGCCGACGAACGGCCCACGGTCGGCGACCACAGCTACGCGCTGTTCTGCCACGACTGGCGCGCTCAGCCGGCCGACGCCTGGCTGCAGGAGAAAAGCGCCGCCATGCTGTCGGGCGCGTCCATGACCCCTGCGCCGGCGCCGGCGCAGGGGGGGCTGGTCGTGCTGTCACGGCCGGAGTTCGACGCGGCGGTCCGGGAAGCACTGCGCACGCTGCGGAAACCGGCGCTGCTCGCCGGCAATCCACTCAACCGCAGCCGTCTGGTCGTCGGCAGCGGGCACAGCCTGTCCGAAATTCTGGCGGCCGGCGCAGAGGGCCTGCTCGACGAGCGCAGCGGAGAGAAACGCCATCGTGCGGTGACCACCACCTACTTCACAGGGGCGCCCACCCAGGAGGCGGCGGCGGAACGTCTGGGACTGCCCTTCAGCACCTACCGGCGGCATCTCACGTCCGCCATCGAGCGGATGAGTGACCTGCTGTGGCACCACGAACTCCGGGGCACCGAGCTGCCGGTCAAGGATCGGGGCGGGGAGCCGGCCTGACAGCGCGACCGCTTCCGGGGGGCGTACGGCGCGGTCCGCGGCGGCGGCCCAGCACCGGTGTGTCGCGCCTGCGGCATCAGCTGTCGCGCGGCGGTCACCGCCTCGTCGCTCAGCGGCGTGGGACGCAGGGTCTCGGGGTCCAGCCGCACCTGCACGCGATGGCCGTCGGCGTGCAGCACCGTCCCGTCCTCGGACAGGACGCGGAAGCCGTAGGTGTAGCTCGACCGGCCCAGCCGTTCGATCCAGAGGTGCACGCCCACCGGACCCACGTCCGCGATCGGCGCGTGGTACTCGATCCTGAACTCCCTCACCACCTGGAGCGTGTCGGGAAAGCGCGAGCGGGCCGGGTCGAAGTGCCAGCCCCTCTCGGTCGAGTAGGCCGTGACCGCGCGCTCGACGATCAGCGGGTAGCGCGCGTTGCCCACGATCCCCTGCATGTCGAGGTCGTCGACGTGGATGTGCACCGACTGCGCCTGGGTTGTACGGGGTCATGGTCGGCGGCGGCGCTGCTCAGTTCCCAGACCGGTTCACTGATCAGTACGTGCGCGGCGCCGACCGACCTGCTGCCACGGTCGGCCCCGCCGCCGCCTGACCCGCGCTGCGCCTTGCACCGGCCCGCGCCGGGACGCCCCTCGGTGCGGGGGCGCCGTTCAGCCGGGTGTCACTTCTTGACGAGCTTGCCGTCGGGGGCCACCGCGAACCAGGTGCCGCCCACGCCCTGGCCGTTGACGTCGCCCGGCTTCTTGTCGCCGGTGAACCAGTACAGCGGCCAGCAGTCGATGGTCTGCTGCTTGGTTCCGTCGGGCCGCTTGAAGGGGATGACCAGCTTGGGGTCGATGCCTCGCACGTCGTTCTTGTCGATCAGGGCGGCGGGCTTCCACTTCTGAAGGCAATCGCCGGTGCACGCGGTCGTCATCGGCCAGTCTGTGTCCTTGGTGAAGCGGTACAGGGTACGGCCCTTGCCGTCGACCAGGATCTCGCCCAGTTCCGGGTGCTTGACGGTGGACATGCCCGGCAGGTCACCGCTGCCCGCGCTCTCGTCCGCTCCGCTGCCGTTCCCCGCGCCCCCGCCGCTGATGGCGTCCAGTACGCCCTCGAGCCCGGGCACGCCCTCCTCGGGGAGCGTGGCGAACCAGGTGCCGCCCACGCCCTGGCCGTTGACCTGTCCCGGCTTCGTGTCCTTGGCATAACGGTAGACAGGAATGCCTGCCACGGTCAGCTGGTCGATGCCGTCGGGTCGCTTCAACGAGCCCAGCAGGCCCGCCTCCAGCCCGGCCGGCACCGTCACTCCGGCGGCGGGGACGGGCGGCCACAGCTTGGCGCAGTCGCCCACACAGGCGGACGCGGAAGGCCGTGCGCTGTCGTTCGTGAAGCGGTACAGGGTGAATCCTGTGGCGTCCGTCACGATCGGCCCCAGATTGGGGTCATTAGCCAGCGTGAGTTGCCCTGCCGGGGCGTCGAGGCCGGGGACGTTCCCTGCCAGGTCTTCCGGGTTCACGGCGACGGTCTCTTTCGCCCTGCCGACGGCTTGCCCGCCTTCGGAGCCGCCACACGCCGACGTGAACACGATCGCGACGGCCGTCAACGCGACCGCTCCGGTACGCCAGCTCACCATGGCAACCAGCCTTCCCTCGCTGTTCCGCAGCGCCCGGCGGCGCTGCCCGGATCTCCCTACGAGGGGCAACGGAAGGAGGTTCACCGCATGTCGGGGTCGGTCACTTCCCGTACGGCGCCGTGGGGCCGGATCAGTCCGGTCTCGTAGGCCGGGATGGTCGCCTGCACCCGGCCGCGAAGCGCCGGCCCGCCCAGCAGCGCGCTGACGTGGGACCTGACCGTGCCGGTCGCGACGCCGAGTCGGATGCCGGGTGACGGCAGGGGCGAGGATGCCGCCACCGGTCGCGACCAGGGCGGACGGCCGCCGGGCAACTCCCGCATCGAAGGGGGCCGCGCGAGCGGCACGGTGTGCCGCGTCAGCTCGGCCTGAGCGTGGCGGCGACTCACAGCCGTACCGTCGCCGCCCCGCCTCGCGGGCCTGCCGTGGCCATGGCGGGGCGGCAGTCGGCCCGGCGATACAGACCACAGGAAATGGGCGTGCCTTGTTCGACTGGGATCAGGGCGTTCGCCTCACTCGGCATTCCGGACCGAGAAGTACTTTCTCATCCGCAACGAGTCAGTCCTTGAACGCCTCAATCTCACAGTCCCTTACGATCTTCTCGTTCTGCGGGGAACTCTTTTCGTCCTCTGAGACGCTACGGTCGTAGGTCCAGCCGTCAGAAGTGGCATTGACCTTCAGCCCCCTGTCATTGATGCACTTGACCCAGGCCAGTTCGACGTCCGCGTAGTCGGGGTTCTTGTTCGGATCCCGCTCCGGTGGGGTGACGGGCTCTTTCTTCTCGCACGCCTTGAGCGCTGTCGGCGGCTGCTTTTCCAGGTCGGCGTCAAGGGTGAACGTACCGCCCGACTTGGGTCCCGTGACCTCCTCCACTTTGCCGCCATTGGTCTTGAGGCACGAGTAGTAGGCATTGTAGAGCTGCGTCCATTCAGCCTCTGTGCTGTCGAGGCGAAGACGCGGCCGACCCTCCTCAGGATCAGCGGTCTTCGCGGTTCCGGGGCCCTTCTTCGCTCCCTCTTCCAGAGAGGCAACCTCTTTCTCTTTGCCCCCTTCAGAGCCACTTGAGCCACCGCAGGCGGTAAGGACGGTGGCAACAGTCAGGGCAGCAGCGCACATTGCAGCGGACCGCCGGAGTACGGCAGGCGTAGAAGAGCGTCCAGTCGTCGAATCGATCACGCCGACGAAGCTATCGGACAGATGTAAAGAATTGGTGAGCGGCGTATAAGGACCCACACCAACTCATCACCAGCCGGCAGCCAGTGACCCCGGCGTCGGCGTCCGGCCGGTGTGGCAGTCCAGGCAGCCCCGGAGATGCTCGGCCAACGGCGGATCCCAGGGCGGCCGAGGCGCTCCAGGCTCTGTCCGGCCAACCCACGCTGGCTCACACTCTCTTCCCCGTCGACTGCGGCCCTGCGGACCCCCCTCCGACAGGTGGTTGAACCGACTACGCATTCGCGACGTTGCAACGCTGAGTAATCGACAGCCAGGGCGTGGAGCCACCATCCACGACTGAAGGAGACCCGTGTCCCGTACGAAGTCGCGCCACCGAGCCGCGGCCCGGCCCCGTCGCAGGAGGACGGCGGCCCGGCTCCGTCACAGGAGGACAGCCGTACTGCTCGCCTCTGTGGTGGGGGTCGCCGCACTGATCTACGGCTGCCTGCCGGAACCGCACACGGGCGCTGTGGCTGCCGGAGCGCGGGAGACGCCCGCATGGTCGGAGGAGCAGCCCGAGCCGAACGAGCCGAGCGCGTCGGCCGGCCCGTCGATCCCGGCCACCGGGTCCGGGGAGTTCGTCACCGCGCGTGACACCCTCGGGCCCGTCGGAAACGGCACCCCCCGCCGGTTCCGGGTCCAGATCGAGGACTCCCTGGACTTGTCACTGTCAAAGACCGCCCGCGAGGTGAACGCGATCCTCGAGGATCCACGCGGATGGACAGCCGAGGGGGAGGCCTTCCAGCTGGTCGCGTCGGGACACGTGGACTTCACTGTCAAGATAGCCACCCCCTCGACCGTCGACGCCATCTGCGGCGCCGCCGGTCTGGACACCCAGGGCAAGGTCAACTGCACCGTGGGCTCGACGGTGGTCGTCAACCTCAGGCGGTGGCAGCTCGGATCACCGCAGTTCGACGGCCCCATCGAGGAATACCGTGCCCTGATCATCAACCATGAGGTCGGGCACCGCCTGGGACACGGGCACGAGAGCTGCCCGGGCCCGGGGAGGCTCGCTCCCGCGATGATGCAGCAGATCAAGGGCCTCAAGGGCTGTAAGTCCAACGCATGGCCCTACGACCGCCAAGGCAAGTACATCAAGGGGCCACCGGTCGACTGAGCCGCGGGCTCGCGGCAGTCGGCACTCCGTGGGTCTGCGTGCTGTTCGCGGCGGCCCGGGCACGGATCGCTCCATGGCCGGTACGGAACTCAGTGGCCGAGGACGACGATGCGACGTCACTGATCTCGCCGTCGGCCGGGTGACCGGACCCATCCGGCGCGCGGGGGTACTGCGGCGCTATGGGCTCTTCGAGACGCCGCGTGCGTTGCGGCGAAGCCCGGCCTCGCCACGCCGGCACGCTCCCGTCCTCAATTGCCCCCCAGCCCGGAAGAACCTGTGATGTTGTCCGTCAGCTTGCGCAACAGTCCCTGGGCGGTTGCGAACTCTTCGTCCGTCAGGCCCATGGCGGCACCGATGCTGTTGGGTACGGTGCTGAGGTCCTCGCGCATCGCGTAACCCTGAGGAGTGAGGACGACTTCGACAATCCGTTCGTCGTCGGCTCGTCGTTGCCGCTTGATCAGGCCGTTCGCTTCAAGCCGTTTGATGAGCGGGGTGACCGTCCCGTAGTCGAGCTGCAAGGCCGACACGAGGTCTTTCACGGCAGCGGATCGGTTGCGCCACAGTGCCAGCATGACCAGATACTGGGGGTAGGTGAGCCCTGCCCCCTCCAGCAGCGGACGGTATGCCCCGGTTACGGCCCGTGAGGCCGCATAGACGGTGAAGCAGAACTGATCGTTCAGGAGGGTGGCGGAACCTGGCTTGGCCGGTACCGCCGACGGTTCGTCTCTCATACAGCGACTCCCTGATCGGCTCGCCACTGGGCAGCGGGCACACCGCGGTAATGCTATAACGCACGATTAAATCGTACGCGAGTCTTATCCGCGGGAGTGAGGCCGGAGCACGACGGGGGCGGAGTACGACGGGGCAGGAGCCCGACGGGAGCTGCTGCCCCCGCCTGCGGACTCCTTACCCTGCCGTCCAACGAGCCGCGTCAGTGATCGTGCCGGACGAGGGGCCAGTCCACGGCAGTCCCGGCCACCTTGTTGAAGTAGTTGGTGAAGGCGTTCAGGGCGATGTGCGCGACGATTTCCGCTATCTCCGCCTCCCCCATCCCGGCTTCGCGGGCCTTGTCGACGTCGGTGTCCGTGACCTCACCGCGACCGCGGAGCACGGATGCCGTGAACACGAGCACGGCCTTGGCCCGTTCGTCGGAAGCATCGCCGCGCCGCGCCTTGCCGGCCTCGCTCTCATCGAGGCCGGCCACCTTGGTGGCCAGGAAGGTGTGAGCGGAGAGGCAGTAGTCGCACGCGTTCTCCTGCGCCACGAACAGAGCGATCCGCTCCCTGTCCGCCTGGCGCAGTGCGCCGCCGGCCAGAGCCTCCGAGAACGCCAGGTACGCCTTCAGCGCCGCCGGACTGTTCGCCATCGCCTTCATCATGTTGGGAGTGGCGCCGAGTGTCTTCTGGACACCGTTCAGCAGTTCAGCCGCGGCACCGGTCGCACCATCGGGCTGGATCAAGGGCAGTCGGGGCATCGGGAGCTTCCTCATTCGTGAGTAGGTGGTTTCGAGGGGTTACGCGTGGCCTGGGCCGGCCTCAGTTGCGAACGGTGCGGGCGGCGGACTGGATGAGGTCGGTCACGGCACCGGGGCGGGACACCGTGACCGCGTGGGAGGCGTCGACCTGAACGGTGCGTGCGCCCGCGCGCTCGGCCATCCAGCGTTCGGCCGCGACCGGAATGTTCTTGTCGCTCTTGGCGAGCAGGGCGTAGGAGGGAATGCTCTTCCATGCCGCCTTGGTGGCGCGCTCTTCGAGGGCGGCGGTGGCCACCGGACGCTGGGTGGCAGCGAAGACCGCGGCGTCGGAGGCGGGGACGTCGGCGGCGAACTGTGCGCGGTACTTGTCCTGCTTGATGTAGAGGTCGGTTCCGGTCGTGCCGTCGGCGAGCGGGAAGGTAACCGGGTTGAGGGTCTCACCCAGCGTGCTTCCCGGGAACTTGCCCGAAAGTTCAAGGGCGTTCTCGCCGACGTCGGGGATGAAACCTGCGATGTAGACGAGGGCCTTCACCTGGTCGACATCGGCGGCCGCCTGACTGATGACCGAGCCGCCGTACGAGTGGCCGGCCAGGACGATCGGCCCCTTGACGCTCTTGAGCACGCTCTTGAGGTAGGCCGCATCGCTCGCCAGGCCCCGGAGGGGGTTGGCAGGGGCCACGACGGGATAACCGTCCCGCTGCAGGCGCTTGATGACACCGTTCCAGCTGGAGGAGTCGGCGAACGCCCCGTGGACGAGCACCACGGTCGGCTTGGCGGTGGCGGTGTGGTGGGGCGTGCCGCCACTGGCGAGTGCGGTAGCGGCGAGAGCAGAGGTCAGAAGGGTGACCGTCGCGCCGATGGCAGCACCACGGCCGAGCTTGCGGGAAGTGTTCATGACTGTCTCCTTGAGCGGTTGACCGTGCGTCGAAATGAGTGACCCGGTGTGACCGGCTCACGAGTCATATACTTGCACACGAGTAAATCGAGCACAAGCCTCTCGTGCACAAGGTATCTCCGCCGCCCCCCGAGGTCCGGCTGCGATACGCAGCACGACGACTTGTTGCTCATCGGATCGCCGGCATGAGCCGGCACGAGGTGAAGTCGAAGCACGGTGCTGAACCGATACATGCTCCGTGGCGTAGAAACATTCAGACCCGTGGCCGTGGGGCAGCGGCAAAGTGAGGAACGCCTATGGCACTGATCCAGCCACCAGTGGCCCATGAGGCCGCGAGTGCGCTGCTCCAGGGCGACCCCAGCTTCGCCCTGTACGTGGCGGCGCGGGCATCAGCCAACCACTATCGTCCGCTCCTGGCCGAGCTCGGACTCACGTATCCGCAGTACTTGGTCATGCTGGTGCTCTGGGACCGGGGGTCGGTCACCGTCAAGGATCTGGGCGAGGCGCTCAGTCTGGACTCCGGCACACTCTCCCCTCTTCTGAAGCGCCTCGGGGACGCGGGAATGGTTGACAGACAGCGCAGTCGCAGCGATGGACGCCAGGTAGAGGTGTGCAGCACGGAAACGGGTAACGCCCTGCGAGATCGAGCGCGTGGCATCGCGGAGTCGGCCCGGGAGGCACTGCGCTACTCACCGGAGCAGTACGACGCCCTTGTCCGCTCCCTGCACGAACTGACCGGGCGCCTGCGCGTGGGGACATGGTCGGGGTAGACCCGGGCCGGCACGTATGCGGGCAGCGAGGATCTTCGCGGACGGCTCGACCAGGTCGGCCGTCTGTCCACGACGGCCGACCTGAGAGGATCTTCACGCCAACGACGTTTGAAGTCCCGAAGGGCTACGCCTTCTTGAGGGCTTCGAAGACCCGGTTCCCCATGAAGAGGTGCCCCAAGAAGTTGGGATGGGCGGAACCCTCCGTCACCGGCAGAAGGGGATTGGTCCAGCGGGTGCCCTCAGGCTGGCACATGTCCTGTCCCGTCGACACCGTGTAAGTGTCGACGTAGACGGCGCCGCCCTTGCGCGCCTGCTGGGCAAGCATCGCGTTGAGCTTCTTCGTCGTACTGTCGAGGTAGGTCACATCTCCCTTGGCCAGGGGCACGGACGAGCCGCAGGAATCCCCCTTGGAGGGGAACAGCGCCGGGTAACCGACCACGACGACGCGGGCGTTGGGACTGCGCCTGTCGATGTCGACGAGCATAGAACCGATGCGAGGAGCCAGCTTGGCCATGCGCTGAGCAAGCTGGTCCGCACCCCCGGCGTTGAGCTGATCGCGGCACGGGCTGCCCTGACGGTCGGCCAGCCCGGCTATCACGCACTGACGAAGAACGTCCGCGAAGCGTAGATCGTTGCCGCCCAGTGAGACGGTGATCAGGTCGGTGTCCTTGGTCAGGGCGTTGAGCTGGGGAGCCGCCGTGCCCTGCTTGTTCCACAGCGAACGCGTGGTCGCGCCGCTGCATGTGACGTTCTTGAACTTGGCCGACTTGTAGGCCTTGGCGAGGAGGGACGGGTAGCCGAGGGATGATTTCTGGCAGGCCGCGTCGGTCCGCTGGGCCAGACCGGCGCCCGAGGCGTAGGAATCCCCCAGGGCTACGTAGCGGGAAACGGAGTTCTGGCCGGAGCCGCCCGCTCCGAGTGCGGATCCTGCTCCCGCTGACACGAGGGACGCCGAAGCGGCAGCCAAGGCAGCCGTCATCGCCGTGCGTCGGGCCAGGGTGGTGCGGCGTGAGAAACGAGTCATTGAGCCTCTATCAGCAGTGGATGACGAGTGGGTCGTCCAGGCCCCGGGGCATTCCGCCGTGCGAAAACGCGGTTCGCCCCTCGTGGCCCTCATTGCCCGTACGCTCCGGAGCCGGTCACGGTTCACTCCTCTCACCCAGGCGCCGGTGCCATGAGAGGGGGACGCGGCCCGCCGTGCTTGCTGAGCCGTACGAATCAAGAGGTCGAACAGTCCGCGGACACGGCCCGGTGAACCCGAACTGCCGTTCAACCGTGGACCATCACGGGGACGCCGCCCGCGCGGGTGTCCGACCGCCGACCCATCGACGTGAACGGCCTCTGTAACACCATCTTGGCGAAGGGAGGCCCGTACGCCCGCCGGGACGGTTCTCGCGTGCGCAGGAAGCCGGGGCGGGGCAACGATTCCATCCGCGTCCCGGGACGATGCCGCACGCCCAGCCCGTACAGTGGGAGGAACTCTGGCGCCACCCACAGCAGAAAGCGGCCATACCGGCCGTGGCTACGGCTGGACCGATCTGTTTCGGAGGGACCTGTGGAATGCGAGCACGCCCGTACCTCCCTCGCTGCGCAGGTGCTCGGCATTCTCGAGGGGTCGGAGCATGACAGCCTGGGGACGCACCTGGACCAGTGCCCGTCGTGCCGTTCCGAGCGGGAAGAGCTTCTCGGCCTGCTCCCGCTGCTCGACACGGTGATGCCGTACGAGCTGGACGGAGTGCCCACTCCCGACCCCGCGCGGGCCGTCGAGCTCGCGCGCGGTGCAGAGGCGGATCGGGATGACGCCCACGGGCCGAGCAGCCGGTCCCCACAACCACAGGGCCAATGCCGCTCTGTGCCTCCTGGCGGATACCCAGGAAGCTCGCACACGATCTCTGGCTGATCAGGGCGTCACCTGACTGCCGGCCGCCGAAGGCAGTGAGCTCCTTCCGTACCACGGTGGCATGCAGCCGACGCTCCCCCGACCCGCAACTTTGCGCTCGTCGAGACACATTGAGCAGGAAACCGGTCTGGGAAGTGAGCAGCCGGGGCGGACATGCTCATGTCGTTGGTACGGCGGAGGGCGGATGTGATGCATGTTGTGGTGTGCGGGGCGGGTCCCGTGGGTGCGGTGGTCGCCCTGCTGCTGGCGGCAGAGGGACATCAGGTGACGGTCCTCGACCAGCGGCCTGTCCTTCCCCCATCGGCGGATTCAGGTACCGTCGGGCAGACCTCCACGGCGTCCGACCGGCTGCGCGCGACTGAGGAGCCACCTCTTCTGCTGCTATCCGGCGCCATGCGCTTGGTGTCCCGCGAACTGCCCGATGTCGCTCGGAGATTGGCCTCGGTGGGCACCTTTGTCGAAGGTGGAACGGACCTTGTCGCGCAGCGCACGGTCATCTCCTCTGCCTTGAGCGAGGAGTTGTCGCGGACCGACGGCATCAGAATCGAACGCGGAGTCGGTGTCGCCTCACTGCTGACCGGCACGGAACGTCTCCCCGGCAGGCCGCACATCCAAGGAGTCCTGACAGACACGGGTCAGGCCGTTCTCGCCGATCTGGTTGTCGACGCGGCCGGCCGTGGCTCACAGATGGTCAAGTGGCTCAGCGAGCTAGGTGCTCCCCGACCGCTGGAAGAACGCCAGGACACCGGCTTCCGACTGTACACGCGCCATTTCGCTTCGCCGGAGACCTGCACCAATCATGCAATATGGTCCGTTCGCCACTTCGACAGCGTTTCCGTCGCCCTGCTGTCAGCAGGCCGGGGACTCTGGTCGATGACACTGTCCATCAGCGACGATGATCTTGAGTTGTACCCTCTCTCCGGGCCGTCCGCGTGGAGCCGGGCAGCCGAACTCTACGAGCCGCTGCTGCCCCGCCTCAGCGGAAAGCCTCTTCCCGGTGTCTGGGTCACCTCACGTCTGGAGAGCTGCTACCGGCGGTTCGTCCTCGGTGGCCGACCGGTGGCGACGGGATCGGTAACTGTCGGCGACGCGTGGGCGGCGGCCAATCCCCTGCTCGGTCTGGGACCGTCGATGGGACTGCTGCATGCCGTCCTGCTGAGGGATGCCGTGCGCCAGGGCAGGCCCGAGGAGGTCGTCGTGCGGTTCGACCGCCTCACCGAGGGCGTGCTGGCACCGCTCCACCAACGGATCACCGACTGGGAGGAACAGCTCCAGGCGCGAGAGGGCGGTTCCTCGGGGAGTCTTCCCTCTGAGGCCGCTGCCTCTGAGGCACTGGCCGGACTGGGCACGAGACCGGCCGGTCTTGCCCGCGATCTGCTGGCCCGGTTCTCCACGGTGGAGGCCGATGCCGTGTCCTCCGCCCTGACGGGCCCGTGCCGCGCCGAACTTGTGGAGATTCTCGCACGCACGAGCACCAGCGTATGAGTGAGCGACCGCCGCCCTGATCCGCAGTGCCGGAGCGCCGACCGTGACCTCGGTCCCGGCGGTCCGCTCACGAAGCCCGGTTCGCGACCAAGAGCCTGGCAGGCGCGGTCTGAACGGGCCGGTGAAGAAGCCTGATACCTCCTGCACACCGCAGGAACGGGGCATGCCACAGAACTAGACCACTGATGAGCAAAGGGTGTCAGAACATGAGGCGGACTTCGGAAGCCGAAGCATCGATACCCGGTGCCAGGGCCACTTCCCTGCAGTCCGATGGATGCGAGGAGTTCGTACGTGCCGTCTACCACCACCACGCCACCCCGCTGTTGCGCTACGCAGCCCGCTTGCTGCGCGGTGACTGGCACAAGGCCGAGGACCTGTTGCAGGAAGCCACGGCTCGTGCGTGGAAACACTTCGCCTCCGACACTCCGGACCCGGTCTCCATCCGTCCCTGGCTGTTCACCGTGGTGCGCAACCTCGCCATCGACTACCACCGCGCGCGGGGCATCCGGCCTCCGGAATCCCAGTCCATCGACGATCTCGACCTATCGGTCGACGACGCCGTAGACAACATTCTCACCACGCAGATCGTCCTGGACGCCCTCAGCCGGCTCGCTCCCACCCACCGGGAGGTGCTCACACTGACCTATTACCGCGGCTACAGCGTCGCCCAGGCCGCCAAGTCCCTCGGCATCCCTCCCGGAACCGTCAAATCACGCAGCTACTACGCTCTGCGCGCGCTGCGCGACATCCTCCACGCACGCGGTGTCGTCCAGCCCTGACACCACGACCTCCGCGGCAGTGCAGCGCTCACCTTCACCGCGGCCTCGGCAGCGGACGGGGGCACGGTCGAGGATGGGTCGGCGGCCCTGGGCCGGAGGAAGGCTGGAGTTCTCAGTGGGCCGACCCGCCATCGGCGTCGGAACAGGGAGCCGTACGACCGATGCCCAACGCCGGCCGGCCTTGACGCTGTCCGTACGTCGTCCCTGTCGCAACGACGTGCTCGATCAATTCGGCGGCCAGGGGGCCAGACCGCACCCCGCCGTACTCATGGGCCAAGGCCCTGACTTGGTCCCAGTGGACGGACGAGTGCAGCACATTCCGCGCTGCCGAGCGGATTCGCTTCTCGTCCGGTCGGCCGGTCCAGGTTGACGCCCACTCGGGCGTGGACGACACGGCCCGCGACGTCCGGCTTGCCTCGGTGCTCCCCGCTACGACGAGCGGCACCCTGTGGCTCAATGCCTCGTGGACGCCGCCGGATCCCCGTTGGTGACTATGTGTCCGCCGCAGCCGGGTGCGACGCGGCCGAGGTGTTCCGCCGCGCCGGAATCCCCGCCGGCCTGCGTCGACGAACTCCTCGAGAGGAACACGGTGAGCCTGGGCGAGGCAGCCTCCGGGGCGGAGGTGGTCCCATGACCGTGGAGAACTTGGCCGCAACTGCCCATGCCGGGCTCTTCGGCCGCCGCGATCTGCCTCGATGCCGCTCGTCTGCACGCGGAGTCGGCGCACACCGTTCCGGCGCACCGTGCACGCCTGTCCCCGGCTTCGTCACACCACGACAGCCTCGCGCGACCGGGCGCTCCCCCCTTTCCCCCCATGGCAAGCAGACACTCCGTGAACACACAGCACAACGGGGTGGTCGACCGGGACGTCCTGGGTGCCCATCCGGAGCGCGAGGGCGAACTCCGCCTCTCCTTCCTGGAAGAGGCCGCCACATGGCTGCCGGACTTCTTCCGGAGCAACGGCAAGGAAGCCTCTTCGTCCCTCACCGGGACCATCGTCCACACCGCCTGGGCCACGACGTCGGCTGACACCCGCCGGAGACACCGGGCGCCCGCGCCTGCCTCGTACGCGGCGCCGACTCGAACATCGTCCCTTCAGAACACGACAGACAGGAACCGTCATGCCCGAAACCGTGCGGTCGCCGAGGACCGTCCCTTCGGGGCCCCGATCCTGGGCGCTGGAGAGCACTCGTCTTCATCGCGCTGGCCCAGCTCATGGTCGTCCTCGATTCGACGATCGTGAACATCGCCCTGCCGGCCGCGCAGGCGGACCTGAACGGACTACCTGGACTGGCGCTGGACCTTCTATGTCAACGTCCCCTTCGCCGTCATCGCCGCCGGCGGAGCCCACCGGCCTCGCCTTTGCTGGCCGGGCTCGGCATGGGAACGGCCTTCATGCCTGCGATGAGCCTCGCCAAACACGGGATCGAACCCCGGGACGCCGGCGTCGCGTCGGCCATGGCCAACACCGCCCAGCAAGTGGAAGGCGCGATCGGCATCGCGCTGCTCAACACTCTCGCGGCCGGAGCGACGACCGCCTATCTCGCATCGCACGGTAGGCCGGGCCCCGGCACACAGGCCGTGGCCATGGTCCACGGCTACACAACAGCCTTCACCTGGGCCGCTGTGATGCTCACCGTCTCCGCCCTCATCGCTTTCCTCCTCATCAGGACTCCCGGCAGCGGCCCCAGCACGCCGGAGGCTTCCGGGCAACAGCCTGACGGCGAGACCAGCGACCTGGCACCGGCCGTCCTCAGTCACTGAGAACCCGCACCGATGTTCCCTGCCCTCAGGTGCCTGCCGTCAGATGGCACAAGGACGGATCGTGGCCGTCGCGGTCGCACAGACGGGCGGGCGGCTTGCCGCGAGCGGCGCGGTTGTGGGTGCCGAGGCGCGGCGCTGCGCTGCGATGAGTGTGACCAGCGCCGTCGCGGAGAGCAGGGCGACGAGGGCGGCGTACAGGTGGGCCGCTGTCCCCAGTTCGTACAGCTGAGTGAGGACACCCGCGCCCACTGCGGGCAGGCTCATCGCCACGTAGCTGAGCACGTAGTACGCGGCCAGGGTCGTGCTGCGGCCCGGCCGCGGGACCGAGGCGAGAACCATGCGCAGCGAGCCCTGCGACACCGCGCCGAAGGCGACACCGGCGAGGACAGCTGCGGTGAATACGGCAGGCAGGCTCTTCAGGTGCAGGCCGGCCAAGGACAGTACGACGGCGACCGGGATCGCGGCGGTGCCGAAAAGCGTGGCGGTCACGGGGCGCAGCGCGCGAGTGGCCCAGACCGTGAGAGCCGCGGACAGACTCAAGGTGAAGAAGACCATGCCTCCCGCCGCCTGTGGAGCGTCAGGTGCTACGAGGCGGACAAAGGCCGGGCCGAGGGACGAGTAGAAACCGCCCAGCGCCCACACGGCGACGACGCCTCCGCCGCTGAGCAGGAGGGCCCGGCGTGCGGCGGGCGACACAGCGACGCGCGGACGCAGGGAGCGCCATGCCCCGGAGTGAGGGCGGGCTGTCTCGGGAGAGAGAGCGACGGCGACGGCCTGTGCGATGAACACGAGCATCAACGAGAGGTACACGGTGACGGTCGGTCCGGGTGCGTAGCGTATGAGCAGCGTGGCCGTCAGAACCCCGGCGGCCATGCCGGCCGCGGGCGCGATGCTGTTGGTCAGTGCGGACCGGCCCAGATGCCCCGGCTCGTCGAGATCCACCAGCGCGGCGCCCGCCGCGCTGGTGGCCGCGCCGGTGGCGAGTCCCTGCAGGATGCGGGCGGTGATGAGCGCGCCCATGCCGTCGGCAGCGGCGAACGCTGCCATCGAGGCCACTTCCAGAGCGAGCGCGCCCACCAGGACGGGACGCCGCCCCACATGGTCCGACAGAGCTCCGGTGGTGAGCAGGGCCGCCAGAAGAGCCAGGGTGTACGCACTGAAGACCACCGTCACTGACAGCGCGGACAGTTCCCAGCGGTCCTGGTAGACGGGGTAAAGGGGGGTAGGCGCGCTGGAGGCGGCCAGCAGGGCGATCAGGATCGATGAATCCAGCACGAACGGCAGGCGCTTCACCATGGCGGTGCGTGCCATCAGTGCGCCCGTGGACGCGCTACTCATGGGACTCTCCTCACTTAAAGCAGTTGGTTTGCTTTAAGTACCGTACGCCCCCATGGGCCACTAAAGCAATTCGTTTGCTTTAGCGTCTCAACGCCGGAGGCGCCCGGCCACGCCCGGCCCCGTCGGCCGGGCAGCACCGCAATCCACGGCCGAGTGGCGGGCGGACCACACGTCGACCCAGCCGCGGGCCGACGGCGCCGACCGGGCGCAGCACCGTCAGGGCTGCCACACCCAGATGTCGGCGAGCTGCTCCGCGAGCGCCTCGGCACACCCCTGCAGCATCCGCTCACCCTTGGCCTGCGAGGCCGTGCGGGCATCACCGGCGACGCCGGACTCGGTGACGGCACCGAAAGGGATCGATCGGTAGACGGGGCGTGCGTCATCAGACTGCAGGGATATGGCCGGACCCACCGCCCGGTCCAGCATCTCCTCGCGGACCAGATGCGGAAACGCCGCCATGGCCATGGACGTCTCCCCCTCGCAGGCGTGCATGAGGTGCTGCTGCGTCTCCAGGGTGTCCCGGATCACCTCACGTCCAGTCGTGAAGTAACTGGTGACGGCAATGGACGCGGACAGTTCGGCCGTCAGTTCGTTCACCAGGGCATTCAGGGCGGTGACGTTGCCGCCGTGACCGTTGACGAGAAGGATCCGGCGGAACCCGGCGCGCAGAATGGACCGGCACACGTCCCTCAGCAGCGCATGAAGGGTTGGCAGCGACAGGGTCATGGTGCCGCCGAAGGCCATGTGATGTTCGGCCAGGCCGCACCAGATGGACGGAGCCACGACAACGGGAACGCGGCCGACGGCGGCACTCGCCGCCCTGCGGCACACCTCCGCGGCCAGGAAGTCATCGACACCCGTGGGCAGGTGCGCCCCATGCTGCTCGGTGGATCCGATGGGCAGCAGTACGACGGCATCCTGGGTGGCCAGAGCCCTGAGCTCCGGAGCGGTCAAGTGGTTCCATCGGGTCTCAGTCACGAGCCAGACGCCTTTCGTCAACGGGAAGACCGAGGCGGGCACGCGGCCACCCTAGCCCATTAAAGCCAACACTTCGCCTTAGCGAGGCTAAGGCGGCTCCCTCCAAGACGCAAGAACTTTGCTTTAAGCTGTTCTCATGAGTCGAAAATCAATGGTGCGCCCCGGCGGCCGCAGCGCCCGCGTCCAAGAGGCCGTCCACTCCGCAGTTCATGAACTCCAGGCAGAAGTGAGCCGCCCGGCGCTAACCGTTCCTCTGGTCGCCGCTCGTGCCGGCGTCACTCCGTCAACGATCTACCGCCGTTGGGGCGACCTACAGGAGCTGCTGTCGGACGTCGCAGTCGAGCACCTGCGTCCGGACGCTCCGCCGGAGGACCACGGAAGCCTGTCGGCGGACCTGCAGAACTGGGCGGAGCAGTTCCTCGAAGAGATGGGTTCGTCTGTCGGCCGGGCTTACATCCGCGACGCTCTGCTCGGGGATCCCGACGGTGACAACGCATGCAAGTGCTCGGTATTCGCGGGGGAGCAAATCGACGCCATCCTCGCCCGGGCGACGGAGCGCGGCGAAGACACTCCGGACGTCGAAACGGTCATCGACCGGGTCGTGGCACCCATGATGTACCGCATCCTCTTCCGTCCCGGCGGCCTTACCGACGCATACGCGCACCGGCTCGTGCGGGAAACTCTGGAGGGATTCGGCACGCCCCGCTGACCGGCCGCAATCCGTCGCGTCCGACACCGTCGCCCCCGCTCGTGCGGCCGCGACGGGCTGCGTACCTGGCACAGGCCCTCACCAGCCGCCCTACTGAGAGGGCGGCCCCTGGCTCAGCTCGGTGATCGTCGTTCCCTTCAGCTCGCTGCGCCACAGGAGGTCGGTGAGCCGGTCGACGCCGCTGGTGAGGTGCCTGCGGTAGGTGCTGAACGGCAGTCCGAGGCGTTCGGCAGCGACCTCCTGGGTGGGGGCTCCCGCGAGGTAGGTGGCGGTGAGGGCACGGTGGTGCTTATCTCCCGAGCGCCCTTCCTGAAGGAGGTCGACGGCGGAGGCGAGCAGTTCGGGGAGAGTCGTTTCGCTGTCGGTCACCACGCGACTGCGGTTGAGGGGGTTGTCGGCGAGCACGTCCGGCTGCCGGAGGGTGCGCAGGGCGTCGCGGACCGCGGTGTCGAACTCCGGTCTGGACAGCACTACCAGTTCCTCGTGTTTCCCCGGACGGGGCGACGTCCTGGTTCCCGAGGCCCGGGAAAGGATCGTGTTCGACCTTTCCTCCAGCCACGGGCCGACGGGCTGCGCCCGCCAGTCATGGCTGAACAGCGTGTACGTGTGCTCACCGATGCGGGGCCGTCGGTCGCCGGGCGGCATGGCGAAGTGGCGCATGTACTTGTCCCAGTGCCCGTCGTCGCGCTTGACCACGAACGTCCAGGCGAGCCGGTCGCCCCGGAAGATCTCACCCAGCCCACGCCAGTGCATCAGGTCCATGGGCGCAGAGGTGCGCTGGTACAGGGGTGGATGGACGTGGAAGCGGGCCAGTGCCATGTGCTCACCGGGCCTGAGCGGCGCTGTGGATCGTGCGTGTGCCCAGGCCGCGGCGACAATCGGGTCGATGTCGGTGCCCAGTGGCTCCCGCAGTCGCAGCCATGCGAAGAACGCGACGATCTCGCCGGTCTGGGTGGAGCGGTAGACGCGAAACGCCTCGGGCTGCCGGTCGAGCCAGAACCCGCAGATCTCCGCGGACGCCTCGCCCTCCGCGGTTTCGGCCAGCTCCAGCACGCGTCCCCGGTCGGCCGCCTCATACGGCTCGTCCTTGACATGGCCCCCTTCGCGCCATTTGTGGAAGTTCGCCGAGGCCTCCCTGCGGTAGAGGTAGATAAGGGCGCTGCTCGCAGGGAGCAGCTGCGCTTCGGACACGGCGCGGACCCGCTCGACGAGGTACTGGTGAACAGTTCTGTGCATGTCGGCGAATCCCTCCGGGTCGCGCCAGCGCAGATCGGCCTCGAGTGCCTCGCGGACCACGTCGTGCGGAAAGAGCCCCGCACCCGTCGACTCGATGAAGGGCTGTTCGCGCAGCCAGGCGAACAGCTCGGGCGCCTTTGTGCCCATGAGGGCACGAAGCAGCGTCTCGGAGGTGACATGGGTATGTGCACAGATCTCCAGGGCCCTGCGATGTACCGCGCTGGGAATGTCATCCAGCAGCGTGGCCAGCAAGGTGGCGATGACATCGTGGCTCGGCTGCCAGCCGGGCTTGGCTCCTCCCTCCCTCACGGCCACCGCCGCCGCCAGAGTCAGGGCCAGGGGGTTGCCACCGGTGAAGGACAGCACCGCCTGGTGGGCCCCCGGCGCCAGACCGCGGGCATCCAGCAACCGCGTGGCATCGTCGGGAGGCAGGTTCCGCAGAGACGTGACCCGCAGCAGGTCCGCCCACCCCGGGTCGGACGTCCAGCGGGCATCCGGTGCCCGGCGCCCGGCGATCACCACCACACTGCCGACCGGCAGCCCGAGCAGGAACCGCTCACACAGCCAGCCCTCCAGACCTTGGCAGCGTTCGAAGGTGTCAACCAGCAGCACCAGTCCCGGTTCTGCGACCGCCTCACCAACAGCAGCGGTAAAACCCTGAGGCGTCGGAACGACCGTCCGGCCATCCACCTCCACGACCGGACGTCCCACCCGACGGGCCTCACGCGCGAACCGACGCAGAAGAGTCGACTTACCGATTCCCCCAGGACCGTGCAGATACTGCACAGAGCCCGTCCCTGGATCCCCCGCCAACGCCACCCGGAACAGAGCAAGTTCCCCAGCCCGGCCTACAAACGCCCGATCACGCGCAGCTGCCAGCACATCTCCCAGCGCACCGCCCTCACGCTCGCGCATACCCTGCTCCTATTTTCACGAACCCGCAGCTCACGCCGTATGGGCAGGCTAGCCCGGCGCAGTCAGGGCTCGAACTCGGCCCTCCCGCCCTTTTGCTGCGGGGAAATCAACCGTACGCCTGCCGCCGGCACCAGCCACCGTGAAGCTACCGGCGGGTAGTACGCCTCGCCGTTACGCCCGCATGTCCGGCCTCGCATATCTGCCGGGCGGCGTCGACGGGCTGTCCTCGACCCGTCGGTTGGGCCGTGCGACGGGTGGAGGGCGAACCGTCGGCGCGGTGTCCTCGCTCCCCGGCGCCCCACGGTGGCACTGGCTGACGGTGTGTCTGCTGGGGGCCGTGCCGACCGTCGCCCTGCTGGCGGCAGCTCTGTTCGTGCCCGGCGTTCGCGGCCGCCTACGGCTGGGGACGCTGCGGGGTTTGCCGACTGTTCGCCTTGGGAGGCGTAACCGGGTGGCTGACCGTCCGCACCGGCGGACTGGAGGACCACACAGCGAGAACGCCGATCTGCGTTTCAGCCTTCTGGTCCCGTGCGACGACTTCTTCTTGCGCGTGCGCGGGCAGGAGGGGCGGTGCTGCCGGTCAGGATGCTGAATGGCGGCCCTGCTGTCCTCCGCCCGGCGCCCGGGCGACCGCAGAACCCGGGGCGGTGAACCCAAGGGGCCACAACCCCGTGGCAAGCATCACGAAGATGCGCCTCGCCTTCAGACCGAGCAGCCGGACCGAACAGGAAGTCCCTCTCCATGCAGATCAATTACTCCGCGATGATGATCGCGGTCGTCGTGGTCGCTCTCGCGGTCACCATCTTCGCCCGAGGGCGCTGGGACGGGCCGGTGTGGCTCGTCATCCTCGGGACAGTCCTGGCCTACCCCTTCTCCCATACGCTCATGGATCGGGTCGAGGGTGCTCCGGACGGCTGGCTCCGTTGGGCCTTCCAGTTCTCCAGCGGCCTGCTCGTCGCGGCACTGGCCAGCCCGGCGTTCCACTGGTGGCGGGGACGAAGAGCCAAGGCCCCGGTGCCCACAACGCCGCCGGTGCCGCCGCAGGCCGCTCCCTCGGCAGCGCCGCCCGCCGCCTGATCCCGCCGCAGAGGGGCAGCCTTGTCAGTGAGGGGCTGAACCGCGTGTGCCCTTCCCCGGTCTCACCGTGAGCCGCCCGGGCGTCCGTGGCCGACCGCAGCCCCTGTCCGACCCCGGTTCTGCCGTGCGCACCTGATCTACGCCACCGCCCTCGCGGACGTGGCCGAGTGCCCGCGAACCGCTGGCCGCGATCGATATCCCGGCCCGTTCCGCGTGGCCGGCCGCAGGGGGTCGGCCACGCGTATGTTCAGACCGTGGCGGCCGGGCCGTCAGCGGTTACCGGCTCCAGCCGGTAGGCGTCCCCACGGGTGACCACACGGCCGGTGGTCGGCGGGGGGAAGTGGGTGCCGAGGACGAGGGTGTGGGTGTCGGCGAGCGAGGCGAGCAGCGAGCGTCGGGTCGCCTCGGCCTGCGCGGGGTCGATATCGACGCAGCTGCAGATGCCCGGATGCGCCAGCTGAACCGGGTGATGAATGCAGTCCCCGGTGATCAGGGCCGTGGCGTCACCACTGCCCAGCTGTACGGCAACGTGACCGGGGGTGTGCCCCGGGGTCGGCACCAGGCGCAGACCGGCGGCGATGTCGACCCCCTCGGCCGGCACATCGACGAGTTCGAGCAGACCTGCCTCCTCGATCGGGTACACGGAGTCGCGGAACATGGAGCGCCGTGCCTCGTCCATGTCGTACCCGGCCCAGAAGTCGTATTCGGCCTTCGCCGTGAGGTAGCGGGCGTTGGGGAACGTAGGCACCCACACGCCGTCCACCGCTCGCGTGTTCCAGCCCACGTGGTCGGTGTGCAGATGGGTCAGCACCACCAGGTCGATGGATTCCGGGGTGAACCCGGCGTCCGCGAGGCGCGCGAGGTAGTCGGTGCGGAGGTCGTGCCATGCCGGGTTCGCCCGTGTCTTGCCGTTGCCGACGCCGGTGTCGACAAGGACGCGCAGTCCGTCCACGACCAGCGCGAAACTGTGGCTGTCGATGTACAGGATGCCGTCGTGGTCCGCGAAGTCGGGTCGGAGCCAGTCCTGCCCGGCGACAACGTCCGCAGTGGCGGCAGGCAGCAGCCAGGGGCCGGTCTGCCGTGGCAGGAGCATCTCGTCGATGCGGTGGACGGTGATGTCGCCGACGGTCCAGGACGGGACGAGCTGTGCTGTGCTCATGAGGGGTGCTTTCCTTCGTCTGCAGAGGGCGGATGCCCGCTCGGGAGCGGGACACACGTCGCAGGGAGGGTGGTGTCCGCAGCCTGTACCGCTCGCATGCAGCTGCTGCCGGAGTTGCTGCGCACGGTTCCCCTCCCAACCAAAAGCCATGGGTTTGCTTTAAGCAACCGTAGGTTCTATCGTCAGCTAACGCAACCTGTTAGCTTTAGCGCGGGGGCAGCAGTCGTATCGCCCCTCAGTCCGATCAGGAAGGCCGCACATGTCCGCCGCTGACCTCACGCCGCCGGAGGCGGCCCGCTGGGCCGAACGATCCGGGCTCCCGCTGGCACCCGATCGCCACTCGGGAGTGGCAGCCACTGCCGACCACATCCATTCCGTCGTCTCCGTCCTGCGCGAGCTGGACTTCGGCGACACACCGCCGTCCGCCGCATACCGCGCGGGATGGGAGCAGCACGATGCAGCCATATGAACTGTCCGTCGCCGACGCGGCCGAGGCCGTACGGACGCGGCAGATATCCCCGGTCGAGCTGGTGGACTCGGTACTGGAGCGCATTGAGCAGGTCGAACCGCGCCTGCGGGCGTACGCCACGGTGACAGCGGACCACGCGCGGCGTGCGGCGCGGCGTGCGGCGGCCGAGGTCGTCACGGACGGCGTCAGGGGGCCTTTGCACGGCATTCCCGCAGGGTTGAAGGACCTGATCGATGTGGCCGGGGTGCCTACCACGGCGAGTTCCCGGGTGCGTGAGGGTCACCGGGCGGAGGAGGACAGCGCCGTCGCCGCGCGACTGACCGCAGCCGGTGCGGCGTTCGTGGGCAAGACGCACACACACGAGTTCGCGTACGGCCTGACCACGCCACAGACCAGTAACGCCTGGGACCAGGGCCGGGTGGCCGGCGGCTCCAGCGGCGGGTCGGCCGTCGCCGTGGCCGCCGGGGCAGCCGCCTTCGCTCTGGGTACCGACACCGGGGGGTCGATCCGGGTACCCGCCGCACTGAACGGGGTCGTCGGCCTGAAGCCGACGTACGGACTGGTCTCCCGACACGGCGTGACCCCGCTGGCGTGGTCGCTCGACCATGTCGGGCCCATCACCCGCACGGTGGAGGACGCCGCGCTGGTCCTGGCCGCCCTCGTCGGCCACGATCCGCGCGACCCCGCGTCCGTTCCGGCTCCGCCCGTGGACTACCGGCCGGGCCCCGGCACGGACCTGACAGGTCTGCGCGTCGGTGTGCCGAGCAACTACTACTTCGACAGGGTGGAGCCCGACATCGAGGCCGCGGTACGGCACGCCATCGGCCGGCTGGAGGCCCTCGGCGCGCAGCTCGTCGAGGTGGAGATCCCGATGACGCGCTACATCCAGGCCACCCAGTGGGGGCTGATGGTGCCCGAGGCCAGCGCCTACCACGAGCGGACGCTGCGGGCGGTGCCCGATCTGTACGAGGCCGACGTCCGCATCCTCCTGGAGGCGGGCGAGCTCATGACCGCCGGGGACTACCTTCGCGCCCAGCGCGCCCGCACGCTCATGCGCCAGGGCTGGCAGCACATGATGGGCACGGTCGACCTGATCGCCGCGCCGACCGTGCCCCTCACCGCCGTCAAGGCCGGCCAGTCCACCGTGACCTGGGGCGACGGCACTGTGGAGAGCGTCTCCGACGCGTATGTGCGGTTGTCGGCCCCGGCCAGCATCACCGGTGTGCCGTCGCTGACCGTGCCGGTCGGGCGGGACTCGGCGGGGATGCCGATCGGCATGCAGCTCATGGGCAGGCCCCTGGGCGAGGCCGCGCTGCTGCGCGTTGGGCACGCATACGAGCAGACCGGCACCGCCCGCGGCCTGGCGCCGGCGTAAAGGCTCTCGTCTGTGCCCGGACCTGCCTGGCCGGGGCAACGCAGTTCCGTGACACCGGCTCTCGGACATGATGGTCAGTGGCCATGTGATGGCGCCCGGGTGCAGCGCGTCCTGTTCCGCTTCGTGCGCACACCAGCTGGTGTCCGAGGCCATGAGCGAGGCCCGAGACGTCTGCGGCCCGGTGACGCCGGGGCGGTCGGAACGAGGATTACCCGAGGCACCCCGCCGCGCCTCGCGCAGGAACGCGTTTCCCAGCGTGGCCGCCCAGCCGTCCTGTGGCCTCACCACGACTGGCGGGCACGACGGTTCCTTCTCGCAGAGAAGGCCCTGGGAACCGTCGTGCCTCTCCGCGGGGGCCCGGCCCCTGCGGTTCTCCGCCCCTGGCTCGAACCTGTTGCCCCATAACCCCGTAGCTCCGTGCAGGGCATGACGCACCGGTGAAACGGCGCCATGCCCATGGCCGACGCCCTGCCGGAAGGCGGCTCGGCGGCCAGGCCGTCGCCGACACCCGAACAGGGACGAGAGCAGTGAAGCGCAAGGCAGACATCGAGGAGCGGAGCGCGACAAGGGGCCTTTGGTGCGGCCTTCTTGGACCACTGACGATCAGGCGGGCAGGGGCAGTGCTGGATCTCGGGCCGCCCAAGCGCCGCGTGCTCGCCGTGCGCCTGCTCCTGGAGGAGGGACGCGCCGTCTCCACCGACCGCCTCTGCGAGGACCTGTGGGCGGGACGCCCATCGTCGCGGGCGGTCGCCTCCCTGCATGCCCACATCAGCAGGCTGCGCGTCGTACTGGAACCGGGCAGGCCGCCGCACGGCAAGTCGGGTCTGCTGGTGCGCGAGTCCCACGGATACGCCCTGCACGTTCCCTCCGAAGCACGCGACACCTTCCGTTTCGAGCAAGGGGTCGCCAAGGCGGGCCGCTCCCTGTCGGCCGGGAGGGTGACGGAGGCCCGCCGGGAGATCGAGCACGCCCTGTCCATGTGGCGGGGCGCGGCCTTGGAGGATGCCCGGGACCACCTGTTCGCCGCGCGGCAGGCCGCGCAGTTGGAGGAGGGCCGGGTCGCCGCCGAAGAGCTGCATATCTGCACACTGATGCACGACGGCGACGTGAAGCATGCCGTCGGCGCGGCGGAGGCGCTCACGAAGCAGTATCCGCTCAGGGAGGTGGCGTGGGGTCTGCTGCTGTGCGCCCTGTACCTCACTGGCCGTCACGCCGAGGCCCTGGCACGCTTCGAGGAACTGCGCAAGCACCTGTCCGAGGAGCTCGGGCTCCAGCCGAGCCCCTCGGTGAGCAGCTTGCAGGAGGCAATCCTCTGCCACGACCTGGGGTTTATCAGGCATACCTCCCGGTCCATCGTCACCGCGGGATACGACGCCGGTTACACGTCGCAGGCGCTGGACATCGGCGTCACGGACATCGGCGTCACGGACATCGACATCGGTCGGCCGGCGCAGCTGCCGGGCCCGGCCGTGGCCGACCCCACGGCGCCGGAAGCGCACGGCACATCCGAGCCGGCGGCCTGCACCGTTCTCTCGCCGGGCCGGTCTGCCTTGCGCCCGGCGCAACTTCCTTCGGCGCCCGCGTACTTCACCGGCCGCCGGGCCGAACTCGACACCCTGGCAGGGCTGCTGCCGGAGTCCTCCGAACACGGTGGCGTGGACGCCACCGCCCCGGTCACCGTGATCGGGGGGGCACCCGGCGTCGGCAAGACCACGCTCGCGCTGCGTTTCGCGCACCGGATCGCCGAGCGTTTCCCCGACGGGCAGCTCTTCGCCGACCTGCGCGGCTTCGACCCGAGCGATCCCGCCGCCGAACCGGCCGAGATCCTCCAGAGATTCCTGGTCGCACTGGGCGTGTCCTCCGCGGCACTTCCGTCCTGCACCACCGCGCGCACGGCTCTGCTGCGGACGCTGCTGTCCGGACGGCGCGTCCTGTTCGTCCTGGACAACGCCCGCGACGAGGAGCAGGTCCGGCCCCTGCTGCCCGGGGCATTTGGCTGCATGGTGGTGGTCACCAGCCGCAACCAGTTGCAGGGCCTCGTCACCATGGAGGGCGCCGCGGCGCTGACCCTGGACGTCCCCCCGGTGGCCGACGGCCGGGCCGTCCTGGCCAGACGTCTGGGAAGCCAGCGGGTCGCGGCGGAACCACAGGCTGTCGAGGAGATCATCAACCTCTGCGCACGGCTGCCGCTCGCCCTGGCCATAGCCGCCGCGCGCGCTACGCTGCACCCCGATTTCTCGCTGCGGGCCCTCGCCGAGGAGATGCGTGCCACCGAGGGGAGCCTCGACGCCTTCATCGGCAGCGACAGCGTCGCCGACGTACGCGCCGTCTTCTCCTGGTCGTACCGCGCGCTGGCCCGACCGGCCGCCCGGCTCTTCCGCCTGCTGGCCCTGCACCCGGGGCCCGAGGTGTCCACCGCAGCAGCAGCGAGTCTGGCCGCGCTGCCGGTGATCGAGACACGCCGCCTGCTCACCGATCTCACCCGTGCGCGCTTGGTCAACGAGCCCTCGGTGGGCCGCTTCGTCCTCCATGACCTGCTGCGCGTCTACGCCTGGGAACTGGCCCAGGAGCACGAGACTGAGCAGACACGCGCCGCGGCCCGCACCCGCTTGTACGGCCACTACGTCCTGACCGCGTCGGCCGGGGGGCCAAGCCTGTGCCATATGCCGCGGCCCGCGCTGTCACAGGTCGCGGCCGGGGTCGTCCGGCAGCACCTGCCGGAGACGCACCAGCTCATGGCCTGGTACGCGACGGAGCTGCCGGTGCTCAGGGCCGTGCTGCGGCAGGCCGCAGACGCGGGATACGACAAACACGCCGCGCAACTGGCCTGGCGGCTCCAGGGGTATCTGGACGCGCAGGGGCGCTCGTCGGAGGCGGCCTCGATCCTGTCCGTCGCCCTGCAGGCCGCCGAACGCGCCGACGACCGGGTGGAGCAGGCGAGGCTGCACCGGGCGCTGGCCGGGTGCCTGGCGCGGTCGGACCGGTACACGGACGCCATGTCCCACCTGGAGGCGGCATCCGACCTCCTCGAATCGGCTGACGAGCCCGCCGAACAGGCCCTCATCCACCTATCGTTCGCGGCCCTGCTGCACTCCGCCGGCCACAACCGCCCTGCCCTGGAGAAAGGCCTGGAAGCCCTCGCCCTCGCGGGGCGCTGCTCCGACCCGGTGCTGGAGGCTGACGCCTGCAACGCGGTGGGCTGGGTCCTGTCAGTGCTGGGCCGCCACGAGGAGGCCCTTGACTATTGCCGACGGTCGGTGGCGAGCCTCCGCCGGATCGGGGGCGTGGTGCAGCGTGAGGCGTTCGCATGGGACAGCCTCGGCCACATCCACCACCACCTCGGCGACCACCAGCAGGCGATCACGTGCTACCGAAACGCCCTGAACCTGATGGAAGCCGCCGGGGACTCGTACACAAGGGTCGGCACGTTACTGCGCCTTGGCGACACTCATCTGCACACAGGTGACCGGACAGCCGCAGGAACGGCGTGGGCCCTCGCGCTGAAACTCGCCGAGGAACACCCGGAGGTGCACCGGGTCCCAGAAATCGAGGAAAGACTGGCCGGTCTGGCAGAGAGCTGACGGGTTGCGCGGCCTGCGGGCTCAGGGCCGCGCGCGGAGGTGAACGGTCGGCGGGCGGAAACTCCTCAAAGTCTCCACACCGGTGAACCGACCAGGATCCGTCCACGTTGCATGGGTGGTATCCGGGGGTCAACTGGCGCAGGAAGTGTTCTATGGATTGCGAGCAACTGAAATTTGACCTTGCGGCCGAAACGCTGGCCGGGCGGGACGAGCCGGAGGACCCCACACTGGCGTCCCATCTCCGGGGCTGCCCCACGTGCCGGGAAGAGCACACGGAAGTGCGCGAGGTCGTCCACTTGCTGTCCGGTGTGGAGCCGCACGAATGGGACGGCGTACCCGTACCGGATCCCGGTCCGGCCATCGTCCGAGCACGCGGAGCCTCGCCGCCGGACGTGGCCGCCGCCCCGAAGACGGGGCAGCCCCTCCCGGCGCAGCCCGTCGGCTCCGCCCGGAAGGGCCGACGCATGGCCTTCGCCCTCGCGGCCGCGTTCGCTGCGGGGCTGCTGGCGGGCGGTGGAGCGCTGGTCGGCCTCTCAGCGGACCAGGACCCCTCGGCCAGGACCGAGGCTGCCGGGGAGACCCTGCGGGCCGCGGACCCCAAAACCGGCGTACGCGCCGATGTCGGACTGCGCGACAAGGGCTGGGGCACCGAAGTGTCGCTCTCCCTGGGAGGGGTGACGGGCCCGCGCACATGCTCGCTCGTAGCGGTCTCCACCTCAGGTCGGCAGGAGGTCCTGGCGCACTGGACCGTGCCGAAGAAGGGGTACGGAGTCCCGGGCTCCCCCGACAGGCTGAACCTGACCGGCTCGAGTTCCCTTGACTCGGGCGACATCGCGGCGTTCGAGGTCCTGACGCCCGACGGCGACAGGCTGGTCCGGATCCCCCGCCGGGCATAGGGAGTGTCGTCGCAGTCCCGCCGTGCCCGCCTTTCGGCGGACGGCGGGAGTGTGACGACAGTCCTTCGGCTGGACTCAACCCCCGGACCGGACCCGCCGAACCAGTCCGGTCGTCCGACCGACCTTGTGAACGGCCTGTGGGTCCGAGGAGGGTGAACCGCGCACCCAGGTTTCTCGTGGGGGGCGTTGCGCTGCCCGTCCACAGACAGCAGCACCTTCAAAAGAGGCGAGGACATGCGACCCATCTTGGCGAAAGCACTCACGACAGTGGCATCGCTGCAGGCATGACGGCATTGATGCCGGCGGGTCAGGCAGCGGCCATCACCTCCTGACCTGTAAGGGGGCTCAGGGCGGCCCGAGTACATCCGGTGCGGTCAGGGCGCGCGCGGTATCAGCGAAGTACGACTCCGGGGCCGCTTCGGCGAGGCCGAGGGCGACTCCCTGGCTGAGGCCGACAAGGAGCGCTCTGAGCGCGGTGGCCAGACGTTGCGCCTGACGTGGCGTCACGGGGACCCCATGGTGCGATCTGCCGGCGAGCAGCGCGGTCAGGCGTTCCTCGTGCGCCCGGACGGACGCGGCGAGCCTGGTCTGCAGATCCGGGTCGCTCAGGGCCATGTCCTGCAGGCTGATCTCGAACGACAGGTGCCGCAAAGCGTCGGGGTCGTCGCAGACGCGCCGGTAGTAGCGGGCGAAGGCGCCGGCCGCCTCCACCAGGTCGAGTTCGGCGGGGGCGGCCTGCTCCATGCCTTCGTAGTGCGGGCCGAGGTAATCCGTCCAACGGTGGATCCGTCGTCACATGGCCCGCACGCGCTGAGGTCTGCCGACCCATCGGCTTCCCGAAGCCGGCCTCGACGCCGCGGCGGCGTGCCGGGGCAGGCAGGCGGTTGGGCATGCCCGCCCACAGCGGGGAGGGGCATCAACTGCCGAGGATCTGCGCGAAGCGCTCGGCACTGATGTTGCCGCCCGAGACGATGACGCCGATCCGCGCCGGCACGGGGCTGATCCGGCCGGACAGAAGAGCCGCCAGCGGGGTGGCGCCGCTGGGCTCGACGACGGTCTTCATACGTTCGAAGGCCAGGCGCATGGCGTCACGGATCTCGTCGTCGGTGACGACGGCGATCTCGTCCACCAGCCGCCGGTTGATGGAGAAGGTGAGCTCGCCCGGGATGTCGGCCGCCTGACCGTCGGCGATGGTGCTGGGCACAGGCACGGAGATCCGTCGGCCCGCCTCCAGCGACCGCTTCGTGTCGTCCCCGCCCTCCGGCTCGACCCCGATCACCCGGATCCCGGGCAGCAGGCCTTTGGCGGCGGTGGCGCTGCCGGCGATCAGGCCGCCGCCGCCGACCGGCACCACCAGGGCGTCGAGGTCGCCGGCCTCCTCGATCAGCTCCAGGGCGGCGGTGCCCTGCCCGGCGATCACGTGCGGGTGCTCGTACGGGGGGATGAGCGCCAGGCCCCGGTCGGCGGCCAACGCCTCCCCTATGGCGACCCGGTCGCCGGTGTAACGGTCGTAGGTGACTACTTCTGCGCCGTAGCCGAGTGTGGCCTCCACCTTGGAGCGCGGTGTGTCCTCCGGCATGAGGATGACCGCGGTGGTGCCCAGCTGCCGGGCTGCCAGCGCGACGGCCTGGGAGTGGTTGCCCGAGGAATAGGCGGCGATGCCTCTGGCCAACTGCTCCGGGGACAGGCGCGATGCGGCGTTGTACGCACCGCGGAACTTGAAGGCGCCGATGCGCTGGAGGTTCTCGCACTTGACGAGGACCTCCGCACCGACCAAGTCGTCCAGTGTGCGCGAGCGCAGCACGGGAGTGCGGTGCGCGACTCCCTCGATCCGGGCGGCGGCGTCGCGGACGTCGTCCAGAGTGACCTGCGGGGTGTCGCTCATGCGTGTGCTCCATCCTGGTCTGTGCCGTCCGGGCCGGGCGCAAGCGGCCCTGACCTGGTCCTGGCGAGGTAGCTGTAGGCGGAGGCCCGGGAGATGCCGAGCCGGTCCGCCACCTGCTGGGCGGCGCCGCGTACGGCGAATACTCCGCGGTTGTCGAGACTGCGGAACAGCTCCAGGCGTTCGGCGCGGCTGAGTTCGGGCCACGCCTTGTTCTGCCTCAGCTGGTGGGCGTCCACGATCGCGTCGACCACGGAGTCGATGTCGTCGGCGAAGGTGGTCGTCGGAACCGCGGCACTACCGGCCACGCCGGCGAGTTCGCCGACCAGCGCGTGCGCCTGGTTCACGGCGGTGATGTCGAGGTTGATGCACAGCGCTCCGAAGACCGTGCCCGCAGAGTCGCGCAGGACCATGGTGGACGACTTGACCAGCTTCCCGGACCGGGTGCGGGTGATGTAGTTCAGCTCGTCGGCTGCCTCGTCGCCCCTGGCGAGAAGACCCATGCCGATCTCGCTCATCGACCCGCCCACCGTGCGCCCGGTCACCGAACCGGCGATGGCGACGACGGAACTCTCCGGTCGGCGGAAGTCGTGGACGACCACCTCAGAGAAAGAGCCAAGCGTCGCGGCGATACCGTCCACGACGGGCGTGAGAGCGGCAAGGATCGCGTCCTGCTCCTCAGCGGGCACAGGGCACTCCTGATGCCGTTCCCACGCGGGCGAGTGCCTCGATCTCGACACAGCCGCCGTAGGGCAGCTCCGCCACCCCCACGCAGCTGCGGGCGGGGCGGGGACCGGAAAAGAACCTCTGGTACGCGGCGTTGAGCCGCGGGCGGTCGGCGATGTCGGTCAGATAGGCCACTACCTTGACCACGTCGCCCCGGGCCGCGCCCGCGGACCGCAGGGCCTCGTCGAGGTTGGCGAACGCCTGCGCACACTCGGCCTCGAACCCGCCCGGAACCAGCACTCCGGGCTCGCTCACCCCCAGGCGCCCGGACACGGCCACCAGGTCACCGCTGCGAAAAGCCACCGAATAGGGGTGCTCGTCCACCCGCTCCGGTGCCACATGGTCTCCACCGGGCCGCACGTTGGACATCTGTCCTCCCCAAGGGTGCCGCGTGCCGCTCGCGACGACGGCACCCACGCTCTGCTCTGGACTGTGATTCCAGCATCTGGACTCAGATTCCATAATCTAGCACTCCGCCGGCCTGTGTCTGCGGCCGGCGGACCGGGCCACGGTGCCGAATGAACCGGGCAGCGTCTTGGTGCGTAGCAACATAAGCCGGGGAGGGGCCGCCCCCTCGCCGGTTTTCCGGCTCCGGTCGCCTACCCCCGAGGCACCGGAGCCGGTGCCCATCCGGGCGTGCACCGATGCCGCCCCCACTCCTGACGCGCCGCCAGAGGGGTCCGCTCTGCACCGGCGACAGGCGGCCGCGCGGCCCCGCCGGAGCGGCCCGCGCGGAGACGACGCGGACCCGTGGAGTGCGGCTCGGGCCGCGGTGACCGAGAAGTCGGAGCTTGCATGGCGTTCCTCTGTCACGCCGCGGTGATCGCGATGCTCCATCTCGCGCTGGTGGGGGTGGCGGTGGGCAGCGGCCGGCCGACAACGACCCTGCGGTTCACTGCCCTCGCGACGGCAGCCGCGTATCCCGTCGTCCGCCTCACCGTCGAGCGGACCGACGCGTCACTTGCCCCCTGGGCCACGCAGATCTTCTCCCTCACCGGCGCGCTGGCAGTGGCAGCCCTGGTCCATTGGGTCGTCAGAGGGCTGCACGCGCAGCGCGACTGCGAGGGAAGGGGCTGAACCTGGTACCGCCCCGGCCGCATGGCCTGGACGCCCGGCGCGCAGCGGCCGGCGCACAAGGCGGGGCGCCAGGCAGGCGGGTGCCGGTCGGTCCGCGCCGGAATGCCCTGCGACCGAAGGCAGGTCAGCCGGTGACACCCCGATCTTCCAGCCCCTTCCGCAGGGCCCGCAGCGCGTAGTAGGAACGGGACTTGACCGTGCCGGGCGGAATGCCGAGGTGTGCCGAAACCTGGGCCACGCTGCACTCCAGGTAGTACATGAGTTTGATGATCTCGCGGTGCTGATCGGTCAGTTCACCCAGGGCCTCGATGACGACCTGGGACGTGAGCAGGCGTTCCGTCCCGTCCGCCACGGAGATGTCCAGGAGTTCGAGCGACATGGTCTCCGCGGGGCGGACCTTTCGCGCGCGATGCTGGTCGATGACCAGGTTCTTCACGACCGTGTACAGCCACGGCCGTGCCTCGCTCACGTTCATCTCCAGTGCGGACGCGTGCTTCCAGGCGCGGGCCGCGGCCTCCTGGAGGATGTCCTCGGCACGGTGCCAATCGCCTCCCAGAAGGCGCGCCGCGTAGCGCAGCAACAGTGTTCCGTGCTCGGCGTACAGCTCTCGGATGAACTCCTCACATCTATCGCTCAGGGCTTCGTCGGAGTGCTTCGTCATACCGACAGTGCTCGTGCCGGGCACGGCGTCCATGGTCCGCCTCATCTTGTGGCGTCCTCATCCATCGATCAGGTTCGTTGTGGGGCGCCCCGGGTAAGACACGTGGGCGGCTACACACTGGTCGTACAGACTTAAACGTTCCTTGCCGAATTCTTGCCGCCGGCACTGGCGTCGCCCCACCGCCCGTCCTGGGCAACGGAGATCAGTGGGCGCCCGACCCGGCGAGCAGCCATCGTGGATCCTCGGCATGTGCAGCGCCCGCCCCGGCCGGGGCGTCGGGAGACGGCGGTTGCCACACACGGATCCCCGGGGTCCGCTCCGCGTTCCACGGCTCGGTTGCCGCCGCATGGACGGCCCTCACGGACGACGGCTTCAAGGGCCTCTGCACCAGAGTCGGTTATGGGATCGCCCCTGCGGACGGGCGGCCCGGGCAGGCGCCGGCGGGCGCGTTCGCCGCGGTCTAAGTCGGCGTATGGAGCAGCTGCGCGTATCCCAACTCGGTCTCCACGGTGGAGGCGTGAGCGCTGTTCTGCTGCGTCAAGGCTCGCTCCGGATCAGGAGATTGCGTGCGCGCAGGGCACGGGGGTCTGTTGCGGAAATGCGGCAACATCTTCCGGGACGGGTGGTAAACGCTTCCGGTTCACCACACAAGCGGATTCCCTGCGACGGCGGGGAAGAGGCACTCTTGGCCGGCTCGCGTCGACCTGGCCGCTTCGTGCAAAAGCGGACCGGCATTCCATCAGTTGCGGATCCTTGCGGTGTGCGCACCGTGCGAATCGATGGCATCAATTCCTGCCCAGCCGCCCCCGTACCGGTTCACGGCGGAGGCACTGTTCTCCCGGTCCGCGAACCTTCCGGTGCTTCCGGAGCGAGCGGCAGGCCTGCCAAATTCGGGGCGCCGTACGGAGGTCCACGCCGGTCATGAAGTGAACCGGGGCATGCGCACCGACGTAGGTACCACGACATGTCGCGGCCGGCTTTCCCGCGGGCGTCTTGGGGGCGTCGGCGGGAAAGCCGGCCCAGGACGACGGGCAACGCACCAAGGGGAGTTCCACAGTGAAGCCGTTCTTTACGCTCCGCTCTTTCGGCCGCGCAGGTGGGAAACGTTCCCGCCTCGGCACGGCAGGCGGCCTTCTCGCCCTCGCCGTCCTGCTCCCCGCCTGCGGGGCGGACGCGACAGGCACCTCAGGGGCGGGGAAGGACGGCCGGGCCAAGTGGGGCGGGGACGAATGGGCCCGCGCGGCAGCGGATTTCAGCAACCCGGTCATCGAGGGGCTGTGGAAGCCCGAGCGCATGCGGGAGGCGGGTGATCCCGGCAAGGAAGTCACCGGGGACATCGCCGGGGTGCAGGGGGTGACCGATCCCGAGCCGGCCCCGGTTGAGGCCGAGCCGTTGCCCGCGCCGTACCACCGCAACGCCGCGCCCGTGGGCAAGGTCTTCTTCGACAGCCCGGAGGGGCCACAGACCTGCTCCGGGACCGTGGTGCGGGACCCGGCGCGTCCGGGCCGCTCCAACCTCGTGTGGACGGCGGGCCACTGCGTCCACGCCGGGCGCGAGGGCGGCTGGTTCCGCAATATCGTCTTCGTGCCGTCCTTCAACGACCAGGCCCTGCCCGCAGACCGGCTCGCGACCGCCTCCGGCCGGCAGATGGCACCGTTCGGCACATGGTGGGCCGACTGGGCGGCCACCTCGGACCAGTGGATCGCCCAGGGTACGGCCCAGGGCGGGAACGGAGCAGCCTTCGACTTCGCCGTCCTGCATGTCGCGCCCGCTCCCGGCTCCGCTGCCGCGTCGCTGGAGGAGGCCGTGGGCGCGGCGCTGCCGGTCGCGTTCAACGGCCCCGCGGTGCAGGACGTATCGCTTTTCGGCGCCTGGGGGTACCCGGCGGCGCCCCCGTTCGACGGCTCCACGATGCACTCCTGCACGGGGGAACCGGGCCGTCTGTCGCTGAAGGAGAACGAGCCGACGATGTACCGGGTCGGCTGCACCATGACCGGCGGATCCTCCGGCGGCGGGTGGTTCACGATCGGCTCGGACGGAAGGACCGCTCTGGTGTCGAACACGTCCATCGGCCCGGACCCGGCGGTGTGGCTGGCGGGCCCCTACCTCGGGGACACCGCCAAGGCCGTGTTCGAGCGGGTCAGCAAGCGGTTCACCCCATGAAGGAGGCGCGCGCCGGGCGGTCGCTGCACGGCGCGCGCCCCGGGTCCGGGCCGGCGGTCGGCCTCAGGTCCCGGCGGCCGTGGACACCGGGACGGGGCAGGGCAGGAGACGCCTCCCGAGGGGGCGTGTCCTGCCCTGCCGGACAGTCGCGTCAGCCCAGGAAGACCGACGAGATGTCGTTGTCGAAGTCGATGGTGCCGAGGTCCAGGATGTCGGAGGTGACCTGGGCCGAGCGACCCTTGCAGTCGCGCTCCGACCAGATCTTCACCGGTGAGCCCACAGTGGCCGACGAGATGTCGCGGATGCCGGATGCGACGTTCTGCGGGGAGACGTTCACGCAGCCGGCGCCGGAGATACGCCGCGCCGGGTTTTCCTCGGACGTGTCGTTCGGCTTGCCGAGCAACGTTATGGCGCCCTTCCCGCCGGTGGCACCGCCGGTGCCGCCGGTGCCACCGGTGTTCCCGCCGCCCGTGCCGCCGCCGTTGTTCCCGCCGAGGGACCGGATCTCCTTGCCGTCCGCCCCGATGACGAACCAGGTGCCGCCCACGCCCTGACCGTTGACGTCGCCCTTGCGCGCGTCCCCGCTGAAGCGGTACAGCGGCCAGCCTCCCAGGGTGAGCTGGACGGTGCCGTCGGCACGTTCGACGGTGCCCACGCCGGCGCTCGACTGGATGCCGGAGAGGTAGACCCGGGTCTGCTTGCCCCCGGAGTTCACCAGCACGGGCGGCCACTTATCGGCGCAGGCGTCGTTGCAGGTGGCCTTGGGGAGCTTTTGCCCGTCACCTCTGGTGTCGTTCTTGAAGAGGTAGAGGGACAGCCCTGAACCATTGACGACATTCCCCTGGGGGGACTTCTTGAGCGAGATCCATGATGTGCGGGTCGTGTCGGACCGCTTGGCGCTTATCGCCCAGTCTCCGGTGCCCTTTTTCTCTTTCGCCTCCGGAGTACCCGAACTGATGCTGACGTCGGATCCGGAGGGCTTCGCGCCCGAGGAATTCTTGTCCTGGCCGCCGCATGCGGTCAGCGCGAGAGAGCCGATCACCAAAGAGGCGACGAGAGTTGCGGCACGACTACGGAGCATGACTTCCCCACATTGGTTCAAGAAGACTTTGTCATCCCTGCCAACGCGCGCAGCGGCGGTCCGGTTCAAGGTTCTGCGCCTGCCGCACCGTGGGGGAGACACACGATCGCCCGGCGCGCTCAACGGGACACCGGCCTGCAGGATGCGAGCGGGCCGCCTTCGGAGCGCTGTGTCTTGCAGCCCTTGATGCCGGGGGGGAGCGTGCGCGGATCGACGGCCTCCGACGGCGCACCGCAGTGGTAAAGGCCTTCGGGCATGGAGTCGCGATCATGAGGGAGCAACCAGAAGACACGGCGCAGGAACGTGCCGGACGTACGGGACGATCGCTCCTGCCGGAACGCACGACCGGCCGGCCGTGGTGCACCCCCGTGCACCAGGGCACGTACCGACGGACGGCGGACAGTGCCCGGACGGCGTACGCGCGATACGGCGCCGGCCGCGCAGGCGGGTCGGAACGGCATGAGTCCCCCCTTCCGCAACTGAAGCGACCCGTCGTGGAGACAGGGGCCGATCCGTGCACGCCGACGCCGCGCCGACTGCCCTGCAGACAGCCCGGTGCGGCTATGGAGCCTCCCGGAGCCGGACCTGCCCGCCGAAGCGACCGAAGCGACCGTCCCTCCGACACCGGTCTACGAGCCAGTCCCGGCCGCGGTTCACGGGGTGCGGACCGTGTGCGCGAGCGGCTGCAACTGCCCGAGGTGCCCCCGCGGCGGCACCCGCGCTCCGACTTGACCCCGACTATTCGCTTAGTTAATAGTGGCACAGGTGTCCACGTCCCTCATCCTTCTCGGCCTGCTGACGCCGCACCCTCTGCACGGGTACGAGCTGAAGCGAGCGCACGACACGCACCTGCCCAGCGCCCGGCCACTGGCTTTCGGGCAGGTGTACGCGACGCTCAACCGCCTCGTGCGCGACGGCCTGGCCAGCGAAGCGGGTCATGAGAGGGCCGGCGGACCCGATCGCACGGCGTACGAGGTCACCGATGACGGCCGCCGGTCGCTCATGGACTGGCTGGGTACGCCCGAGCCGCCGGCTCCGCATCTGTCGAGCACCCTGCTCGCCAAGACGGTGATCGCCCTGCTCGTCGCCGACGAGGCGAGTGCCCGCCGACAACTGTCCGAACAGCGGGCCGCCCACCTTGCGCGGATGCGCGAGCTCACGGCGGTGAAGACCGCCCCGGGCACGGCCGTCGCCGAAGTACTCGCCGCCGACCTGGCGATCGCCCACCTCGACGCCGACCTGCGGTGGATGCAGACCGCAACGGAACGCGTCGCCGACCTGCGCCTGGAGGTGCACCGATAATGATCGAAACCCGTGCCGTGACGAAGTCGTACGGACCAAGTCCGGCACTGCGCGGCCTTTCGCTCGCGCTGCAGGACGGAGAGATCGTCGCCGTTACCGGGCCCAGCGGCTGCGGCAAGTCGACGCTGCTGCACGTCATGTCCGGCATCCTGCGCCCGGACGGCGGAGAGGTCCACTACCGCGGCGCCCGCATCGACGACATGAGCGAAGCCCGGCGCTCCCTGCTGCGGCGCACAGACTTCGGCGTGCTGTTCCAGTTCGGCCAGCTCGTGGCGGAACTTCCGGCGGTGGAGAACGTCGCGCTGCCTCTGCTGCTCGGCGGAACCGGCCGGCGGGAGGCGACGGCGCAGGCGGCCGACTGGCTCGACCGGCTCGGCGTGGCCGAGCTGGCGCAGCAGCTGCCCGGAGAGATGTCCGGCGGCCAGCAGCAACGGGTGGCGCTCGCCCGCGCCTTGGTGACCGGCCCGAAGGTGCTCTTCGCCGACGAGCCCACCGGCGCACTGGACAGCCTCGCCGGGGAGCTGGTGATGGGCCACATGGTCCGCGCCGCCCGCACCCAGGGCACCAGCGTGATGCTCGTGACCCACGACGCGACGGTCGCGGCCTACGCGGATCGCGAAATCCGCCTGCGCGACGGCATGTTGGACAGCGACGACGGCCCGCCACACGGCGCGGTCGCCGCACCCTCCAGCAGCCTGACGGAGACCTCCCGGTGAGCCCGCTGACCACGCTGCGCCTGTCGGTGGCGGGCAGTAGCTCGGACCGCGTGCGCATCGTCCTGACCGCGATCAGCTCGGTGCTCGCCACGCTGTCGCTGCTCTGCGCCGCCACAGTGACCGCGATAGCCCCCTCCCGGGCGGAGCGCTACACCAACGACCTACTCAACGGGAGCGGACTACGTCCGGGAGTCGCACTCGCGATGGTGCTGCTGACCATTCCGGCACTGACACTGGTCGCGCAGTGCAGCCGGCTCGGGGCGCCCGCGCGCGAGCACCGGCTGGCCGCGATCCGAATGGCCGGGGCGACGCCACGTCAGGTCATCCGGATCGTGGCGGTGGAGACGGGACTCGCGTCCGTCCCCGGAGTCACGTCGGGCTTCGCGGTGTTCCTCATCGGACGCGCTCTGCTCGACGCCCCCGACGCGCAGGGCCGTCGCCCACTCCCCACGGATGTGCTGCCGAACGCCGCCGCCATGGCCGGCGTCGCCCTGGGCGTGCCACTGGTCGTCGCAGCACTGACGGTGCTCACCCTGCGCAGGGCGGCCCTCACCCCCCTCGGCGTGGTCCGCAGGACCCGGCGAGCCAGGCCCCGCATCACGCCCGGCGTGCTCATCCTGATCGGGCTCGGCGCCTGCGCACTGGTCGAACCGGTGCACTCCTACTTCACCCGCCACCCGCAGAACAACGACCTGCCGATGCTCGTCACCGGAGGGCTGATCCTGATCGGCGTCCTCGCCGTCGGCACCGGCGTCGTCAGCGGCACAGGCTGGATCACACACACCATCGGCCGTCTCCTCCAGCGCTACGCCCGCAAGCCCGCCGGGCTCCTCGCCGGCCGGCGCATGACGGCCGATCCCTGGTCGGGCAGCCGTACGTTCTCCGCCATGCTCGTCGCCCTGGTCATCGGCTCGGCGGCGGCCGGCCTCGCCGCGCTCACGGTGGCATCGGTCTCGGCACAGCAGGAGAACACCCGCCGCTTCGCCGCGCTGGTCGGTGAGCCGTACAAGCCTGCGGGCACAGGCCTGTACTCGCGGGCATACGAACTCGTGGGCTACGCCTCGCTGGTGGCCCTGGTGATCGCCGCCGCCGGACTCCTCGTGGCGCTCGCCGACACGGTCCTCGCCCAGCGGCGCGCGCTCGCCTCGCTGATCGCCACGGGAACGCCGCGCGGCATCCTGGCCCGCGCGATCGGCTGGCAGACCCTGACCCCGGTCGCCCCGGCAGTGGGCCTCGCGGTACTGGCGGGCGTTCTGCTGCCCCGCTTCGCCGTCCCCGACGCGAAGGACACCATGGACATGCAGACCTGGCGCTGCTCACCGCTGCCGGGCGACAGCGCCTCCGCCTGCCTGGACCCGGCGTACTCCCAGGCACACAGTGTGCAGGTCAGCGCAGAGAAAGTACCCGTCACCGTGCACACACCGTGGGACCAGGTGCTGCTGCTCGCCGGAACGGCGATCACCGCAACCGTGGTCATCACACTGGTCGCCCTGCTCTTCCTGCGGATGAGCACGCGTGCCGGCGAGTTGCGCACCGCCTGAGAGTCCGGACGCGTGACGGGCCCGTCCCCGCGCACCTGGGTACCGGCCCCGGGAGTCCGCCGGGACGGGGCCTGTCCCGCGCACTTCGCAGCGCCGGGGGCCCGGCACTGGGTTCCGGGTCACCTGCTGCGGCAGGCAGGGCAGGTGACCGGAGCGGAGCGAGACTGCTCTCCCGGTCCGATATCGCGCGGCCACCGATACCTATGCCTACGGATGCCGCGGTCGGCAGGTTGACCATGTGCCGCGGTATTCCTGCACCAGCCGCTGGATCCCCGGAGTCGCGGGACTCCGTACGGCGCCGAGGTACGTCAGGATGTCCAGTCCGAACCCGGCTGCGGGCACCCGAGGCTGGGCAGCACCACCGAGCGGAAGTAGTCCCGCAGATAGGCGGGATCGGAATCACACCCCGTCAGGAAGTGCCTCGACACCAGGGCGCCGACGACAAGTTCGGCGAAGTGCGGCACAGCGGGACAGTCCTGCTCGACCTCGCCCCGCCGCACCGCCCGTGCGACGAGCGTGCGCACCGCGTCGAGCTGCACATCGATGAAGTGGCGGCGCATGGCCTGTTCCAGGTCCGGGTGGGTGCGCATCGCATGCGTCATCGCCGAGAAGAGACTGGACGCTTCGGCAGCGCAGCCGCCTGCCCGCACCGCGAGCTCGTCGAGATCGCCCGCCAAGGTGCCGCTGTCTATGGTGTCGACGGACACCGGCTGGGCGTGTGACAGGGCCGCAGCTACGAGTTCGGCCTTGTTCGCCCAGCGGCGGTACAAGGTCGCCTTGCTCGTCCGCAACCGAGCGCTGACCATGTCCATGGTCAGCGCCTCGAAACCGACGTCCCGCACCAGGCCGAGCACGCCGGCGTAGATCGTCCGCTCCCGTTCGCCGTTGAGGCGCGAACGAGGGCCGCCGGAACCCTGGAGTGCTGACATCACGTCCCTGTTCGATGTGCTGATCGTCGACGTGCGCGACGGCACCCCATGATCAACGAAGTACCGCAGCGCACTTGCACGGTGAACGCCGCCCGACACATGCCCGGGCACTCCCGGACAGGCGTGTCGGCCGCCGCCGGCCTCGGAGTTCGGGCCGCACGGGCAGCGCTTCCGGTCTCCGGGGCGGGCTCGCCGCGGCCATCTGCCGATGCGTAACGCCCGCCCCGCCCATGGGGCACCGCCGCCTCACTCCCCCTCGCGCACAGCGGCGAGAAGCTCCTCCCGGTTCGGACCCGGCTCGCTGTAGCGGGGCGCATCGGCGCCGAGTGCCACAATCCGCTCCACCAGGCCGCTCTTCACCAGGGCCTCGTCGGGGGAGGCGAGCAGGCTACCGACGTCGGCGTAGGCGCGCAGGATGTCGGGGTCCTCCAGGAGGACGGCTTCCGCCATTGAACGCAGCGCCCAGTTCGGGTCGTCCGTCTCATAGCGCTCGCCGCGCATCTCGGCGTCGATCTCGGCGACGCGGTGCCGGCACCAGGCAGTGTCGTCCTGCCAATGGTCCCCACACTCGGCATCGATCTCGCGGTCGACGCTCAGGGCGAACTCGACGGCGTCGTCCGTGCCGAGCATGCGCAGCACGTCACGTAGCCGTATCGCGTGACGCAGACCGTTCGTCATGCCCGCACCGAACTGAGGGTTGGTGGTCAGCCGCGCGTCGCCGATCGCCACGACCCCCGTGGCGACCGGCTGTCCGTCGGCGACCAGGCGACGCTGAGTGTTGTGGGTGCCGCCCATCACATGCACATCGGTCAGCGGGATGCCTTCGTTCCAGTGGGCGGCATGGGGGTACAGGGCAAGCACGCGGTCCCACACGTCCGCGCGGCTCAGCGAGCGGAGTTCCTGGTCCCGGTCGGAAGTGACCAGGGTTGTCGACCAGGTGTCGCCGTCCCCGGGGCCGCCGGTGATGGAGATGCTGTTGTGGTGGGAAAGCGGCCAGGTCCGGGAGGCCGGTACCCCCCGCTCGTCCGCCCGGAAGTAGCGCGTGTAGTAGCGGAATCCCGCTTCCTCGCGCAGCACCTCGGGCTCGGCACCCACCTGCGCGAGAAGATCGGGCACCTCGGTCCGCCGTCCGGAGGCGTCAACGACCAGGTCAGCCTCGATTCGCGCGCCGGACTCGGTCACCACTCCGGCAATATGCGTGCGGCCGGATGTGCGGGACTCGCCGACGAGCAGCGACACCACCTTGGTCCCGGCGAGGATGCGCACTCCCGGCGTCTCGGCTGCCGTGGCGAACAGCGCGGCCTCCAGGACCGGGCGCCGGGCGGTGACGGTCTCGAAGCGCTCGTCCCCCGCCTGTCGCGGGCCGACAGCCGATACGTTCCAGGCACCGGAGATCATGTTGTGTGTATTGCCGCCCGCCCCGCGGATGCGGTCGACGGTACCCGGCAGCTCCTTGTCGAGGAGGCGGAATCCTCCCGGCATGAGGACGTGCGTGTGCGCGAACTGCTTGACGCCAGGCCGCCGCCAGTCACCGCCGATGGCCGCCTCCACCGTTCGTGCGGCAGCGGGGTCCCGGTCCAGCACGGTGGCGCGATGGCCGTCCGCGGCGAGCAGCATCGAGGCGGCCAGGCCGACAGGACCGGCTCCGATGATCAATACGTGGGCCATGCGGGCACTCCTTGCGTCAGGGAATATGCCTCACCTTCCGTCGGACGACTGTTCACCTTCCAGGCCGGTTTCCTGCTCAGTTGGCGTGGCGGAGAACGGCGGCGGCATGGGAACTGCGGGGTGCTTGCTGCCCAGCGGAGTCTGCTCCTGCGCCTCCCCGCCCGGCCGCTCCGAGGCAGCGGGCCGCTCCGTGCCCGAGTGCAAGGCCGGTTCAGAGCCTCACGTACAGGCCGCCGGTGAGCACTTCGCTGCCGGATCTGAGCGGCATCGCAGTGGCCGTGCCCGCCGCGGCAGGCGCCGGTCTGCCCCGTGAAGGCAGGACGCAGGCCGTCGTCGGCTCCGTCGGCCGCGCGCCCCGGGCTCAGGTCGCCGCCAGTGCCTCGGTCGGGGTCAGCCGCGAGGCACGTATCGACGGGTAGACGCCGGCTGCCATTCCCACCAGGACCGCACCTGCGCATCCGCCGACCACCGCTTGCGAAGGAATCACCGGGGGCCAGCCCTGGTAGCCGGCATAGCCGACGACGGCCAGGATGCCCAGCAGGGTCCCCGCCACCCCACCCAGCGTGGAGAGGGCGACGGACTCGGTGAGGAACTGGCCTCTGATCTGGCCCCGGTTGGCCCCCAGGGCTCGGCGCAGCCCTATCTCGCGGCGGCGTTCGAGGACGGATATGAACATGGTGTTGGCCACCCCGATGCCTCCCACCAGCAGGGCGACGCCCGCGAGTCCCAGGAACAGGGCCGAGAAGGTGTTCTCGGTGGCCCGTTTCGCGGCCAGGGCGTCGGAGGGCCGGCTGACCTGCACGACACCGGGCAACTGGGGATTGATGGTGGCGGCCAGTACCGCCCGGACGTCCTCGATGGCGTCTTCTCTGGCCTTGACGTAGATCACCGTGGGGTGGCCGTCGAACCGGAGCTGGTTGCCGGCCGCCTCCCAGCCGACCATCACCGAACGGTCGATGTCGGCCGCCAGCGTCACCGGGTCCAGGATCCCGATCACGGTGAACCAGCGCTTGTTGATGTAGATCTGCGGGGCAGGATCATCAGGGTTCAGCTCGGAGAACCCGAGCCGGGAGGCGGCCGCGGAACCGAGCACAGCCGTCGGGAGCTTTTCGGTCCCGGCGTTGAGGAACTGTCCCGATCTGACCGAGCCGTTGACCGCTTCGAGAAGGTTCCGCTTGGTGGCCAGAACGGTCAGGCCGCTGTAGTCGCTGGAGCCGACGCGGTCGGAACGGTGGACGGCGGCATGAGTGTTGGCAACGGCACTGGTGACGGTGACGGGTGCGATGCGGCTGACCATGTCCACCGACTCCTCGGGGAGGAGTACCGGCGGATCGGCGCCCGGCGTCGGCACGGCCTGCAGCGCGTTGGTTCCCAGCGCCGCGAGCTCCTCCATCAGCGCCTTCTGGCTGGAGGCGGGAATCCCCGTCACCACAATCATTGTGGCGATGCCGATCGAGATGCCCAGGGCGGACAGTGCCGCCCTGACCTTACGGGTGCGGATGCCGAGCAGTCCGAGGCCCAGCAGATCGGCCGGTGCCAGCCGTACGGGCTTGGTACCGGCGATGAGCCGGCCTCCGTTGCTCGCCGCGTCGGCCCCGCCGTGGGCCGGGCGGCCGACGGGCCCGCCACGTGGCCGACGGCGTTTTCCCCCGCCTTCGCGGGTCGGGGACTGTATCGGTGCTTCGGTCATGCGTGGCTCCGCGTCAGCGTGTCGGCCACAATCCGGCCGTCCAGAATCTCTACTCGGCGGGGCAACTGTGCGGCGATGTCCCGGTCATGGGTGATGATCGCGATGGTGGTTCCCTCTTCGTTCAGTCTGGTCAGCAGCTCCAGGACCGCCCTGCCGTTGGCGGTGTCCAGGGCTCCGGTCGGCTCGTCGGCCAGGACCAGAGACGGTTCGTTGACGAGGGCGCGGGCGATGGCGACTCGCTGCCGCTCTCCGCCGGAGAGCTGGTGGGGCAGGTGCCCGACACGGTGCGCGAGGCCGACCCGGCCCAGTGCCTCGACCGCCAGGGGACGCCTCAGGCGGCGTTTCACTCCGGCGTAGAGCAGCCCGGTGGCCACGTTCTCCGCGGCGGTGAGCCCGTCGGTGAGATGGAACTGCTGGAAGACGAAGCCGAGCCATCGGCCTCGCAGGGCTGACAGCCTCCGGTCGGACAGCGCGGCGACGTCCTGGCCGCCGATCTCCACAGTGCCGTGGGTCGGGCGGTCCAGCGTGCCCATGATGTTGAGCAGTGTTGACTTTCCCGACCCCGAGGGGCCGACGATGGCGACCAGTTCCCCTTCGCCGATGGTGAGCGAGACCTCGTCCAGTGCTCTGACTCCGCCGGGGTAGGCCATGCTCGCGTCGCGTACTGCCAGCACCGGCGAAGCTGCGGGAACACTCACGAGGTCGTCACCACCTTGATGCCTTCCTTGATGCCCGTTCCGGTGACCTCGACGATTCCCTTGGCGAACATCCCCACCTTGACGGCCAGCAGTGGTCCGTTCTCGACCTGTACGGCGTAGCCGCCCTCGGACAGGGCCAGCAAGGCGCCGACCGGAACGGCCAGTACGCCCTTCTTGGTCTGTCCGGCGAACTGCACCTGGACTGCGGCGGAATCGATGTCCGCCACCTTGCCGGCGCCCGTCCTGTCGAGCGAAACAGTCACCGAGACCTTGGCCGGCCCGGCGGCGCCCCCCGAGGCTGCCTCCTCACTCTGAACGACTGTGGAGATGACCGATACCTTGCCGGGGGCCGTCGAGGCGTCGGGAAGCTTGATCGTCACCTTGGCGCCCTGTTTGATCGAGCCCATGTCGAGGGCGTCCACCGGGACCGATACGGACTTGGTGGTCGCGGTGAGAGTCAGCAGCTCGCCGGCGGTGGCGTCGGCCCCGATCTGGGCCTTGACGGAGCTGACGCGAACGGCACCCTGCGTCACCACGATGTCGCCCGCGTCGAGCACGCCGGTCGCTGCCGCTCCCCCGGCTGTCTGCCAGCGCTTGACCGCGTCCATGAGTTCCGCGGTGAGTACCCCGTCCCCCTCTTTGACCTTCGTTTCCTCGGGGGCGGAGGCGGCCGGTGTTTTCTCGGGGGCGTCCGGCGTCGGCGCGCCGGCCTCGTCGTTCTTCCCGTCAGGGGCACCGCTGGTCTGCGCTCCCGGAGCCGTCGGCGCATTTGCGGCGGGCGGCTCGGACGCGGGTGCGGCAGCCCTCCGGACCGTGCTGCCCACAGCTGGCTGGGAGCCGATGTCGTATCCGAGCGCCCGGAGATTGTCGACGACCACCTTGATGTCGCGGCCGACCAGGCCGCGGGTGTCCAGTCGGCGGAACAGTGGCGTGCTTCCGTAGAACACGAGTACCGGCCGGTCGTCCACACGGTAGAGCTGCTCGTTCCGCTCGACCTTGGCGCCCGGGGCCGGCAGCCAGGTGACTCTGCCACTCGCGGATGCCTGCACGCTGCGCGTGGATCCGTAGCCCAGGGTGCCGCTCAGCTCCATCTCATTGGACAGATCCGTTCTGACCACGGCGACGGTTCGCACCTTCGTCGTCTTCTTGACGGTGGTGTCGGCGCCGCTTCCATCCGCCGCCCACCCGGCGAGGCCCACACCTGCCGCGGCAACAGCGATGGCGGCAAGGGCGAACACCCACCGCCGCCGGGTCTTCGTGGAGGGACCTTCGCCGGCTTCAGAGGCGGCTTGCCTACTTCTTGTCACTGAACGCCTCCACCTTGCACTCTTCCTCAATCTCGTAGGCGTTGGGCGGTTGAGTGCCTACGTAATTCCAGCCACTGCCATCCGCGATTGCGTTGGTTTTGACTCCTCGCTTGTCCATGCACTGGAGCCACTCGCGGAAGTCGTCCATGTAGTTCGGGTTCTTCTCCTTGACCAGCTCCGGCGGCTGAAGAGGCTTCTTGGACTTGCACTTCTCCGCGGCACCTCGCATGGCGGGCGACTTGAACTCAGGCCAAATCCATTCGCCGCCGCCGGGGTCGGGGCCATTTTCCTGCTTCGCGTAGGTGGGCACACCGTTCTTCTTCAGGCAGGTCGACCAGGCATTGTGGATGAGTCGCTTTTCCTCCTCCGAACTGTCCAGACGGAGTTGAACGCCCTCCGCGCCAGGAGCCGCTGTCTTCTTCCCGGATGAACCAGACTTTTCCGGCTCGGTGATCGAGGCCACTTCGGACTTCTGGCCGCCGCCGCCCCCTGTATCTGATCCACCACAGCCAGTGACCAGCGCGAGAGTGACAATTCCGACGGGGAGAGCGGCGAGGGGCGAGCGCGGCAGGCGGGCTGTCCACGGCCCGGAGGGAGGGTTCGACATGACCGACACTATGAGCGGCCGTTATGAAGATCTGGACAGGTCGGTGTCAGGATCCTGCCTGATTGGTTTGAGCGCGGCCTAGGGTCGACTGCATGTGCGCACACGTCCTGATCGCCGAAGACGACAAGAAGCAGGCTGAGGTGATCCGCCAGTATCTGGAGCATGCCGGCCACACGGCCACCGAGGTCTACGACGGGTACGCCGCGATCGACGAAGTCCGGCGCAGGGCTCCGGATCTGCTGGTCCTGGATGTGATGCTGCCACACCTCGACGGACTGCAGGTCTGTCGCATTCTCCGGCACGAGACGGATCTTCCGGTGCTGATGCTGACTGCCCGCTCCACCGAGGAGGACCTCCTGCGCGGCCTCGATCTGGGCGCCGACGACTATATGACCAAGCCGTACAGTCCCCGCGAGCTGATGGCCCGGATCCGGACCCTGCTGCGGCGGCCCCGCCGGCCCGCGGCCCCGGACCTCCACATTCTGCGCGCCGGCCCCCTGACCGTCGACCCGGTCCGCCACGAAGTTTTTATGTCGGGGCAGCCGATTATGTGCACCCCGGGCGAGTTCACTCTGCTGGCCGTGATGGCCGGTCAGCCCGGCCGGGTGTTCAGGCGAGAGCAACTCCTGGAACTGACCAGAGGTTCCGACCGCTACATAAGCTGCCGCATCATCGATGTGCACATGGGAAACCTCCGCAAGAAGATCGAGCCGGATCCGCGACGGCCGGTCCACCTGGTGACCGTCTTCGGTGTCGGATACAAGCTGACGGACGGACGGACAGGGCACGCGAAGAGCGGCGGCCATGCGTCGCCGTAAAAGGCCATGGCTCCCTCGGCGCAAGGCGCCGCTGCGCAAGAGCCTGCTGGCACGGCTGATGGCCACCTCGGTGCTGGTCGCCGTGTGTTCCATCGGCGCCACCGCCTGGCTGGCGGTGCAGACCACCACCCGGGCGATCCAGCAGGAACGGGGCCAGGTCCTGGCCGACGACGCGAGTGTCTACAACGAGCTGGTGGAATATGCGGCCGTCCACCGCGACTGGGACGCGGTGGGGCCGATCGTGCGCGACCTGGCGGAGCGGACCGGGCGCCGCATCGTCCTGACCTCGAAAAGCCACCGCCCGATAGCGGATTCCGCCGCTTCTGCCGCTCCTTCACCCCTGACGGTCTCCGCGGTCATCGACCCGCTGCACACGGACGCGGGACTCCTGCCCGGCAGCGGCGCCCCGGCCGACGACAGCGGTATCGACCCTCGCGCCACGGGCCCCTATCTGCTACCCAGCGGCGAGCGCTCCCTGCTGCGCCAGTTGGCGGACAAACGCGTCGACTGCCTGCGTAATCAGAGGGTCAACGCTCAGCGAATCGACAGCCCCAGCGGTCGTCCGATCGTCAAGTTCGACCCTTCCAGGCTTGAAACGCCTGACCCGTGTTTTTTCCCGCTCGATGAACCCACTGCCACCGAACGCGAACCCCTCGCGCGGCTCAACACCATGGTCTCTTCCTGCCTGGCTGCGCGAAAACCCGATCTGCCGGTGCCTGCCCATCAGGCAGTCCAGGTCGGGCCGGACTTCTCCTGGGTCTCTAAACTGCCCCCCGACGAATACGCCGACGTGCTCGAGGACTGCACCACCGAGGGTCGCCGCACACAGCTCCGCACGTATGTCGCACCAGCAGCTCTGCTGTACCTCTCCACACCCGGGGGCGCCGACACCCCTCAGTTCGACCTCTCGGCCGAGAACACCAACCGCATCATCGGAGTCACCGGCCTGGTACTGGTCCTCACCGTCGGCGTGACCGCGGTGATTGCCTCGCGCCTCGTACGCCCTCTGCGCGCCCTGACCGACGCCGCACGCAACCAGAGTGGGCCGCACAGGCGCGTGCCGGTGATCACGAGAGACGAAATCGGATACCTCACGGAGGCGTTCAATGAGATGTCCGAGCGCCGTGAGCGCCTGGAGGAGCAGCGCAAGGTCATGGTCAGTGACGTCGCCCACGAACTGCGCACCCCGCTCACCAACATCCGCAGCTGGCTCGAGGCCGCCCAGGACGGCGTTGCCACGCCCAACCCGGCTCTGGTCTCCTCACTGCTGGAAGAGGCCTTGCTGCTGCAGCACATCATCGACGACCTCCAGGACCTCGCGGCGGCCGACGCCGACAAACTGAGAATCCATCCTGAAGTCGTACGGCTCAGCGACGTTCTTCATCACGTTGCCGCCGCGCACCGGGCCGCGGCGGACACCGCGGAGATCCGACTGACCGTCAGCGGCGAGGACGGTATCCACCTGACTGCCGACCCTGTGCGGTTGCGTCAGGCCATCGGCAACCTGGTGTCCAACGCGGTACGCCACACAGCGCGCGGCGGAAGCATCGGTCTCGAGTCCCGCGTTGTCGGTGACGAAGTCGTCATCGAGGTGGCCGACACCGGCTCTGGCATCGACCCCGATGACCTGCCCAGGCTCTTCGAGCGTTTCTGGCGTGCCGAGAAGTCACGCAGTCGCCACGCGGGGGGCAGCGGCCTGGGGCTTTCCATCGTCCTCCAGCTCGCTCACGCCCATGGCGGCACGGTCACTGTTGCCAGCACGCCCGGGGTCGGATCCGTCTTCGCCCTGCGGCTGCCCCGCGTGGGCTCAGATCCGCGCGACTGAACACCGTCGGCTCGTGACCTCACTACGTGAAATGCCCACCGTGGACGCTCTAACGGCAGCCGCAGGCACTGCGGTCACAGGGCCCGGCATCGCTTGCCGCGGCTGAGCGAGGAACAGTTCGCGCCTCTGGAGCGGGAGCTGTCCAAGGGGCCGGCGGCGCACCGCTGGGAGGACCAACGCTGGACCCTGAACCGCGTGAAGACGGTGACGCGGTCGCCGGCTGCGTCAAGGAGCTGTGTCCCTGCGCGGAAGCCTCGCGGCGGCCCAGCGAAGCGCTTCACCTGCGCCGCGACGAACCGCAGCGCAGGTGAACTGCTACCCGATCGGGCTTCTTCCTTTGAACCAGGAGTAGGTCACGCCCGTTGCCCATGAACGGAGGCGTAAAAGAACTCCAACACCTTGCAACCACCCCCCGGTCCCTCGGCTTTCTCTCCCTGCGAAACGCAATTCCCGACAGCCTGGTCGGCATGCCCACGCGCTCGGCGAACGGGGCACCTTGCGGTACGAGCAGGGAAGGGCAGGTCGGGCGCGAACCGACCCCGGACCTCGGCCGTAGAGACGGGTACGACGTATACATGACGGGAGCGGCACTGCGATGAGCAACCTGCGAGGAGAACCGGCGGACCGTCCTTTGGAGAATCCGGGGCACCACGCGTCCGACGCCGGCGTCACGGTCCCAGCCGACACGTTTCGGGGAGACGGCGAACCGACAGACCCGCAGCCGGAACTACCGCGCACCCTGCGGAGCCTGGCCATCCGCACCGACTACTCGGACCAGGCGCTCTGGGATGGCTTTCGCGCGGCGCTGACGGCGCTGGACGACGACCTGGAACCGGGCTCGTACCTGCATGTGCTCGACGACCACGCGTTCCGGACTCTGTCTGCCGTTGAGATCGAGGCTTTCGCGCGCGGGAACGAGGATCATCCGTATCTCATGCTGTTTGATCGCGAGGCCATGACCTCGCCCGAGCACCTGGTTCTTGTGCTCGATCTGAGCGAGGAGCCCGGCTCGACGTTTCGCGTCCCGGCGAGTGACCTGGCGACAGTCGAGGCCAACCTCTTCCTCGCCAATATGGACTTCTCCGACTTCGTTGAAGCGGCGGACGAGAACAATATTTACCGAGCTCCCTGAGAGCGGTTGTTGTCGGGACGCATGGTCCGACAGGCGTCCCAGCAGCCTGGCCGCGCGCTGAACGGTGCCTTCGGTGAAGGCGCGCAGGGCATAGCCATCGACCTCTGGCGGCCAGGCAGGTCGGGCGCAGATGTCCGGCCCGTGACAGTCTTCCCCGCCACGGCCAGGGCTGGTGGGCCGCCGATTCCCGAGTGATGCGGCTGACCTGGACGACCGAGAGCCCGCGCACCCGCGCGCTGGCCGTGACCTTGTCATCACCGTGGTCAGCAGCGGCAAAGCGGCCGTTGCGACGTCAGTTGTGAGTTCGTATGCCCACCTGGCAGCGGGCCCGACCGCTCACACCCCCTGACCTTCAGAGCATCGCGTCAGCGTCAGAGCATGAGCGTTGCGACTTATGGGGCTTCCGCGCGCGGGCAGTCACGGCTTCACGTGGCCATGAACCAGTGAGGTAGTACGTCCGTCACCCAGGTGTACGGCACTCTCGTCCGTCATCGTTCTGGGCGTCGGCGTCGAGTGTCTGAAGCGAGAACAAGCGCCTGAATACCTGCCCCTCTCGCCTCGGCCAGTCGCCGAATTCCGTGAGGATCATTATGCGCATTCTGTTTTCCGGCACCCCTGCCTATGGACATCTTCTGCCCATGGTGCCCCTGGAGAAGGCTGCTCGGCAGGCCGGTCATGAGACGGCATTTCTGACGCACGAATCGATGGCTGGGGTGGTTGCCCCCGTGCCGGTCCTGTCGGCGGGACCGACTGTGGATGACGTCCTCGCCGAGGTGACCCGCCGTACCGGAGCGGACGCCAGCACGGACATGACTCCCGCGACGCGGGCGGAGTTCTTCGGGAGAGCGCGTTTTGACCTGGGAGCTGAGGAGGCGCTGGCCGCGGCAGCCGAATTCGGCCCCGATCTCATCATCGCCGAGACGGCCGATTACCTGGGCCGGCTCGCTGCCGCCGCGCTCGGCGTCCCGTGGGTCTCCCACGAGGTGGGGATCGCGCTCGACGACGCGCTGGCCCAAGCCATGGATGCCGCTGCCGCGGATCGATTCGCCGCCCGGGGCATCACACCATCCCAGCGTCTTGCCTCGATCGACCCGTGGCTGGACTGCCTGCAGCGTGACGACTGGAATCCGCCGGCCGACCGCATCGCGATCCGTCCGGAACCACACTCCACGGACAATGACAACTCCTGGTCAGCGCCTCAGTTCCCAGACCGGGAGCACCGCCCCCGTGTCCTGGTCACGCTCGGCACGTTCCTCGAAGATCCCGAAGCCCTCGCCGCCATGGTGAAGTCTTTGGAACCTCACCATGTCAGCGCCGTAGTGGCCGTCAGTCCCTCCGCGGATGCCGACAGCCTGCATGTCGACCGGTCCTGGGTGCGCCCCGTTGGCTTCGTCCCCATGCAGCAGCTCTTGGCCGGCATAGACGCCGTGGTCTCCGCCGGCGGTGCCGGCACCGTACTGGCAGCGCTGCGTACTGCCGTACCGATGGTGCTGCTCCCCATGGGCCTGGACAAACCGTTGAACGCTGAGCGTGCAGCCGCAGTGGGGACCGCAGTCGTGGTCCAGAGGCCCGAAGAGATCGGTGTCGCCGTCGCCAATGTGCTGAACGACCCGTCCTTCACGATCGCAGCAGCGGCGATCGCCCGGCAGATGAAGGAACTGCACTCCCCCGACGACGTACTCCGCCTCGTCCTGCAACGTATGCCCTAACAGCGTGCGGCGCCCGGGCGACGAAGGAGACCTCTCCACGCGGCCCCCCTCTACGTCAGCGGCGTCATCTGTCCCTCACGAGGGACGTTGGGCCGCCCAAGCGTCACGCTTCCACTGCGGCCCGGGTGTGGGCTACGGGGTGAAGGGGATGCCGAGGAGCTCTTTGAGCCGGCTCGGGGTCGGTGACACGTGCGGACACCTAGGAGAGGCTGACGGGGGCCACCGACGGTGCCAAGCGCCAGTGTTTCCCGTTGGCTCGCAGAGTCTCGGCTCAGGAACTGGCTGCCTTGACCTTGTCCATGCCGAAGATTTGGTCGGCCGGCGGGGCGGTGACTGCGACCGGCTTGTTGTAGTCGGAGAAGGACAGTGTGTTGGGCTCGTCGCCGCCCTCGGTGAGGGTCAATCTATGAACCGTCAGGAGAGAGTCCTGGTCAGGCGGCGAAACCGATCTCGTAGGTCTGCGGCGGCCAGTGATCGGTGCCGACGGTACAGACGTCCTTCACCTTGACCTCGGTAACGCCGCGGCCCTCGGGGAAGACACTCTCCCATTCGCCGATGACATGGAGTTCATCGGTAGCCACGGCGCTGACGACGGCCAGGCCCTCCTCGTGGGCCTTGAGGGCTTTCGTCCAGAACTTGGCGAAGGCCTGTGAGCGAATGAGGTGCATCCAATCCGGCCGGTACAGCTCCCGGTTGTAGTTCGACTCCCCGGTCGTCGAGACGAACGTCTCCCGGTCGACGATCCGAACTACGTCTCGCGAGTGTCGATCCCCGGGGTGCTCACGGACCGAACGGTTACAACCTTCGACCTTGGCCAGGCCGGGCGTGGGGCCCGGGCGGAAGGAGCCGGGCAGCGGCTTGCCGGAGGCGGTGTAGGGCAGGAAGTCCAGGGGGGCTCGGGCCGGAGCTGGCGTAGACGACGCAGTCGGACAGGACTCCGAGCGGGTACTGGCCGGTGGCCTTGGCGACGTTGGCCATCTGACGAGGCTGCCGACTATCTCGCCGCCGCCCTGGTCGCCCGCGGCTACGGCACCGACCACCGGCCCCGCCGTCTCCGCCTGAACCTGCGTTCCCACCCCTTCTCCGAGACACTCCTGGCTTTTCGTCTTCGACTGCGCGCATCAGCGTTTGAGGGAGTCGGCGTCTCCCATGACGATCACCGGGTGCTGGTCGGGATCGAGCGTGAGCAGCAGTTCCTTCATGTGCTTCTGCGCCAGGCTCACGCAGCCCTGCGTGGGCCCCCCGTGGTCGACGTGCAGCCAGATGCCGCCGCCCTTGTCCGTGCCGAGAGGGCGGGTCCAGTCGAGGGGGGTGGCTCCGGCTTTACGGTTGTAGTTGATCGCGACGACGTAGTCGAAGGAGCCGGCGAGCGGCTCGCCCTCGAAGCCCGTGCCGCCGATGGTGAAGTCCCGTGACTGGTCGTACGGCAGCTTGGTGCCGGGATCGGCGAGCAGCCCGCCGGCATCGGTAAGGGTGAAGACGCCGATGGGAGAGTGGAGATCGCCGGCGCGGTGGTCGTCCGTCCAGCCCTTGAGAGCGTTGTGCGCTGGCCAGGTTGCTCCCGGCTCCCAGCCCGCGCTCGTGCGCCGATACAGCACCACCTGCGACTTCGGGGAGTCCTTGCCGCGCCCGGTGACCAGGACAACTTGGCGCGCTTTCTTAGGTATTTCGGCCAGCGTCTGGGGGCCGAGGCCCGGCAGCTGCGCGGGGACCGATACGGCGGTCGCTTCGGTGTCCGCAGGTGTCGGCCGGGGCTTGGGCTGGGTCGTGCCGGGGGCGCCGGATGCCGCCCCTGCGTCGAGTACACCGACGGCCGCCGACGAGGGGTCGTCAGCTGTTCCTGAGTGCAGTTCGCCGCATCCGGTCAGGGTGACGGACAGGGCCAGGACAGCGGCCGGTATTCCCAGACGGTTCAGGCCCGGGGTTATGAAGGTGGTCGCTTGGCGGTTCCCAAAGGGCGCAGAGGGAAGCCGTCGCGGGGGGCGACTGGTTGATGAGGCCATGCTGTCAGCCTGGATGAGACAAGTGAGGAACTTGTCAGCTCCGGCACGCGAGGTCAGACGAGGTCAGACGAGGGGCAACGCTTGCGGCAGCATCGGGTGGGCCTGCGGGCGATGCCGTTAGCAGATCGCTTCCGGCATCCCTTCCCGCACCGTCCGCCTCAGCGTGCGGAGCCCGCCTTCCACTGATTCCACGCCATGTTCCAGCCGTTGAGGCCGTTGCCGGGGGCAATCGTCTTGTCGTTCGAGTTCCGCACCACGACCACGTCACCGACGAGGGAGTGGTCGTAGAACCAGGCGCCGTCCTGACCGGGGTCGCCGCCGCCCCGGGCGTCGTTGAGCCCAACGCAGCCGTGGCTGATGTTGGACCGGCCGAACACCGAGTCGGCGCCCCAGTAGTTGCCGTGGATGAACGTGCCCGAGGTGGACAGGCGCATGGCGTGGGGGACGTCGGGGATGTCGTACTCGCCGGCGAAACCCACGGTGGCTCCGTCCATCCGCGTGGTGATCAGCTTCTGCGAAATCACCATCTGGCCGTTCCACGTGGGCGAGTTCTTGGCACCCGCCGTGATGGGTATGGTCTTCAGGGCCTTGCCGTCGCGGACTACCGTCATCCGGTGCGCGGAAGCGTCCACGGTAGAGACCTGCCTGCGGCCGACGGTGAACCGGAGGGTCTTGTTCTGTTCGCCGTAGGCGCCCTCGGCACCCTTGACCCCGTCGAGGCGGATCTTGACAGTTACGGTGGAGTGAGCCTTCCAGTAGTGCTGCGGACGGAAATCGAGGCGCTGCGTGCCGAACCAATGGCCGACGACGGGCTGTCCGCTGCTGGAGCTGACCTCGATGGCGGCCTCGACGGCCTTCTTGTCGGTGATCGCTCTGTCGAAGGTGAACGAGACAGGCATCCCGACACCGACGGTGGATCCGTTGTCCGGGGTGAACGTGCTTGTGAAGCGGTGGGTTTCGGAGAGGGTCGTGAACGCGATCCTCTCCGTCTCCTCGTGTCCGTCGTGGTTGGCGGCCACCACGGTCAGCCGGTAGGCGGTGTCGTGGCCGAGGGCGGCATCGGGTGCCCAGGTCCTTTTGTCCGGGGTGAGTTTGCCGCCCACGGTCCGGCCGGCCGCGGTGGTGAGGGTCACCTTGGTGATCCTGCCCGCCTCGACCGTGACGCGGCCGCCGCGTTCGACGGAGACATGCCTTTGTCCGTCGGCGGCGTTCAGGTGTATGCGCGGCGTGACCGTGGCCTCGGCATCGGCCGGCGGCGCCTTCGCGCGGTCGTTCGCGTCTCCTGGGGCAGTGCTGCACCCGGCAAGAAGGCATAGCGAGATCGGCAGGACGGCGAGGGCCGGGGCGGGGCGGGTGCGGTGCATGTGATCTCCGTCGTGCGCGTTGAGTGGCGTAGCCCACCGAGTGGAGGGAACGCAGCCCTGGGTTCGAGCGGCGGGTTCGGCACTGTTCGCATGACTCATCACAGTTCGCGTGACTCATCGGATCGGGCGACACCGCTGCCGTGATTGCGGCCCGGCCGCAGCTCTTCGGCTCGCCGTTGCCGTCACACCCAGCAGCTGCCCGGCGTGATGGCAGCGCCGAACGCGACCAAGGGCAACGCCAGCCTGGCGCACGCGTATCAGGAACTTGTCAGGGTGTGGGAAGACCCGCACATCGGCCTGACTCGATCCCGCCGCGCATAGAGTCAACGGCGTGTGCGCACATATTCTGGTGGCGGAAGACGATGAAATGCAGGCCAAGCTCATCCGCCGGCTGCTGCTTCAAGAGGGTCATACCGCCGTCGTGGTCCACGACGGCCGGGCCGCGATCGACGAGGCCAAGAGCCGCAGACCCGACCTGGTCGTCCTGGACCTGATGCTGCCCAGGATCGACGGTTTCGGCGTGTGCCGCATGCTGCGCCAGGACGGGAACGTACCCGTTCTCATGCTCACCGCCCGCTCCACAGAAGACGACGTGCTGCTCGGCCTCGAACTCGGCGCGGACGACTACATGACCAAGCCGTACAGCCCACGGGAGCTGATGGCCCGCATACGCACCGTACTGCGCCGTTCCATGCGCCCCGCGGGGAACTCCCCTTTGCTGCGCGCGGGCTGCATCACTATTGATCCCGTACGGCACCTGGTGACCTGTGACGGCACCCCCGTTACGTGCACCCCCGGCGAATTCGCCATCCTCCACGCCATGACCGCAGAACCCGACCGGGTGTTCTCGCGCCGTCAACTGCTGCAGTACACCCGTGGCCACGACCGCGCCTCCACCGAACGCGCCATCGACGTACACATCATGAACCTGCGCAAGAAGATCGAACCCGACCCGCGCAGGCCCGTGCGGCTGCTGACGGTCTTCGGCGTCGGCTACAAGCTCGTCGACGGCCGCCATGACGCCTAGTCCTCGAATTCCCTGGCGCAAGAGCCTGCTGGTACGGCTTGTGCTCACCTCCATGGCGATCACCGTCGTCTCCGTGGGCGCCACGTCCTGGCTAGCTGTGGAGACCACCACGCGTGCCATCCAGGAGGAGCGCGGTCAGGTTCTCTCCGACGACACCGACATCCTGCGGCAAGTCAGCGGCTTCGCCGCGACCCACGCCGACTGGAACGGCGTGCAGACCTTGGTGCGCACGCTGTCACACAGCATGGGCCGGCGCATCGCCCTGACGACCGAGACCGGATACCCCATCGCCGACTCCGCCGCCCCGGGTACCGCCCTGCCCGCCCGCGCCTCGGCCACCGTCGAACCGCTGAACACCGACACGTACACCGAACCGGGGGCCCAGCTCGCCGGGATCGACCCGCGGGCGGTGGGACCGTATCTTCTCCCCGCGGCCGAACGGGCACAGGTAAAGACGCTCGCCGAGAAGCGCCTGGCGTGTATGCGGCGGTACGGAAGCGGCGGCAGCAGCCACCAGAGCCCCAGCGGCCGCACGGTGATCACACCCGACGACGGGGAGGCATCCGTGCCATTTCGGGCGCAGTGCGCCGACGGAGAACTCAACACGGCCACTCGCACGGAGCAAAAGGCACTGGACGAACTCAACGCCATGATCGCTTACTGCCCCGGTCTCGAGCAGGGGCGAGGAATCCCGCTGGCCGGGGCAGGCATCGACTTGGTTCCCGGCTCCAACACCCCGGCGAGCGACTACGCCCGCCGGCTTGGTGGCAGCCAGCGGACGCAGAGCTGTGTCGACAGCGCGCGCCGCACACAACTCGACCCGTACGTCGCACCAAGGGCCAGACTCTATCTGGGCAGCCTGGGCCAGCAGCCCGCAGGTTTCAACCTCTCCCCCGCCAACAAAGCCAAGATTGTCGGCGTCACGGGGCTCGTCCTGGTCACCACCGTCGCCATGACCGCAGTCGTCGCGATCCGCCTCGTCCGTCCCCTACGAGCGCTGACGGCCGCAGCCCAGCAGCCACCGCAGCGGCACGCGCGCGTTACCGTCACCACCAAGGACGAGACGGGTTACCTCGCCGCCGCCTTCAACGATCTCACCGCGCGCCGTGAACAGTTGGAATCCCAGCGCAAGGCCATGGTCAGCGACATCGCACACGAGCTGCGGACCCCGTTGACCAATATCCGCGGCTGGCTGGAAGTCACCCGCGACGGGCTGCTCGCCCCGGACCCGGACCTCATAGCTTCCCTGCACGACGAAGCGCTGCTACTGCAACACATCATCGACGATCTGCAGGACCTCGCTGCCGTCGACTCCGGCACCCTGAGTCTGCACCGCGAGCCGGTGGGCGTGGACGAACTCGTCGCCCAGGTAGTGTCCGCCCACAGCACCCGCGCCGAGGCCTCGGGCATCCGCCTGTGCACCCGCACCGACCCCGGTCTCTGGCTGGAGGCCGACCCCGTGAGGATGCGCCAGGCGCTGGGGAATCTCCTTGCCAACGCGCTCCGGCACACCCCGGAGAACGGCACAGTCACGCTCACCGCGAAGCAGACCGGTGACCTGGCCGTGCTCACGGTGGAGGACACGGGCGGCGGCATCGCGCCCGAGGACCTGCCTCATGTCTTCGAGCGTTTCTGGCGGGCCGAGAAGTCGCGGAGCAGACGCACCGGCGGCAGCGGACTGGGCCTGTCCATCGTCCGCCAGCTCGTCGAGGCACACGGTGGAACCATTACCGCCGACAGCGAGCCCGGCGCCGGGGCGGTGTTCACCATCCGGCTTCCCCGGGGAACGGAGCCTGAGCGCCTCTCGCCATGAAGTGCCACGACGCCGAGATTTGATCCGCGCCGATCGGCCCGAACCGGCGGCCTGTTGACAGCCGACCGTGCAGGCTACGACTTCCGTGCGTCGGCCAGCTTGTCCAGTTCGCGCATCGCCTCGGCGTGGGCGCTCATCCGGCTGCTCACACTGCCACTCGTGAAGAGCGCCACACCAGCGGCCGACACCGGCAGGGACAGCCCGAGCACGGCCAGGGCCTCGGGCCAGTCGCGTTCGTTCTGGCACCAATCACCCTTTTGCAGGCCCTCGTTGGCCGTACCACGCTCCGTCAACAACCGTGATTCACACTGCTGCGGGTAACGGTCGCCGGGCTCCTCATCGACCTCGTACGGCGTGAGGAGCAACACGACACACCATGTCCACAGGAGCGCCGCCAAGGCCAACAGACCGATACCCCAGGCGCGTATCCGCGTGGCCCGGTCGCGGAAGTCGAGGTCGTACTCACGTGATCGCATGGCGGACGAATCTAGCAGTGGTTTTCGCAGCTCGTGTCATCCGCTGTGGCTGTGACTTGGGCGTTCTCAGGGCGTCTCAAGCATGTCGTCCGCCGCAGTCCGCTGACGATCCTGAATCTGCCGACGGGCGGTCGACCAAACGCTCTCGAACTTCCACTTCTGTAACACGCTTTAGCGGGCGACCCGGTCGCCCATCATGAGGTCGCCCTTCGGGTCCGCGAAGGAGGTCCCGGGCAGGTGGGTGACGCCCTGGGTGGACAGACCGTCGGCGGAGCCGGGCAGCAGCCAGGCGGAGCTGCGCCCCTTGTCGTCCCCCGGTGCCGACACTGTGAGGTCGGCTTTGTGGTCCCCGTTCATGTCGGTGAGGAGCACGGACTCCCCGAAGTTGTCGTCCTTGTCCGGGATGGCGTGGACGTCACGCTGGTCGAGCTGCCGGGCGCCTTTGCCGGTCAGGCCGTGCGGCCCGCCTTGGAAGAGGAGCACCTGCTCCGTGCCTCTCGCGGCGTACACCCGGGACCGGGGCGCTCCGGCCACGACATCCGCGTAGCCGTCACCGTTCACGTCCCCGGCGTCCAAGGAGGTGAACACGGCGTCGTTGTCCTGGGGTTCCTTGCCGGGCACGCCCGGGGTGTCGCGGTCGAGGGTCGCGGTCCGTTTCCCCGGGCCGGACTTCGTGCCGTACACCACGGTCACCGAGTTGCGGCTCGCCCGCTCGCCCCGGGGGCTGACGATCAGGTCGGCGTACCCGTCGCCGTCCACGTCGCCGACTGTCGCGGTCTCCGCGTCGGGGATGTGTGTGCTGTCCGGCTTCGCGAAGCCGTTCTTGCCGCCCTGGAGGTAGTTGCCGACCCAGTGCAGTTGGGACCAGTCCGAGTCGCCGTCGTCGTCGGTGTGGAAGCTCACCAGGTCGTCGGTACCGTCACCGTTGAGATCGCCCGCGACGAGATCGCTGTACGCCAGCTCGCTGGGCAGGCGGTCGGGCAGCCGGGGTGCGGGGACCGGGCCTGTGTCGGCGGGGGCGCCGTTCCGCTGGAACGGGCCCTTCAACAGGCCCTTCTCGGAGCCGAGCCCGAAGACAAGGTCAGCGTGCCTGTCGCCGTCGAAGTCACCGGCGGCGAGCTGTTCCTCGATGACGCCGTCCTGCGTGCCGGGGACGTGGCTGCGGTCCGTCCCGGGCACACGGGTGGCGCTCGACAGTCCGTGCTCCGAACCCCACAGGATGATGACGTGGGTGCCGTCCTTCTCGAAGACGGCGGCCGCGAGGTCGGTGTAGCCGTCGTCGTCGAAGTCGCGCGCGACGGTCTCGAACCCGAACTCTGCCTCGTCGCGCGCTTCTCCCGGTATTCCCGCGTCGGCCTGCGTGAGGTACTGGCAGCGGCCGACGCCCGTACCGTCTCCGGAGCCGTACGCCACCTCGACGCTTCCGGCGATCCAGTTGAGGTCCACGTCCCCGCCCCCGGACAGCGCCAGGTCGGGGTGGCCGTCGTTGTCGAAGTCGGCGGGGGGCGCGTTGACGGCTGGGGCCTTGGCGGCGGTCTTGCGGGCCGGGTGCGGGGCCGGGCCCGGTGCGGTTCCGTGTGTGACGGTGCGGCACTTCTTCGGCGCGGCGACGTGCCGGGGTGCGTCCCCCACCACGGACCAGGCCACCGGCGCTATCACGGCCGCCACTGCGATGACCGCCACACCGGCGATCATCCGCTGACGGTTGCTGATACGTCGACGCACGCGCCTCTCCTCGTCACTTCGCCCCATGGGTCCGGGAAGCACACAGGCGCCTGTTGGGCCGGATACCGGCAGCCGGACCGGCCTGGACCGGCACCGCCGCCGACAGCGGGGCATTCGTTTCCCTCGTACGACCCAGCACGCTTCCGGGGGGCCTTCCGGTTCCGTTTACCGGTTCGTCGACGAAGTCGCTGCCTACTGCCACCGAATCTCGCGGGCCAGGGTGCTCTTGCCGCTGGCCGGCAGCCCGGAGACGATCACGAAGGCGTTGTCGATCACGATGCGAGTGTGTCGCAGCCCGGTTCCCGGGCTGCCCGCGGGGTGGCTGGCTGTGGGGTCCGTCGTGGTCGAGCAGGCACGCCCGCCGTTTCAGCCGCAGGTGCAGTCGGTCCCACGCCTGCGAGGTGGCCTTCCCGTAGAGCCGGGCATTCGGTGACGGTCACGGCTGCTCGGTGCCCGTTGCGAGTTGCAGTTCTGGCACCATGACGAGATGGAAGATGTGCGTCAGGTCGTCAGCTCGGGGTCGCCGCTGGAGCCACAGATCGGCTTCTCTCGCGCGGTGCGGGCAGGAAAGTACGTCGCCGTTGCAGGCACGGCGCCTATCGGGGATGACGGCTCCACCGTCGGACCTGGCGATGTCTATGCCCAGACAGCACGGTGCCTGGACATCGCTGAGCGGGCATTGCAGGAGGCAGGGGCGTCAATCGAGGATGTTGTGCGGACACGCATCATGCTGACTGACGTGACGCAGTGGAAGGAGGCCGCACGGGCTCACGGCGAGCGGTTTGCCTCTGTCCGGCCTGCATGCACAGTCGTAGAGGTTTCCCGCTTCATCGAACCTGCTTGGCTCGTCGAAGTGGAAATCGACGCGGTGATTGGTCAGGAACAGAGCTGAGAGGCTGTGTCTGCGCTCCGCGAAACAAGGAACGCAAGACGGCGGGGACGTGGTCTCGCTGAAGTCCGCTCTTCTCATGCCGACGCAGTCGTCGGCCTGTTGTGTGCCGTACCTCGATGTTGCGGCGGCCGCATATGTCCTGCACCACGCAGACCGAGACCTCTTTCGCCGACCTGGTGGCGCCCTGCCTTCGAAGCACTGGTCGTGACCGTCGTGGGGCGCGATGCGGCGCCAAGTCAATCGACACGGGTAGGCCCGGCGTGCTCTCCAGCCGTAGGCGACGTGAGGCCCCTCACGGTCGGTTGGTATCGGGTGCGGCGTTCCGAGGGAGTAGCGGCACGAGCGTGAGCGCGAACCTTCCTACTTATCGTGCTGTCGGCGCACCATCTCGGTGATCCAGATGGGCGCGAACGGAGCCGTGCAGCCCGGGGAAGTCGGGTAGTCCTTGAGCACCTCCAGGCGTTCACCGATGTCGATTGCACGGGTGCGGTACTCGGCGTGCTCGATCCCGATCTGAGCCAGGCAGTGGTTCATCGCCCACTGCAGGCGATCCGGGGCGTCTTTCATCTCCGCCTCGATGACATCGAGCAGTCCTGCGAGGTCGAGGCCCTCCGGCTTCTTCGTCACGCGTTCGGTGGTCAGCGCCCAGCCGGCACTCGCGACCACTGGATCCGGATCGGCGGACCAGGCCAGGCGCAGCTCTTCGGAGTGCGGGTTCTTCTTCACCACGTAGTTCACGAGCCAGTCGTGCACCTTGGGTGTGCGCGCCTCGCGCAACATGACGTCCAACTCGTCACGCTCGAACGCCTTCGGGCGGCAGATCAGGATCGCCAGCAGTCTCGCCGCGGTGTCATCCGTCTCCCAGAGCTGGCACGCGAGTTCCTGCTGCGTCTTCAGCCGCTTCGCGAGCGCGCGCAGCTTGCCGAGGTTCACACCGTGATCGTCACCGTGTTTCTCGTTCACCTCGCGTGTCTTCGGGTCCTCGAGCTCGGCCAGCTCGGCCATCACCTCGGCAACCATCGTCTCGGTCAGCCTCGTCTCGGCTACCTCAGCCTCCTGTCCATCACGTGCGAGATTCAGCCTACGACGGAAGTCGGCCCGCACCGGCTGATCACTGCCCCCCAGCGGCCTCGGGCTCCCCAGTCCCGTTCAAGACTCCGGAGCTCCCGGATAGACCAGTCTGAAGTGCCTGTCACCAGCTGCTGTTGGCGGTAGGTGAGCCGAAGCCCGATAGTTGCCGCAAAGGCAGGCTTGTTGTCACCGTGCTGATGGTGGTCGGTTCGGCCGTTGGTGAACGTCGCGTTCGTGACGGCGGTCCCTCGCTATGTTTCGGGCATGGCTGATCACCGCTCGGTTGACGTTGCAGGGGTCCGGCTTGCCTATCAGGTCTCCGGACCGCCGGAAGCTCCGCCGCTCGTCCTGTTGCATGCTCTGGGCGAGGATGCTGCGGACTGGGACGTCGTGGTGCCGGTCTTCGCCCGCAGGTGGCGGGTCTATGCCCTTGATCTTCGTGGTCATGGCCGGAGCGATTGGCCGGGGGACTACTCGCTGCAAGCGATGCGGGACGATGTACTCGGTTTTCTGGATGCGCTGGCTCTTGGCCGGGTGGATCTGATTGGGCACTCGATGGGTGGGATCGTTGCCTATCTGTTCGCCGAGGAGTATCCGCAGCGCGTGGACCGACTCGTCTTGGAGGACGTCCCGGTGCCGCGCCCCCGGGAGCAGTCCACTCCGACCAGACCGGATGGAAAACTGACGTTCGACTGGGAGATGGTGCTGGCCGTCAGGCGGCAGGTCGACACGTCTGATCCGGAGTGGTTGGAGCGACTCAGCAAGATCACGGCGGAAACCCTTGTCGTGGCCGGCGGTCAGGGAAGTCATGTTCCCCAGGCGGGCATCGCTGAGTTGGCGGGTCGTGTTCCTCAGGGGCGAGTCGTCACCATTCCAGCCGGGCATTTGATCCACAACACCGCACCGACGGTGTTCGCTGAGGTGGTTCTGAGGTTCCTGCGGCCGTCGGGAGATGGCTGTAGTGCTCTGAAATCTGAGACGACGTAGGTTAGTTGGGCCGAGCTTCCGGGCGGGGAAGCGGACGGTCTTCGTCGGTATGGAAGCGTTGTGGAACGCTGGCGGTCACCAGGCTTCGGTGAGAATCGCTCAACCTTCGATGGCACAGAACATCCGGCGCCTACGCGCGGCTGGTCCGGCCAAGGACCGGCCTCCTCCACGGCGCCCCACAACCGCTCCACGGCGACCTCGTCAGGGACGGAACGCCAGCGGTCGGTCTACTGAGCACGCGAGTGAGTTCGTTCCCGCTGTGGGCGGCCGTCAGCTGCCCGCCTTCAACACCGCAGCCACCAGCGGCCCCGTCGACTTACCGCCCCGGCCGCCCTGTTGGACCACCGCCGCCGCGGCGAGGTCGCCGTGCCATGCGGTGAACCAACCGTTGGGCTTGGTCTGGCCGTCGACCTCCGCGGAGCCCGTCTTGCCGCCGATGTCCGAGCCGACGCCCGCCATGGCCTCCGCGGCGGAGCCCGACGTCGCGGTGTAGTTCAGGAGTTCGTGCAGCTGCGTCTGCGCGGACGCGTCCAGCTTGCGCGCGGCCTTCGCGAGCGTGCGGTCGTCGACGTCGGGCGAGACCAGGTACGGCTGCCGGAAGACGCCCGTCTTGGCCGTGGAGATGATGGATGCGACGTTCAGCGGGTTCATCCGTACCCCGCCCTGCCCGATGAGCGACGCCGCCATCTGCGCATTGCTCTGCACCGGCACGGCCCCGTCGAAGCTGGACACCCCGATCGACCAGTTGTTGAGCCCGAGACCGAAGACCTGCTGGGCCTGCTTGGTCAGATCGTCATCGTCGAGCTTCTCGGCCTGCGTGATGAAGGCGGTGTTACAGGAGGCAGCGAAGCTCGTACGGAACGTACCGTTCTTGATCTCGAACTTCTCCACGTTCTGGAACTTCCAGCCACCGTACGACGCGTACTTGGGGCACGGATGCGGCTTGTCGATCGACGCGAGGTCCTTCTCCAGCAGCATCGACGACGTCACGATCTTCATCGTGGAGCCGGGTGCCAGGGACCCCTGCAGCGCCGTGTTGAAGCCATGGCTCGAATTGGCGGCGGCGAGGATCTCACCGGTCGACGGCTTCATGAGAACTATGGACGCCCGCTCGCGCTCACCCACTTCCCGCTCGGCGGCAGCCTGCGCGGTCGCGCTGAGCGTGGTCTTGAGTGTCCCCGGCGTGCCATCGGACAGCGTCAGCAGAGTCTTGTCGGGGGTCTCGTCGTCACTCTCCTCGCTCTTCCCCGAGCCGTCGTCCTTCTGCGAGGCGTCGTCCTTCTGCGAGGCGTCCGCGCTGTCCCCGCGGACCACCCGCAGTTCGATCCCCGCCCTACCCCCGGCCTTCTTGCCGTACTTCTCCCGCAGCCCGTCCAGGACGGTGCCGAGCGAGGGGTATTTCGCCTCGGTGAGCTCCGCGCCGTCACGGTCCACGGCCTTGACGGGCGGATCCTCGGCCTCACCGGTGACCAGGGTGTCGCCCTGCTTGAGGTCCGGGTGCACGACGGACGGCTGCCACCCGACGAGGGGCTTGCCGTCCTTCGCCCGGCGGACGACCGTGAGCTGGGAGTCGTAGGCCAGGGGCTTGCTCTTGCCCTTGTACGAGACGGTGCCGGAGACCTTGAACGTCACCGTGGCGCCGGACGCCTCGCCACGGGTCAGCGTCACATCGTCGATGTGCGCGTTCTTGTGGAACCCGGTCAGCGCGGTCTGCGCCGCCGCCGTGCCGTCGGTGAACGCGGCGGCCTTCGCGGCGTTGCCTCCCTGCCACGCGGTGAGGAACCCGTCGGCCGTTGCCCGGACTTCCGCGGCCGTCACCGGGCGCGCTTTGAACGTCTTCGCAGTGCCGTCGGCCGTCGTGTCCTCGTCCGCCGTGGCGCCGTACATGCTGTACGCGGCGAACCCCACGCCGCCCACGACCACCGCGACCACGCCGCCGATCAGCGCAGGGTGCATTCTCCTGCGCGTGGCGCGCCCTCTCCTGCCCACAAGTCCTCCGCCGTTCGCCGATCCCCCAGCTCCTCACCAAGAGGTCCCCCACACTAGGGGCGGCAGATGTGCGGCCGCTTCCCAGCCCCCACCCTCGGCCCCCGCGCGGAGAACCGCCGCCACGATCGAGCCCGCCGCATCGCCGCCGTGGCCGCCGTCCAGGGTCACCGCGGCGGCCGCGACATCGCCCCGGTATCCCGTGAACCAGCTGTTGGACTTGGCCTGGCTGCCGACCTCCGCCGTGCCGGTCTTCGCGCCGATGTCGCCGCCGAGCCCGGCCATCGCTGCGGCGTCGGTGCCGCTGGTCGCGGTGCGGCGCACCGGATGCCACCCGTGCCACAGTCACGGACCTGGTCCGGGCCGCGGAACGTCACCAGACCGCCGTGACCACCAGCAGCCGCCGCTTCCTCGGTGATGACGCCGAGGATCTCGCCGCCCTCGTGGTGCGCGGCACGGCCGAGTCGTACGGCAGACCATCGGCGGCGGCATCTCGGCCGCAGCTGTGGCAGCCCATCTGAGCCCCGATGTTGGGGGGTGGCGAACGACTGAGGCCGGGAGCCAGGCCCGGAGCTGTGTTCTGCTCGTCGGCGTGTCGGGCCGGACAGCGGCGTTGCGCAAGCGGCTGGCGGCCGTCTTAGCTTGTTCTTTAACCTTTCAACCGTTGTAGGGCTATAAGTGTCTTCTCGCGGCGGACGGTTTTGCCTACGTCGTAGTGGGGTGTCCGGTGTCTG